>BTUC01000073.1:0-21310 GCA_045863575.1 Phycisphaerae bacterium
CCCGCACTTTAGATCGGCCACTACGCCAGCGGTCGACCGATACCGCGCTACCGGGATTCGGCGAGTGCATCGGCTGGATTATACCCCGGGAGCACGGTCCGTAACCACCGCCATCCGGTCGCGAGGGCGGGCGCAATAACGGACCCGGATGCAGGTCACGGCCAGCGAGACCAGAGCGGTGAGGCCGGCCACGAAGGCACCGGTCGGCCGATCCACGAACAGCAGCAGGCCGCAGAGGACCAGCAGGAGAATACTGGCCCAGCAACGCTTCACGATCAGCGCCGGCATGGGCAGCAACGGCCGGGGCTGGGCGCGCAAGGTGCAGGCCGGGCAGCGGGTGTGACCATCCAGCCCGATCAGCACTTCCCCGAATTCGCGGCAGGCGCAGCACACACCCAGCATGGCGCCCTGCTCGGCGAGCCGTGCGGCCTTGATCAGGCAGCGATACGCCTGACAGACCTCGATAAAGCGCCGACGAGATTCCTCATCGTCGCCGCTCTTGTCCGGGTGCAGCCGCTGGGCCAATGCGCGGTATGCCTGCTTGATCTGAACGGCGGAGGCCGCCTCGCCAAGCCCCAGCACTCGCATGCACGTGACAGGATCCAGGCGGCCCGCTTTTCGCATCGAGTCCCCTTCAGCCTTCCAACTCGCGATCGTAGAACAACTCGGCGATCTTGACCGCCAACACGGAGGCCATCTTCTCGTGGGCCTCGGAAGTCTTCTTGGCGGACCGCATTTCGTGAGGCTTGACTTCGATCTGCACCAGCCGGCCGTCGCGCTCGGTGCTCTCCTCGGGCCACAGGCGGACCTGGTCGCGCGACTCCGCCTTGGCGTTGATAACCCGCACAGTGACAGCGAAGCGCGCCGGGTTGACCATCAACTCGAGATCCTCCTCGAGCGAGAACGCCTGGGTATTGAGCAGAATCACGGTGTCCGCGCCGGCCAGTTGACCAAGTTCGCGAGCCCCCCGCTGATCGAATTTGGATTCGGATTGCTTTAGGCGGGCAAGTTCCTCGTTGGTGGTCACTCGCTCGGCGAGCTCATGGGCCTTCAACTCGGTGGCCAACGCATCGACCAGCGCGGTCCGCGCCAGCGGGGGTTGAATCAGGTCGCGGTCGTCATCCACCAGCACCATGATCGGGCCGGGAGGCAGCTTGTACTCGGCTGGGATCTTCTGCTTGGGAACCAGGTTGAGCGTATATATCCACGCGCCCAGCTCGGGGCCGCAACCGGACGCCGCCGACACCATGCCGGCCACCACCACGAGCCTGACGCGCTTGCTGAAGACTTGCCTGACCATCGACATCCATCTCTCCGCGGGGCGTCAGTCCAGCGCCCGTTCCCACTCATGAAATTTCTGACCGGTCTGCACAGTGAATGCGTCATAGGTCGCCTGCCGGATCTGCACTGCGTTCGTGCGGTCAAATCCCACCGGCCCCTGCTCGGGAACCGCCACCTTCACATCCTGTAGCGCCACCCGCTCCGGCGCCTCGGCGTTGGCCAGGTCGTGAACCACCACCGACGCGCCCACCCGCCCACGGTAGAAGTGAGCCATTTCCGGATCACGGACCGAAAACTGGTAGACGGACAGATGCACGACCGCGTCCGCCTTGAACTCGCGTCCCACGTCGAGCGGGCTCAGTTCAAAAGCATTGCGCTGCTCGATGAAGGCCTCCACGCGCACGGGATCGACCACAGTCACGTTCTTCACGTGCTTCTGAAGGTAGGCGCTCAGGTATGCGGCCAGATCCAGCCGTAGCTTGGGATAATCCCACAAGACCTCAGGCGGGGCCCAGGCATAGACGACCACTTTTTTGCCGGGCAGCTTGTTGTACTCGGCAGCCACCTTCTCGGTCTTAGGAGCCATCCAATAACCGGCCGCCTTGATCGCTTGGCAACCGGTGAGCGTGAGGACGGCAAGCAGGCAGGCCCCCCATCCCCATGCCACCAGAGGGCGTCGTCGACCGCCGGGCCGTCTGAGCCGATCGTCTGTCATGCGTCGTTTCTCCAACACCCCAATTGCCTGCACTCACCTGACCGGCAAACTGCCATCCAGCAGGCCGAGGGCGATCTTAAGCCCCCAGGCCGCCAAAAAGAAGAAGCTCGCTGCCCACACGAACCGGGTCGGATTCACCCGGTACCAGTTGATGGCCGGATAACGGCCGGTCAACGCGGTCCACAGCGATGCCAAGGCTACCGCCATGACGCCGATAGCCAGAACCAGACCCGCGAGCTGAGATTGAGCCGCCGCCAGAACCCGCCCCCGGACCGTGTATGCGAAAGCGGTGGTCATCCCGCAAGTAGGACAGGGCAAGCCGGTCATGGTCACGAATCCACACGGTGGCAGGCCGAGCTGGAGGTGCGTACCCATCAGCCGCCCGCCCGGGGCCAGCCACGCGGCCGTCACCAGCAGCCCAATGGCCCCCAGGGCCAGACCCGCCGCATACACCCGCCCCAGCACGGGGCCATCGAGGGGCTGAAAACGAATCCAGGGGCCCAGGCGGTGGACGGCCGGGGGGATCCGGGCGGCCGGGATGGTCGCGCCTGCCCGGGCGGACCAGACCTCGTCGTGATTCTCGTGGTATTCCGCATCCGGGGGCATTCGGCAGGTTCCAAGGCGGGCCGGCAAAGCTGAGGTTCACGCGCAGTTCGCAGGCTGTCTGGACTGTAATCCCGACTGGCGGTCCGCCCACGATGCCTCAAGGGTAGCATCGGCGGGCCGCGGGGTCAACGAGCTCAGCCGCGTTACCCGTGGTCCGCTCTTGCCCGGACAGGTTGAGCGGATACGATTAGGCAGACGCGACCTCCACCACCCGAGATGAATGAAGGAGCAGCCCATGAAGGCAATAGCCGCCCTGCTGGTACCGGTACTGGCCTCAACCGTTGTGCGCGTCAACTCGTGCTCACTCGCTCCGCCGCCCGTGACTCCTGGGCCTGAACCGATTACCTTTGCGGACGGGTTTGAGGCCGGCGCGGGTAACTGGCAACCCGCGGCGGACGTTCCCGCCGACCCGAACAACCCCGGGCAGGCGGTGGCCTGGAACATCGCCGCGAGTCCAGCGCGAGCTTTCCGAGGCCAATATTCGGCCCTCTTTTCCCTCGATGGCCGCCAGGATGACGGCACCATCTGGCTCGAGCGCCGTTTCAACCTGGATCCTTCCACGGACTACACAGTCGAGATCACCCTGGTCTTGTGGAGCGAGTCGGAGAGCTTCAATACCCTCGCGCGCGTGGTCAGCTATGCGGGAGGCGCCAAAGCCCAACGAGAAGCCGACTTTAACGTAGCCGAGCAGCCCGCGGCCAATCTGTCGGCGGGCTGGCGGAGCTATGACTTCCGCTATGACACCTCCAGCTCGACCGGTGGCTACCTCTGGGTGGCGTTCGGCATCAGCGCCGTCTGGGAGACGCAACTGAGCTACTTCATCGACGAAGTCCAGGTGCGGATCACGCCGCGCTAGCAGTGGCAGGCGCCCTGGCCACGGGTAACTGCCCTTGACCTGCCCCCCTGCCAAGACCGGAGGGCGTCCGGACCGTTTGCGGGCGGTTGCCTGTGCGCGCAACCCGCCCTGGGCCAGGTTAACCCTCGATCTCGATGTAATGCTTGCCTGTGGCCTTGTCCCCGTTCAGGGGATATGTCCGTCCCCGATATGCGATCCCATACTCGGGTTGATCGGGCATGGTCCAGATCTTCAGGGGCACGGCGTGAACCACCCCGAGGACCATGCCGCAGGCCGGCCAACGAACCTCGACAGCAAGCGCTTCGGCCGCGCCAGCATGCCAGGCCCGAAACTCAGGGCAGCCGCAACATCCTTTACACCGACCGCCGCACATAGGGTAAAAGTAATAGAAAGAAGCCCTGAAAACCAGCCCGCGACTGGGGTCGATACTTCGAACCCGAAATGAACGATCATTCAGGGCAAGCCGGCAATCGCCCAATTCGCAACGGCCGTGCTGGACAGTGACCCGGGTTGAGGGAAAGGATCTGTATCATGCGCGACATCGGCACGGCCATCAAACAAACGGTCAAGGATTTCATGGAGGATGGCGCTCTGCAACTTGCGGCGGCGCTTTCCTTCTACACACTGCTGTCACTTGCACCTCTGCTGCTGCTGGTGCTTCGCGTCGCGGGGGCCGTATGGGGCCGCGACGCGGTCAGCGGCCAACTGGTCAGTCAGATCCAGACGCTTGTCGGACCGCAGGGCGCGGAGGTGACGCGAACCATACTGGCGAATGCCGGTCAGGAGGGGCAGGGCACCATAGCCACCCTGGTGGGGATCGCTACCCTGCTGCTGGGCGCTACCGGTGCCTTCGCCCAGCTACAGAGTGCGCTGAACCAGATCTGGGAAGTGAAGACTCGGCCGGATCTGGGCGTGTGGGGTTTCATCCGCACGCGGCTGTTGTCCCTGGCCATGATCGCAGGTGTGGGCTTTCTGCTGTTGGCTTCGCTGGTGGTCAGCACGGCGCTATCTGTGGTCGGCAACACCATGTCGCATCTGCTTCCCGGCCCGGCGCCGGTGTGGCAGGTGATCAACCTGGCGGTTTCGCTGATCGTGGTCACGCTGCTGTTCGCGATGATCTTCAAAGTGCTGCCCGACGTGCGGATCAGTTGGCGTGACGTGTGGGTCGGAGCGCTGGTCACCGGCGCGCTATTCACCCTCGGCAAGCTGCTCATCGGCCTGTACCTTGGCTACAGCAGCGTGGGCTCGGTTTATGGGGCCGCCGGATCACTGGTCGCCCTGATCGTGTGGGTCTACTACTCGTCGCTGATCGTGTTCCTGGGAGCGGAGTTCACGCAGGTGTACGCCCGCCGCCACGGCACCCGCATCCAGCCGAGCGAGTACGCCGTGTGGACCGGCGATCAGCGGCTCGCCGGCGGAATGCAGGGCGCGTAGCCAGAGAGCGACGGAGAGACGGAGCGAATGAGAGACAGAGAGCTCGGGCGACCTTCACTCTCTTTCTCGCTGCAACTCTCCGTCTCTCCGTCTCGCTTCTGCCCGATCCAGTAACTCACTTTCGTCCTTCAATGCCACGCCGCTGAGCCGATGACGGCGGGCCTGCTTCAGCAGATAGAATATGCGCCGGGCGGCGTGTTGAGCGGGCAGTCCCTGCGGACGGATGTTGGAGACGCAGTTCCGGTCGGCATCGGTGCGGCCGGGCCTGGGTTCGTACACGAGGTAGGCGCCCAGGCTGTCCGGCGAACCCAGGCCGGGACGCTCTCCAAGAAGAATCAGAGCCAGGGCCGCCTTGAGCAGGTCGCCGGCCTCATCCTGGACGGCCACACGGGCATTGGGCGCGAGCACTATCGGGGCCAAGGACCACTCATCCTCCCGCAGCAGACTTAACAGCGCGTTGAGCAACGGAACGGCCTGGCGGTGAGCGGCCGGGGCAGACAGCCCGTCGGATACGATAATGGCAAGATCCACCGGAGGCTGCTGAGCGGCGTGTTCCCCGAGCACCCGTCGGCTTTCCTCACCAAGGCGACGACCCAGGTCCGGCCGCTGAAGGTAGGTCAGGCGATCTGTCGCCGCCGTATGCACGATCAGCGCGTCGAGGTTCAATTCCCCCAGCTCACGCTGAAGCACTTCCGGCTGAAACGGCGCATGGACCGCGTCCTGGGCCCGGGCGTGGTCCAACTGGAAAGCGAGCGTCTCACGCGTGGGGGCACTCCCTCCGCAACGACCCAGCGCAATGCGCGCCGGCGTAAGCCGCCGCAGGCCCGGCCAGGGATCGCGAGCATGTGTGAGTTCTTCAAACAGGGTAAAGCCTCCTCATCAGTACACCCAACGGCCGGCAGGGACGCCGGCCGCTACATCACCGGCGAGCCGGACGCGCCGCCCAGTGTGTCCATGCTTTCCAGCAACTGATGGCCGGGGGCGATCGGCATCAGACGTACTCCCTCGCGCATGAGCTGCATCCGCTCCAGCCACTCCTCGAACTCCGGAGCCGGCCGCACCGCGAGCACCTGTCGGAGGTAATGGCTGTCATGAAAGGAGGTGGACTGGTAGTTGAGCATCACGTCGTCAGCGCCGGGAACGCCCATGAAGTAGCTGCAGCCGGCGACGCCCAGAAGCGTCAACAGCGTGTCCATGTCATCCTGATCGGCCTGGGCGTGGTTCGTATAGCACACGTCACAGCCCATGGGAACGCCCAGCAGCTTGCCACAGAAGTGATCCTCCAACCCCGCCCGGATGATCTGCTTGCCGTCGTAAAGGTATTCCGGACCAATAAAGCCGACGACCGTGTTGACCAGCAGCGGCTTGAACTGCCGGGCGACGGCATAAGCCCGCGCCTCACAGGTCTGTTGATCGACGCCGTGGTGGGCGCCGGCCGAGAGCGCCGAACCCTGGCCCGTCTCAAAGTACATGACGTTATCCCCCACTGTGCCGCGTTGGAGCGTCTGCGCGGCCTCGCGAGCTTCGCCGAGGAGCTTCAGGTTTATGCCAAAGCTGGCGTTGGCCGCCTCGGTGCCGGCGATGGACTGGAACACGAGGTCCACCGGCGCTTTGCGCTCCAGAGCGGCCATCTGACTGGTCACATGAGCGAGCACGCACGACTGCGTGGGGATCTCATACTGGTGAATGAGCCCATCCAGCATCTCGAGCAGGCGGACAACAGCCGGCACGCTGTCCGTGGCCGGGTTGATGCCAATCACGGCGTCACCGCAGCCGTAGAGCAGGCCGTCGAGAATGGCCGCCGCGATGCCGGCCGGGTCGTCGGTCGGGTGATTGGGCTGCAGCCGGATGGAAAGTCGCCCCGGCAGGCCGATGGTGTTGCGAAAACGCGTGACCACGCGACACTTGCTGGCGGCCAGAATGAGGTCCTGGTTTCGCATCAGCTTGCTGACGGCCGCGGCCATCTCGGGCGTAATACCCGTTGCGACCGAAGACAGGCGATCCGCATCCGTTTCATATGCCAGCAACCACTCGCGGAACTGCCCCACGGTCAAGCCTGCAACCGGGGCAAAGGCATCCGCATCATGAGTGTCGAGAATGAGCCGGGTCACCTCGTCGGCTTCATAGGGGATGATCGGTTTGCTCAGAAATGCGGTCAGGGGCACATCCGCCAGCACCATCCGTGCGGCCACGCGCTCCTCCGCGCTGCCGGCGGCAAGCCCGGCCAGTTGATCGCCGGAACGCGCCGGTGTCGCCTTGGCCAGCAGTTCGCGGAGATCGGAGAAAGCGTACCGCGTCTTGCCCAGCGTGCAGGCGTACTGGCTCATGACAGGAATCCTTGACTGGAACTGCCCGTGCCGTGAGCAGGTGCCAAAGTGGGCAAGTGCGACAGTGCAAACACATGTGCGAGCCCATCGTGATCGAGCATGTACCAGCCCACTGCGAACCCGGCGTTGCGAACCGATCGTGATGCGGCCGGCCCGGACCTCAGAGCGATGGCCCTGATCAGACAATTGTAGGACCACCGGGATCGTGTTATACAAGCGGCGATTGATGGCTGAAACGATTCCCCGTCCCTGCAGGAGATGGACTCATGCAAAGACTCACCAGCCGCCCTGCCACCTGCCGCCCCCGGGCTGTTTTTTGTGCAGCCTGTGCCCTGCTGATCGTCGGCCACGCGACCGGTGGGCGCCTGCAGGGCGCCACCACGCAGAAGCGCTACTACGCTCACGAGGCGGTGGCCGACCGGCACGGCGTGATCGCGCCGTGGTACAAAGGGCAAAACGGACAGTTGGACTGGCGGGTCCGCATTGCGGCCGAGACGCTCAAGCGCTATCCCTGGGTCCAGCCACCCGCGGCCGCCACGCCGGCGCCGGCATATGTCTACAGCGGCGCCTGGAAAATCGCCCCGGACGGCACCATCACCATCCCGCCGTTTCCCGACTGGGCCAATGGAGACTGGGGGCAGCGCGCCGCGTATATCCTCACGTCCATGGTGGATTACTACCGCTACAGCGGCGACCCGGCGGCGATCGCGCACATCAGATACCTGGCCGATACCATGCTCGAGCACTGCCAGACGCCCGATGAACACCCCTGGCCCGGTTTCCTGATCAGTGTGCCCATCAAGGGGAAACCGTACTTCGACTGCCATCCGTCCGGAATGATCCAGTTGGATATCGTCGCGGAGGTGGGCATCCCGCTGATCCGGGCAGCCCAGTTGACCGGCGAGGAGCGTTACCTGGAAGCCGCCAAACACTGGGGCGACCTGCTGGCGGCGAAATGCGATCGGACGCCAAGCCAGCCGCCCTGGAACCGCTATGCCAACCCGGAAGCCGCACCCTGGAGCGACGATCACCAGACCGGTGGGATCGTATTTATCCTCGCGTTTCTGGACGAACTCGTACGCGCTGGATATACCGGCCAGTGGCGGGCCATCCTCGAGGCGCGCGACGTCGGACGCGCTTATCTGCGTGACGTGCTGCTGCCGCAGTGGACCGTCAACGACACCTGGGGCCGCAACTACTGGGACTGGAACGATCCGGTGCAGGCTGAGAACGTCACCGAGTTCGCCGCGCGTTACTTCATGGAGAACCCGGACTACTTCACGTCGTGGAAGAGCGATGCCCGCAACGTCCTGACTTTGTTCCTCAATCGTACATCGGTCGATCCCAAGTCCGCCGGCGATGTGTACCACGGGGCATGGGCCTACCCGGAATCTTCCGGCTGCTGCGGGCGTTCCCTCTGGTACGGCCCCATGGAGCTGGTGAACACGTATGCTCAGTACGCGGTGCTCACCGGCAGCGCCTGGGCCCGTGAGCAGGCCCGCCGCCAGATGATTCTAGCCACGTATGACGCGCACGAGACCGGCGTGGTCGAAGACAACATCGACGGCGGGCCCATCGTGGCCGGCGACTGGTTCAAGATCGCCCACCCGATGGCCCTGAAACACTGCCTGGCCGCCATTGCCTGGATGCCGGAAGAGTTCGGAGCCGCTCGCGAGAATCACATCGTCCGCAGCACGTCCGTGGTTACTTTTGTCCGCTACGGGCAACGTTCGGTGACGTATCGCACTTTCGACGCGCCGCCACTGTCCATCGATGTCCTGCGGCTCAATGCGGTCCCGACGGCCATCCACGTCAGTGGCAAGCAGAAAACCCGCCGACAACTCGAACCGCGCGACGACATCGGTGGCGACGGATTCATCGTCAAGCCGCTACCCAACGGAGACTGCATCGTCACCATCCGGCACGACTTCGCCGAGGAGGTCACCGTCGAGGGCGACTTCCCGCTGGAGTGGTCGGGCGAAACGCTGCGTCTACCGGAGATGCAGGCACTCGGCGAAGAGTCGCCTCCGACCATCGCTCCCCTGCCCAGCGGCGAGGCCGGCGAACGGACCTTTACCTTCACGGGCAACCAGGTGCGCCTGATTGGCCGAGTGGATCCCCGCGGAGGACAGGCGGACGTGTACCTCGACGGCGTCCGACAGCTCGTGGGCGTGGACTGCTGGAACCCCGCCGCTCGTGAAGGAGAGGTGCTTTACTACCGCAGCGGTCTGGACAACGGCGAGCACACGCTGAAAATCGTACCGACCGGCCGGAAGAACCCGTATGCGCAGAGCAGCAACGTGTACGTGGCGGGAATCCAGTTCTCCTCGGCCACGGGGGAGAATGGCTTCGGCGAGGGTGACGGCCCCGCCGATGTGCAGCGGATGATCTTCGGATACGCCGGCCGTCCGGACGTATACGACTCACACGGAAATGCCTGGGTTCCGGGGACCGAGTTCACCGTGCGGCTCAAGCACATGGCCGATTCCGTGGCCCAGACCTGGTGGACACAGCGGCAGAGACTGGCCATCGCGGGCACAGAGGATCCTGAGCTGTACCGATATGGGGTCCACGCCGGCCAGTTCAACGTACACGTCACGGTGGGACCCGGCCAGTACTACGCCCGCCTCATGTTCGCCGAGACGCGCAATATCGATCCCAAGCTGCGGACGGTCACCGTACACGTGAACGGCCGGGAGGCGATCCGCCATATGGACATTGCGGCCACCGCGGCCAAAGCCCACCAGCTCACCGTCCCCGAGCCGGGCGGGCACGCCCTCGGCATGTACACGGCCGTTGACGTAGTCTTGGCGGATATTGAACCGCAGAACGGAATCATCGACCTGCGCTTCCAGGGCCCGGAGGGCGGAGAAGCCATTCTGCAGGCCCTGGAGGTCGGCCCAGGAGATGGAGGCGCAGGAGCCGTCCCGGTGAGCGTACCGACGACACAACCGGCGCCGGCCCCCTGAACGGAGGCAGTCTCCTCAGCCGTCGGCAAGCTGTCCAGGTGCGAGGGTGCCGGGAGACACGTTGGCGCTCTCTCCCCCTGCTCAGGCCTTCACCCGTCACTCACCGCCGGGCCAGGGCGCGATTGCCGAGTTGCCCGCAGGCGGCCATGAGGTCCCGGCCTTTGGTCAGCCGTCGCTTGCAGTTCTGGCCTGCTTCCTTGAGCCAGTGAAGAAAGCGCGTGACCCTCTCCTCATCAGGCGCCGGCCACGGGGAATCATGCCGCGGGTTGTACGGAATCACGTTGACCACGCTGTAGACGGGACGAAGGTATTCCACCAGCTCCAGCGCGTGCTCGCGGGCGTCATTGACGCCGGGAATGAGCACGTACTCGATCATGAAGAACTGGCACCGCCGCCGGGGATAAGCCAGCAGTGCCTCGCGCAGCTTGTCCATCGGCTCGAGGCGATTGATGGGCATGATCTGCGAGCGGATGGCGTCGTTGGGCGCGTTGAGTGAGACGGCCAGGTTGACGCGGCGCCAGCGCAGCGCTGCCAGCCGGCGGATGCCTTCCGTCCGCCCCACCGTCGAGAGGGTCACCCGATCCCACTTGATGGGCGTACCGTTGGGATCCGTGAGCACGCGCACCGCGCGGGTCACGGCATCAAAGTTGTCGAAGGGCTCGCCCATGCCCATGAACACGACGTTGCGCACCGGCTCGCCCAGCCGCCGGGCCGCCACCACCTGACCGACGATCTCCGCAGTGGTCAGGTTACGCAGCAACCCGAGCTGGGCCGTTTCGCAGAACGTGCATCCCCGGGCACAACCGATTTGTGATGAGACGCACAGTGTCTTCCAGGCCTTGCCCCGCCGCTGCATGGGCACGACGACGCTCTCGATTTCGAGCCCGTCGTGGGTGCGCTGGATGAACTTGGTCAGATCGCCGTCTTCGACACGACGGACGACCGGCAGGGGCTCGGCGCTGAGCCCATCCGCGTCCGGCCGTCCGGCCATGAGCCCCCGGTACCGCGGCCGCAGCGCCTTGATCTGATGTTGCGCCGCGCCCAGGGCCGCGCACAGCTCGTCAAAACTGAGGCCCAGAGCATCCACCGACGCACTCCAGCAGGCTCATGCCACGGTGGGCTTCTCGCCAGGCCCACATGACACGTGAATCACCGTTCTCCGACGCCGGGCGGCCGCGCGGGCTAAAGCCCGCGGCTCCTTGCTTTCGGTTTTCGGAAGCTCTGTTTAGAGCTCCGCGAAGTTGCGAAGCATGGTCAGCCCGACCGACTGGCTTTTCTCCGGATGGAACTGAGTGGCGAAGAGGTTGCCGCGCCAGATCATGGCCGTGAAGTCGCGGCCGTAATGGCAGAGTCCGAAGCTGGCCTCCGGATCGGCGGGAGCCACGTAGTAGGAATGCACAAAGTAGAAGTATGTCCCGCTCTCCAGCCCCTTCATGAGCGGGCACGGCCGAGACCAGTTCAGCGCGTTCCAGCCCATGTGCGGGATCTTCAGGTCCCGCCCGCCGGGCAGATCCGAAAAGTCAAAACGCAGCACCTCTCCGGGCACAAGCCCCAGACCATCGAAACGCCCATCCTCATGGGATACGTCAAACAGCAGTTGCAGGCCCAGGCAAATGCCCAGGAAGGGCCTGCCGGAACGGGCGACTTCGACAAGCGGCTCGATAAGTCCCTGTTCTCGAATATGCCCGATGGCGTCCCGGAACGCACCCACGCCCGGCAGCACGACCTTGTCTGCGGCACGGATGTCCTCTGCGTGCTGAACGATGCGCGCAGCCGCACCTACACGTTCAAAACCCTTCTGAACGCTCCGCAGATTGCCCATTCCGTAATCGACGATGGCGATCATGGTCTTTGGTCAGTGGTCGGTTGTCCGTGGTCAGTTGCACGCGACGGACTGTCGTTAAACCTTAGCGGGGCGTTTGTTCAAGGCGTAATCGAGCTGGCGCATGGCCTGGCGGAGACGCTGCTCGTTCTCCACCAGTGCGATCCGCACGTAGCCTTCGCCGTTCTCGCCGAAGGCCCGGCCCGGAGCCAAGGCGACCTCCGCCTCCTCCAGCATGCGCATGGCAAAGTCAATAGTGCCCTGGCCGGCCAGATGTTCATCGCGGACGCGGGCCCAGACGAACATGCTCGCACGGCAACGCTCGGCCTGCCATCCCAGACGCTCGCAGCCGGCCAGCACGACGTCGCGGCGTCCCTGGTAGATCCTGCACTGCTCGGCCACGGCGTCCTGACAATGCCGCAGGGCGATGATGGAAGCGATCTGCACGGGCTGGAAAATCCCGTAGTCGTAGTAGCCCTTGATGGTCGCCAGGGCCTCCACCATGGCCCGGTTACCTGCGCAAAAACCAATGCGCCAACCGGCCATGTTGTACGGCTTGCTCATGGTGGTGAACTCGACGCCGACATCCTTGGCCCCATCCGCCGAGAGAAAGCTGGGGGCCTTGTACCCGTCGAAGCAGGTCTCGCCGTAGGCGAAGTCGTGGATAACCGCTACACCGTACTGCTTCGCGAGCTCGACCACCGCATTGAAGAACGGCGGATCGACGGTAATGGCCGAGGGATTGTGCGGGTAGTTCAGGATCATCAGCTTCGGCCGCGGGAACAGGTGCTCGATGACGTACTGGATGCGGTTGAGGAAGGCTTCGTCGTTACCCAGCCGCACTGAAATCACGTTGGCCCCCGCCAAGGCCACGCCGTAGACATGGATGGGAAAGGCAGGGTCCCCCACTACGGCCGTATCGCCGGGGCCCAGCATGGCCAGCAGGAGGTGACTGATGCCCTCCTTGCTGCCGATGCAGGCAATGATCTCGGTGTCCGGATCCAGCTCCACGCCGTATTTCTCCCGATAGTTGCGGGCCACGTCACGGCGCAGGTTGAACAAACCTTTGGACACGCTGTAGCGATGATTGCGCGAATCGCGGACCGCTTCACACAGCTTCTCGACGATCGGCTCGGGCGTGGGGTCGGTGGGATTACCCATTCCCAGGTCGATAATATCCACACCCTGCTGACGCTTCTGGTGCTTGAGGGCATTGATTCGCGCAAACAGGTAAGGGGGCAGGCGGGAAATACGCTGCGACGGTTGGATCTGGAAATCGGACATAGTCTGAACTATCACCTGCTTGGGAACGCGGGCCGTAGCGTCCGTGCAGCCTGTATCAACAGGTGGAGAGTGGACCGCGGCAGGCGGGCGCTCCAGCCCTGACGTCGTTTCCGTGCCGGCGGCCATGCACCGGCCCGCTTCGCTTTTGCGATCCGTCCATGACGGAAGCGCTATGGCACCGCCACGGTTACCCTGGGTCGAGCTATCCATAATAACAGGGAAGATGGTCGCGGGGAAGAGCCGGCACGGCCAGGCATCTTCTGAAGAGGATCCGCGCGCACACGCGTTCCTCCCCCCAGGCGGGCTGACCGGCCGCGACCCTACGGCGCGGGCCGCGTGCTCACGGCATCCAGGATCCCCCGGGCGACCGGGTGGTTCTCGTCCAGTTTCAGCAGGCGCCGCGCGGTCTCGGCCGCTTCAGTGGTCTGGCCCATGCCGAGCTGACGTTCAGCCAGGGCGGCGAGCACCTCCTCAAAAGCGGCCCTTTGCCCGGGCGGAGGATCAGACGGCCCCACCACCTCCTTGAGAACTGACAGGGCACGGTATTGACTCAGTTTTCGGGCGACTTCCCCCTGCTGATCGATCACCTGCGCCAGCCGGATGATCAGGCGGGGATCGGCGCCGGGCTGCCCCAGGAGGGTCTGCAACGCCCGCTGGTACTGCGAGAAGTACTGGTCCAGATTCCTCCAGAGTCTCTCATCTCCCGGGTCGGCCGCCGCCTGTACTTGTCCCAGACGGACCGCCTCTGCCGCCTCGCTGGCGGCCTTCTGGGGATCACTGGTGGGACCGGGACTCAGCAGCACGGCCGCGAGCAGGAAGCGGGCCTCGGGACTGTCCGGCTCGGACCTGGCGGCACGGTCGGCGTGCTCCTTGGCTTTGTCCAGGCGCTGACCGGTGACGTAGGCCTGAGCCAACTCGCGCTCCATCTCGGGTGTGGCTGGCTTCAACTTCTCCAGTACATCCACTGCCAGGCGCCAGTGTCCCTCCGCGTTATACAGCCGGGCGACTTCCAGGTGGGCATCGAGATCCTGCTGTCCCTCGCGCGATTTCAGATACGATCTGTAGAGTTGAATCGCCCGGAGCCGGGAGCCGCGCGCCGCCTGAACGCGGGCCGACCCGAGCATGGCCGGTGGGTTGGCCGGCTGGATGGTCAGCAGACGGTTGTAGACCTCCTCGGCCATGCGGAGATTGCCCGCCCTCCGGAATTCCTGGCCGGACCGCAGGTACAAATCGACCGTTTTGTTGACCAGGTCCCGGTGCTGGGCAGCGTTCGGAGCTGCCGCACTCGTCTGTTCGACGGCTCTGGCGAGCTGCTCGTATGCAAAACCGAGGTACATCACGGCCTCAGGGGAGGCGGAACCGGCTTGGACCAGCGGCTCGAGAAGGCGCCGGGCCTCGTCGTAGTTGTTCTCCTTGAGAGCGGTTCCGGCCTGGGCCACAATTGCTTCGGCATCCGCTCCGGCCGGTGCGGTCGAGGGGCTTTGCGCCCGGGACGATGCACTGATGCACACCGCCATCAGGAAGGCCATGGCGACATCGCGGATCCTGGCTCGATCCACAGCTCCTGCCGGAGGGGCAAGCCTCATGTGTATCTCTCCTGGTCGATAATCCAATCGGCTTGCACGCAGGCCGACGCGAGAGGCAATCCGAGCGGTAAGCTCCTGATGCTGAAAGGGAATATAGGAACCGCCCGGGAAAGGGTCAAGCGGCGCTGGATCCTTCAGCCCTGCACGCTGAGTGTGCCGTACAGGTTATCGTCCGGGCTCTCGACGGCTTCCATCGGGCCGGTCGGGCGAGCGGAACCGCCCTCGCTGCGGAGCTTGTCCATGAGCAGCAGCCAGGTTTCCCGCTGGTACTCGAGGAGCTTGAGCGCCTCTTGCGCCGGAGCGGCGTCCCGCTGCACGCCGGCGTCTACCAGTTTGCGGTAGATGAAGTTGTAGAGACCCGCCATGCGGCTGCACAGGGCGCGATCGACTTCCGGGTTGAGCGAGTTGAGCAATTCGAGGACGATCTTCTGAGCCCGGCTGAAGCCGTTGAAGACGTCCTCCCAGTTCTGGCGCTGGACGCCTTCAATACCCTGGCGGGTAAACCGGATGGCCCCGTCGTAGAGCATCAGGTGCAGTTGCTCTGGCGTGGCCGTCATGACCGTGTTACGGAGATATTCGTCTGAGGCGTTTCCCATAACCGGTCTGTGTTATCGGTTGGGTCGGGCCGGCGATTCAGTACATTCCGGCCCAAACCCGGGACGGATCGCCGTCAGGCGAAGCTGAGACCGCTGGCCGCCGTGGTCACAGCGCTGGAAAGAGCACCCAGAGACGCCTGTTGAGCCTGGAGCCGGGCCAATGCCGTCTCCATGGCCTGGAACTTGGCGTAGAGCCGGGCCTCCTTCAGGTCCAACAGTTCCTGCATGTCGGTCGCCCGGCGGTTGTACAGGTCCACGCGATCCTGCAACGTTTCGTTCTTCCTTCCGATCAGGCCGGTGGATGCGTTGACGATATTGTCCAGTTCGTCGCTGAGCCGCGCGGCAATGCCCTGCTTGACCGGCTTTCCTTCGCTGTCCTGCGTAACCAGCGTGAACAGCTCCTTGACCGCGTCTTCATTGTCCCCAAAGGTGTCGCGGAACTTCTGGGAATCGAATTTCAGCCGGGCCTTGTCCAGGGTCACGCCGATCTGCGAAAGCCGCTGAAGCGCGGCATCGCCGCCCAAAGCCCGGTTTACCTGCGCATAGAGGCGGCTCTGGATCCGCTGAACGGTGCTGTCGCCCAGGAGGATTCCCTTGGTCTCGGTTTCGGGAATGAACTTGGTCAGTTCGGCGATGCGATCCATCGCATCGTTGAACGTCTTCACGAAGGTGCCGATGTCGGTGACCACGCTTTCGATGTCGCGGTCGACCTGCACCGTGACGGGCGAGTTGCTGGTGCCCAGCAGGTTGAGGGTCACGCCTTCCACCACGTCGGTAATGGTGTTGCTGGAGCTGGTGACCACGATGGGATCGGCGGAATCGCCACCGCCGACCACCAGGACCGCGTCGCGGGCCTGGGTCAAGGTCCGCAGCGACAGGCCGGTCGATCCGGTGCTGTAAGCCAGTTCGCCCCTCAAACCGCTGGTCGACGAAGTCAGCACCAGCCGATAGGGCGCACCGACCGTGCCGTCGTTGACGATACGTGCGGTCACGCCTGCCTTGGCCGCGTTGATCTTGCTGGCCACCTGGTCCAGCGTGTCGCCCGCACCGATCGTCACGCTGCGGGCGAAGCTGCCGGTCAGGACGGTCTCGCCCTCGGCCGCCTCACCCAGGATGCCCAGATCGGCGGCCATCGTCCCCGAGCCCTGCTCTGTCACCTTGAGCCGGCCGGCCCCGCTGGCATTGTCCACCAGTTCGATGCCGTCACCGTTGGCGTTGATCCGTGCCTCCACGTCCAGGTCCAGGTCATTGATCGCGCGGATCACCTGTCCGATCGTCTGGTGAGCCCCCGCGCTGAGCGAGAGGTTCGCCGTTCGGCCGTCACTGGTCGTGATTTGCAGGCGAGAGTAACTGATTCCGCGCCCGCCGTTGAGCGCGCTGAGCAGCGTGTTCTCCGAGATGTACTGGCGCTGCAGATCACCGCTACCCACCGTGTCAGGTGCCGACGAGGTCAGGCGGAGATCCGCGGCGGCGGTTCCGGAAAGATCGCTCACCGCCAGCGTTCCCGCGCCGGCCGTCGAATCCGTGATCACGATTCCCGTGCCGCCGGCATCCAGGCGGGCCGACAGGCCGGCGGAAACCCCCGGAGAAACCTCCGCGGAGTTGATTCGCTCGATGATGTCCCCGAGGGACTGCGCGCCCGCCAGCGAGACGACCACATTGCTGCCGTCGCGGCGCGTAAACTGAACGTCGCCGGCGGTAACTCCACGGCCGCCATTGAGCGAGGCGAGCAGGACCGTATTGAGTCCGGCAACGAGGTCGCGCGAGCGGAGGCTGCCTCCGGCGTCAAAGCCCGCCGACAGGCCCAGATCCTGAAGCGCCTGTGAGCCCGCGATGGCTTCAACGCTGCTCTCGAACGCGCCGACCGTGTGGTCCGTCAGCGTGATGCCGTTGCCGTCAACCGCAGCGCTCAGGGCGCCGTCGTTCCCGGCGGCATACTGGATGGCCCGGAACACGCCTCCGAGCGTGTTGACGCGATAGATGCTCGCGCCGCTGATGGAGTTGACGGCACTATCGGCCACGATTCCCAGATCGGCCGCGGCCGTGCCGCTGACGTCCTCGATCTTGAAGTTGGAACTCGTGCCGCCGGAGGAGTCGGTCAAAACCATCCGCGAACCGGAAAGGCTCACGGAGACGGAGAGGCCCGCGTTGCCGATGGCATTGGCCACATCCTGAAGCGTACTGGCGCCGTCGATGGTGATGTCCTGCGATGCACCCGCCCGATTGGTGATGCGAATGGTACCCGGCTGCTGCACGCCCCGGCCGTCGTTAAGGCTCGCGAGACGGGTCTGGAACGACACGTTGCCGGAGAGGCTGACGGTAATCTCCCGCCCGTCGCGCAGCGTGAAGCGAAGATCGTCGCCCACGCCTCCGGACTGGGTGCGCACCCCGCGCCCATCGTTGAGCAGCGACAACCGGGCGGCGTCCGAGAGACTCACAAGGTCTGATCCGACCATCTGCATCGCACCGACAGCGGCGGTCCCGGCGATGCCCAGATCGGTGGCCGCGAAGCCGCCGCCGATGTCCTGCACGCGCAAACTGGCCGTGCTGCCTCCTGACTGGTCGACGAGCACGATCCGATCGCCGCTCACCTTCGCCTGGACGCTCACGCCGGTCTGCGAGTTGATCGCCTCCAGAACGTCGTTCACCGTGACCGCCGCGCGCAGATCAACGTCGGCGGAAGCTCCCGAACGGTCGGTGATCCGTATGGTCCCGCGGCGCACGCCTTGAAAACCGTTCAATGTCGACAGGGCGGTGGCCGAGTCGATCCTGCCCTGGCCCATTTCAAACGTCAGGGTGCCGCCGCCAACGGGGGTGCGATCCCGATCGGCGAAGCCGCCGGAGACGAGCTGATGCGTGGTGACCAGTGACCGCACCTGAAAGGTGTAGCTGTCCAGAGCGGCTCCCGCGGACGCACTGGCAGTCAGAACTTCTGGCTGCGAGCTGGTGGTTCGGGTGACGGAATAGGATGATGCCAGGGCCAGTCGCTGCACCGCGCTTTTGGCGGCCGTCAGCCGGGCGCTCAACTCCGTGAACGCGGTCTGCTGTTGGACCGTGGTCTGGATGCGCTGCTTGAGCAGGTTCAGCGGCCGGGCCTCGATGGCCATGAGCTGCGTCACCAATTGCTGGATGTCCATGCCGGAGATAAGGCCGACACTCGACGAGATCGTTCCCATGGCCGATCACTCCCGCAGCGCAGACTGCTACTGCGCCGTCTTTCTTCATCGGCCAAGGCAGGAACCGGCCTTCATCGCGATGGAGAGGTAAATAAGAAAACACCGGGCGTCCGAAGACGGCCCGGCGTTTTCCGGAGGGGAAAAGCGCTATGGAAATCCGCGTGCAACACGCGGTGAATCCGCACATGTCAGCAGTTTCAGGTGGAGCACGAAGAGGTGAGCACGCGCAGCCCGGCTCTCTCAATCTCCACCCCTGCGCTCGCTGTGTCCAGCCGGCTCCGATAGTAACCCAGTTCCTGCCGGATTGCAAGGGGAGAAAATGTGCGATTTCTGCGCGAACTCTCCCCTTCGCCCCAAGGAGCCGACAGCGGCCAGCTCAAGTCCGCTCCAAAGATCAGCTTGAACCCGTTCCGAACCGCGACCGCTTAAAAATCATTGATTTAAATATTGAACCATAAATTACAGATGAGCCGGTCTCGTAGGAGCACCCCTACCCTCACCGTAGATTCCCGTGCTTCACAGCTTACAGGCCTTCCCGCCGGATTGCCGATAAATCAGCGAACTTCAATGCCGCGGCCCACCTAAATAGCGTTCTAATCGAACACTAAAGGGGCCTCAAAGTCTCAGGAGCATGGGCTTGGCGGACAAGATCGTCAATCTGGCTGAGCTGTTGGAACGCGTCCGGGTCGCCCGCTCGCAAGCCCTCCGCGTTGTGCATTGTCACGGTTGCTTTGACATCGTTCACCCGGGCCACGTCCGATATTTGGAATTCGCGCGACGTCAGGGCGATCTGCTAGTCGCCTCCCTGACCGGTGATGCCCAGATCTCGAAGGGCCACCAGCGTCCCTACATCCCTGAGGAGCTGCGTGCCGAAAGCCTGGCCGCCCTGGAGGCAGTTGACCTTGTCTACGTCAATCCCCACCCGACAGCCGGTGAGCTCCTCTCACAGCTCCGTCCGGACGTTTACGTCAAGGGCCGCGAGTACGAGGCGAGCCAGGATCCGGGCTTCGAGGCCGAACGTGCCGTGGTCTGCGGATACGGCGGCCGGGTGATCTTCAGCAGCGGCGATGTGGTCTTCAGTTCGACCAAGCTGATCGAGGCGCTGGGCAGGGAGTCATCCCTGGATGAGCAGCGTCTGGCGCTGTTTTGCCGCCGTCACAACATTGACCGGGAATCGTGCCGGAGACTGCTGTCCGGCTTCGCCAACCTGCGCGTGCTGGTGGTTGGCGATTTGATCATCGACCGCTACGTGTTCTGTGATGCGACCGACGTGGCCAGCGAGGCCCCCATGATGTCGCTGTCGCGCCAGGAGGAGAAGGTTTTCGTCGGTGGTGCCGCCATCGTGGCCCGGCACCTGGCCGGCCTGGGCGCGCGCCCATACCTGCTGACCAGCGCCGCTCGGGACGAGGCCTCACGACTGGCGACTGACGTACTTGAAAACGAAGGCGTCACCACCCACCTGGTGAGCTGCCGCGAACGCCTGCCGGAGAAAACTCGCTTCCTGGTGGAGACCAGCAAGCTCTTCCGCGTCGAAGACGCGCAGTCGCATCCGTTGGACAGCACCTCGGAGCGGGAGGCCGGCGATCGCGTGCAAAGCTGGGTGGATCAACTCGATGCGATCATCTACTGCGATTTCGGTTATGGCACGCTCACCCGCGGTCTTCTGGAGCGGATCGCAGCGGCCACCTCGGAGCGATCCCCCTTCGTCAGCGCCGATGTGAGCGGCCCGCGCGGCCGACTTCTCCAGTTCGCTCGTGCAGACCTGCTGTGCCCGACTGAGCGGGAGCTTCGCAGTGCCGTCCACGACTTCGAGCAGGGACTCTCCAGCGTGGCGTACAACGTCCTGGAGGCAACGCAGGTCCGGCAGATGCTGGTCACCTTGGGCAATAAGGGGCTGGTGACTTTCGACCGGCCCTCACAGGATCGCGACAGCGCCGAATGGCGGGGCCGTCTGAAAAGTGAATACCTTCGTTCTCTGGCCGAGCCGGTGCTTGACCCATTGGGATGTGGGGACGCACTGCTGGCCACGGCCACGCTCACGCTGGTGGCGGGCGGCAACCTGATGCAGGCCGCTTATCTGGGCAGTGCTGCGGCGGCGGTGGAGGCCGGACGGCTGGGCAATATGCCTCTGGACAAGCCCTCGCTGGAACGGTGGCTGGCCGGAAGAATCGAACTGCCGGAGGCTCCCCTGCAACGCCCGGAACGACGCATCCCACGAATCCCCCCCCGCGTCTGGACCGCGCCCAGAATGGAGCCGCAGGCTGCCCGGGAAGGAACGTGTCGATTGCCGTGATGAACGATTCGCCCATCAGCTTCTACGTTCCCGCCCGCAACGCCGCCCGCACGCTGGGGCCGTGCGTAGAATCGATCCTCGCCCAGACAAGGCCGCCGGACGAGCTGTTCATCCTGGCTGATCCCCGGAGCAGCGATGAGACGCTGGCCGTTGCGCGGCAGACCGGCATCCGGGTTCTCGAGCAGACCGGAGCGACATTGGGCGCAGCGCGCAACCAGGCCCTGCTGACGGCCGTGCACCCCTGGGTGGCCTCCTGCGACGCCGACGTCGTGCTGGAGCGGGACTGGCTGGCTTGCCTGGCCGCCCGGCGCCGCGACGGGGCCGCGGGAATCGGCGGGCGCACCCTCGAGCGGACCCGCAACCCG
>BTUC01000074.1:0-21245 GCA_045863575.1 Phycisphaerae bacterium
TTCGGCGATATTTACGGCCGTCCCGCTGGCGTTCATGTCGTTGGTCTTGCCTTGCATGTCACGCTTGGGATCCTTGGTGTGCATCCAGACATGGCCGTAGTAGTCGGTATCCACCGTGCCGTCCTGGCCGTAGATCCGGCAGGCGATCTGGGCCGGCGCGCCGTGCACCATCTGGACACAATCGAAGGAGAGCATGAAATCGTCCGGGTACTCATAAAGCAGGTTGAAGTGGTCGTAGATGTCGCCGTACGGCCGCAGACCTTTACTGGCGCCCTTGCCATAGGCGTGCAGCGGTTCGGCGTTGATCAGCCAACTGGCCACGTCCAGGGCGTGGATGCTCTGCTCGACGATGAAATCGCCCGAGAGCGCCCGGTTGCAGTACCACTGGCGCAGGCGATCCTCCGGGGACTTGGGGGCGACGATACGCATGACCCCGCACGGATAGTGGGCCTCGCCGCAAATCAGCCGACCGATCTGGCCGTCGTGGATGCGCCGGGCGGCCTCACGGTAGTACTGGTTGGCCCGGGTCTGGAAGTCCACCAGGAACACGAGCTTCTTTTCGGTGGCCTTGCGCCCGGACGCAGCGATGCTCTGGCAGCCGGGGACATCCACCGCGATCGGCTTGGCCAGGTAGACGTGCTTGCCGGCCTCGACGGCCGCGGCGGCCTGCTCGGGATGAAAGTACGGCGGAGTCTCGATCACCACCGCATCGAGCTTGCTGGCCAGCATCTTCTTATAGGCCGACAGCGTCGTGTACCGCCGATCGGCTGGAATCCCGTGCTTCTCGCCGGTCCGGTCCACGTGCTCCTGGTAGTAGTCGCCGCAGGCCACGAACTTGTACTTGCCGTGCTTCTGGAACAGCGGCACGATCCAGTTGCCGCGCCCGCCGCAGCCCAGCAGGCCCAGCTCGATGGTCGAGTTGGCCTCGCTGCCGCGGACAGAGCGGGCCTTCACGATGGTCAACCCCACGGCCGCCGCGCCGGCGAGAAAGCTGCGCCGCGGGACGCCTTGGGGACGACCAACGCTGTTCGTATCCATCCGCTGTGCCATGACCTGCCTCCGCACGAGAGTATCCAGGAAAGGATCTTATGGTAACAGATTACGCAAGTGACCGCGGAGAGCAAGAGGCGCGGGCCAAGGCATGCCGGCGCGCCGGCGCGGGTGACCGTTCATGCGATGAGGCTCGTCGGAGCCCTGAGCGCAAGCGTGGGGCCAATTCGTCGAAGGCCAATACACCGAGGGTACCGCAGCAACCGAATCCCCCTCGCTTGCGCTTGGGGCTCTGATGCTCGTCGATCGGGTCACGGATCCGGCAGTTGCGGTCCGCGCGTTTTCTGGGATACTCGTCTGAGTCAGAAATTCGAACCTCGAGGAGCGCGAATGGCCGCAGGAACGAATCAGCCGGATACCCCCAGGAACCGCGAGCTGCGTGGCGTTCTGCCCGTCTTCCAGACCCCCTATCACGAAGACGAGCGCATCGATTTCGGCACGCTCCAGCGCGAGATTGCGTGGCTCTATGACCAGGGCGCCGACGGGATCGTCATGGCCATGGTCTCGGAGATTCTGCGACTTTCCAGCGAGGAGCGCGAGCAGCTCGCGGAGAAGGCGTGCGCGTTCGGCCGTGAGCGCGGCGTGGTGGTCATCAGTGTCGGCGCCGAGAGCAGTCACACCGCCGAGCGGTACGCCCGTCAGGCCGAGGCGGTCGGCGCCGACGCGGTGATGGCCATTCCCCCCGTTTCGATCGGCATCGGCGAATCCGAGCTGCGGCGCTACTACGAGCGGATCATCCGGGCCATCGGACTGCCGGTCATCGTTCAGGATGCCAGCGGCTACGTGGGCCGCCCGATGTCCATCGAGTTGCAGTCGCAACTTCTGAGAGACTTCGGCCAGCGCGTGCTGTTCAAGCCCGAGGCTACCCCGATCGGCCCGCGGCTGAGCGCCATGCGCGAAGCCGCCGGCGGAAAGGCCAGGGTCTTCGAAGGCACCGGCGGAATCGCCCTGGTGGACAGCTTCCGCCGTGGGATCGTGGGCACGATGCCGGGAGCGGATCTCATCACCGGGCTGGTGGCCCTGTGGCAGGCATTGCAGGTCGGTGACGAACGGCGCATTTACCAGCTTTCGCTGCCCATCTCGTCGCTGGTGGCGGTGCAGAACAGCCTGGACGCCTTCCTGGCCGTCGAAAAGTATCTGCTGGTCAAGCAGGGCGTGTTCCGCAACACGCTCGTTCGTGGCCCGGTAGGGTTCCACCTCGATGAGGAGACCCGGCGCGAGGTGGACCGGCTGTTCGACCTGGTTATGGAAGCGGTGAGGGGCTGAAGAAGTGATGAGTAATGAGTGATGAGTGATGACCGCTGAGAAGTGAAAACTGACCACTATGCCAACTCTCAACCAAACAAACGCATCAACATCCCCGCCGGCACAGATCCCCCCTTCCGCGGCCGTTGAAATCGGCGTGGCCCGGCGGGACATCACGCCACCGATGGGCATCTACAACCGCAGCTGGGGCGCGGCCAGGCACGATACGGCCGCCGGTGTTCATCGCCCCATGGCTGTCAGCGTCATGGCGATTCGCGAGCACTCAGACAGTCCGCCACTCGTTCTGGCCGAAATGGACGGGGGCTGGTGGCAGCTTGGCTCCGACGAGTGGTTTGTGCGCGGCGCTCTTGTCGAGGAATTGGGTCTCGATCCCGCCCGGGTCATGCTCGGGTGCACGCACACGCACGCGGGCTCATCGCTGTGCACCGCCGATGCCGACAAGCCCGGCGGCCAGCTCATTCGCCCGTACGTGGAGCGAATACGAGCGGCGCTGCTGGAGGCAACCCGTGAGGCTATCACCCGGATCGCACCGGGGGTGATGACCTGGGGCTATGGACGATGCGACCTGGCCACGAACCGCGATCTGCCCGAGCCGGATGGCGGCCGTATCGTGTGCGGCTACAACCCGGGCGAACCGGCCGACGATACGCTGCTGGTGGGCCGGGTGACCGATGCCTCCGGCGGCGTGCTGGCCACGCTGGTCAACTATGCCTGCCACCCGACGACACTGGCGTGGGACAACAAGCTGCTTTCGCCGGACTACGTGGGGGCCATGCGCGAAGTGGTGGAGCGCGACGCCGGCGGGCTGTGTCTGTTTCTGCAAGGCGCCTCGGGGCAGCTTTCACCGCGCGAGCAGTACGTGGGTGACACGGCCATCGCCGACGCCAACGGCCGGCGACTCGGCTACGCCGTGCTGGCCGTGCTGGAAGGGATGCTGCCGCCCAAGACGATGCTGGAGTATGCCGGCGTGGTCGAATCCGGTGCCCCGCTGGCGACCTGGCGACGGGGATCCCTCGAGCCATCTTCGGCCGTTGCGGCCGTTCGCATCGATGTCCCCCTGCCGCTCAAGGTCCTGCCTGAGGCCGAAGAACTGGAGCGCGAGCTGGCCGTGTGCTCTGACCGCACCATGGCCGAGCGCATCCGCCGCAAGCTGCGCATCGTGCGGCAGGTTGGGCCCGGGCCCGACTGCCCCATGCCGGCGTGGATCTGGCGCGTCGGCCAGGCCCTGTTCGTCGGGCAGCCCAACGAGACCTATTCACACTTTCAGCTTGCCCTGCGGGGGCGCTTCCCCGATCATGCCGTCGTGGTCATGAACCTGGTGAACGGCTCGTGCGGATACCTGAGCCCGCCGGAGCTTTACGACCTGGACATTTATCAGGTGTGGCAGAGCCCGTTCGACCGGCCGGCCCTCGCGCGGCTGATCGATGCGTGTTCCCAACAGTTGACCAGACTGGTGAGTTCGACCTGACCGACTATGTTCAATAATCCGATCGATCTGACGTTGTTCGTCATCTATATCGCGTTCAACATTGCGCTGGGCCTCTGGGTGGCCCGTCGCAACAAGAGTGCGGCCAAGGACTACTTTCTGGCCGGTGAACGCCTCCCCTGGTACGCCATCGGCGGATCGATCATCGCGGCCAACATCAGCACCGAGCATTTCATTGGCATGGTCGGTATTGCTTATGCGACCGGCTTTGTCGTGGCCCAGTGGGAATGGGGCAACTGGTTCACCTTCTCGGCCCTGATCTGGGTCTTCCTGCCCTACTACATGCGCGGCGGCATCTACACGATGCCCGAATTCCTCGAGCGGCGCTACAATAAAACCTGCCGCTACATCTTCGCCGTGTGTTCGCTGGTGCTGTGGATCATCGCCCAGATGGCGGTCGTCATGCTCGCCGGGGGCAAGGCCCTGGAGGGCATGTTCAACTTTGACCAGCGCTTCACCATCATCGCCCTGGCGGTGCTGGCGGGCAGCTACACCATCTACGGCGGTCTCATCTCCGTCACCTGGACCGATTTCCTCCAGTTTGTGGTCATGATGCTGGGCGGCTTTATCGTAGCCGCGGTGGGGCTGCACCGCGTGGGAGGCATCGGCGAGCTCATGCACGCTGCGCCGGAGAAGTTCAAGTTCATCTACCCCATTGATGACCCGGATTACCCCTGGTTCGGCGTCTACACGCTCTTTTTGTCCATTGGCATCTGGTACAACTGCACCAACCAATTCATCGTGCAGCGCTGCCTGGGCGGACGGAGCGAATGGGATGCCCGGATGGGCGTCGTGTTCGCCGGCTACATGAAAATCATCTTGCCACTGCTGGTGGTCATCCCCGGAATCATCGCCTTCAAGCTGTACCCGGGCATGGAAGACCCGGACCAGGCCTATCCGAAGCTGGTGCGCGAGTTGGTGCCCGTCGGGCTGGGCGGCATTGTCATGGCCGGGCTGGCCAGTTCGCTGTTGTCGCACCTGAGTTCCGTGCTCAACTCCTGTAGCACGGTGTTCACCATGGACTTGTACAAGCCGCTGTTCGCTCCCCGGCAGATGGTGGACACCCCGCCCGCGGACTTGCACCCCGGCTCCGGCAGCACGGTGAGCTATGCCCGCGGCACGCCTGAGGACGCCTCGGAACGGCATCTCGTGTTCGTCGGGCGGTTGAGCGCGTTTCTGATCCTCGCGTTTGCCACCGGGCTGGCTCTGTGGTTTACACGCGGGCAGCACGCCATATTCCTGCTGCTGCAGAACGTCGGGGCATGGGTGGCGGCACCCATTGCGGTCGTTTTCCTGCTCGGCGTGCTCTGGCGGCGGGCAACGGCCGAGGCGGCCACCTTCATCCTGATCTTCGGTTTTCCCTATACCTGGTTCGTTGAAGCGGTCCTCTTCAAGCAGGTTTCTTTCCTGACCCGCTTTGACAACTGGCTCAATCGCACGTTTGTCGTCTGGGCGTCATGCATGGTGCTGATGGTGATCGTCTCGTACCTGACGCCGCGGCCCAACGCCGAGAAGATCAAGGACATCATCTGGTCATGGAAGGTGGCCAAGCTGCCGGCATCCGAGCGCGAGCGTAATCGCGGACTGCGAAACCTCTTCCTCTGGTGGATCATCTTCGTCGGCATCATCGCCGCGCTGTACGCCTACATCCTGTGGTTCCAGTTCTGGGGACCCGGCAGTCAGGCGTCGGTGTCAACTGCGGCAGGCGTGGCGTAAGAGACTATCCCGCAGCGCGTGCCACTGCCCTGCGAGCCTCTGCGAGCAGTGCCGGCAGCAGGCAGGCGGCCGCGATCTCAAACCACTGCTGACACAGCAGTGGCACACGACAGGCGCGAGTAGTCCGCGCCTCCGAAGCAGCTCCGCCGGGGAAATCACTTGTAGATGAGATACTTCGCCCGCTTCGCCAGGAACGCCTCCCGCCCCGAGTTCCAGAACGTGACGATCTCTCCGGCCGGGCGTTTGTCCAGGAACATTTTCCGGATCTGGTCCGTGCCGCACACCTTGTCGAACATGTCGTCGCGCTTCTTGCCGAAGAGCTTCTGACCCGGATAAAGCTTCTGCACGGCGTCCATCACGTGGAACTGAATACCCGTCAGGTCGACGCGCCGCGGATCGGTCAGGTGAATCTGCACGCCGCCGCAGGTCTTGTCCTTGTAGCCCATGTAGAACGGCGTGTAGTACAGCGGCCGGAACACCACGCCGGACAGTCGGCGGGCGTTGAGCGCCTCGGCCAGCCGGGCCGCATCCATGAACGGCACCCCGGCCAACTCGAACGGCAGCGTATAGCCGACACCCTCGTTGATCACCTGCAACTCGCCCATGATGCCGGTGGCGGCATAGAACAGCGACGTATCCGCCCGTGGCAGATGGGGCGACGTGGGCACCCAGGGCAGGCCGGTCTCCTCGAAGGTCATCTCGCGCCGCCAGCCGCGCATGGGCACAACCGTGAGCCGGCACTTCCGCCCGCCGGCGAGCCAGCCCTCGGAGTTGATCATGCGGGCGAGTTCGCCGCAGGTCATGCCGTACACGTACGGAATCGGCAACTGACCGACAAACGACTTGAACTTGAGATCCAGCGGCCGTCCTTCGATGCGCCTGCCGGTGAGCGGATCAGGACGGTCCAGCACGACGAAAGCGATGTTGTTTTCGGCGGCCGCTTCCATGGCCACTGTCATCGTGCTGATGAAGGTATAGGATCGGCAACCGTTGTCCTGGATGTCGTACACCAGGACGTCCACGCCTTTGAGCATCTCGGGCGTCGGCTTGCGCGTCTTGCCATACAGCGAGAACACGGGCAGCCCGGTGGCTGCATCGCGCGCATCGGCCACGTGGCCGCCGCCCGCGAAATCGCCGCGCACGCCGTGCTCCGGCCCGTAGAGCGCGACCAGCTTCACGCCGGCCGCTCCGTGCAGCACGTCCGCGGTGCTGCGTAAATCCGAGGTGACTCCCGTGGGATTGGTGATCAGCCCGACGCGCTTGCCGGCCAGCAGCCGGAATCCGTCCGCCGCGAGCACCTCAATACCGGGCTGAACCTTCGCCGAGCCGCCGGCCTGCCCCATCGAGAACTGCGGCCAAATCCCGATCAGCAGCGCAAACAGAAACTGAGAACTGAGAACCGAGAACTGAGAACTGCTCATCCCAGGAACCCTCGTTCACCGCGCAAAGAAAGAGCGGGCGCCACACAGGTGCAGCGCCCGCCCCCGATGATCGAACTCACTTGAGCAGGATGTAATCCAGGCCGACGAGGTACTTCTTCTCGGCCTTGTTGTTGGCTCCGGTGATCTCGATGGCCAGCGTGTTCTGGCCCTTCTTGAGCTCGAAGGCGCCGAGGTCCATCTCGTTCGTGGGGGTCACGCCGTGGTTGTACAGGTCAATGGGGTCGCCGGCCTTCTGGCCGTTGATGTATATCTGCACCTTGGCGTAATCCGCGGCTTTCGTGAACCGGGCCAGCACCTGCTTGCGGCCCGCCTCAGGCGATTCGAAGCCGACCATGATTCTGTCGCCCGGCTTGGCCTGGGTCCAGAAGAGCTGCTCCTCGCCGCTCCAGATGCTGCCCAGGTGCTGAGTCCCGACGTTGCCCGCCCGGGTCAGCACCGCCATCTTCTCACCCTCAATCGCGCCGGGAACACGGAAAACCTGGTACTCCGGCACGGGCTTCAGCTCGACGTCGGACCGGATAATCGGGCCGAAGAAGCTCGTGGACTTCGGCCGGGCGTACCAGTAGCTGATAGCCGCCCGCGTGGTCCGGGCCCGCTCGTGCCAGTGCCAGTTCTCCACGTCGAACCGGAAGCTCTTCGTGAACGGGATGTCGTCAAGCACGTGGAACCGGTTGATCGAGGTATTGCCGTAGTTGTTGGGCCCCTGGCAGTGCGGCTGGTTATGGTAGGCGTGCACGAACCGCTCCGGGCTGCACCAGGCGTAGCCGTAATAGTCCTCGGTTCCTGTACCCAGGTGGCTGGGGAAGGTCTCGCCATCTACGTAGATCTTCTCGTCGCCTTCGCCCCACCAGTCGCGCACGTTGTTGACGATGTGCAGGTGGCCGCCGACGAACCGGCCGTTGCCGTTGGCCTGCAAATGCTGCCAGTCGCTGAACGGCCGCGTGGGCACGTCGCGCTCGATGCGCCACCGGGCATTGAACAACAGGCTCTGATCATCCCAATCGTACGCTACCGCCGCCACCGCGCCGTGCACGCGAACTTTGATCCCGCTCATGTTCTCGACCAGGATCTTGGCCGACTTGCCGAAGGGCATGTACCAGTGGCACCACATGTCCTGGGGCTTGCCGTCCTGCGGCTCGGTGATGCCCAATGGAAAGGAAGCATAGGGGATCAGGCCCGGGGCCGTGCCGAAGAAATCGCCGATCGGCGTCTCCACCGTGTGGTTGCCGTCGAAATCCATCCGCAACACGATACCGCGGGCGGCCCTGGCCAGGTCATCCGCCTCCAGGTGCACGAGGAAGCCACACACCGCCTTGGGCCCATCCATCTCCCACAGCGTACCCTGAGCACCATCGGCCAGGTTCACGTCAAACGGGGTCTTCTTGCGATCGGCGGGCGGATCACCTCCCGCGCGCGGATCGGCCAGCCGGCGGGCGATGTCCTGGATCCGGCTGGAGAGCCGCTTCAGATCATTGGCCACGAAGGTTTTGACCTGCGTACCCTCCGCGTACGTGCGATAGTTCACATGGTAGTAGAAACCGCCCTCGTCGCTGGTCACCTTGCAGCTCTTGGCATAGGGGACAGGGAAGTAGAGGTTCCACCCTTTGGCGCGCTCGCCGGCGATCGGCGTGGGCAGGCCGGGATACTTGCCACCCAGGATCTGGGTCATGTCGCCTTCGATCACCGGCTCGTCCGCACCATCGAGGTAGAAGCGCAGCTTGCCCTTGGGATTGGCCGACCAGATGCGGACGACCGCACCAGGGCCCTTGGCGTCCATCATGACGTGCTCTTTACGGCCGTCTTTGTCCTCCACGCGCAGATAGTGCCCGGCATCGGCATTCGCGAACCAGCCGACGTACTCGGAGAAGCTTTTCGAGCCGCGGTCGTAGCTGGAAAACTGTTTGGTCGTATAAGCCGGATCGGGAATCTTGGTCAGCCGTCGAAGCGTGACCATGTCGTCCAACAACGTATCCACGCTGACCGCCGCGAGGCTCGCCGGGGCCGCGGCGGCGATGACGAGTAATGCGGACAAGGGTGCTCCTGCTCGTTTCATGTGTACTCTCCTGGCAGACTCGGTGGACTCCGCGAACTCCAGCGGCCGTCTCGGCCGCCCGCGGCCGTATTGTGCATGAATCGGGCCGTAAGACAAGACGTTGCCGGCTCGGCGCAAACCCCCGCCGCCACGGCGTTGACACTCCCCGGCCGGTGAGTTCGAATGCGTCCGCGGCCGACTCGTCGATGCTGATTCTTGGTGCGGACGCCGCCGGCCCCCCTCGGGAGCTTGCACTTGCTAGGCTACTTGATCCGGCTGGGTGACGCTTACCGCCGAGTTCTCGCGGTGGTCCTGGGAATTGTGGGCCCGCGCGCGGCATACCGCTTCACGGCCCTGCTGGCCCGCCTGATGTACCGGTCACTGGACACGGTCCGGTTGCGTACGCAGGCGCAGGTCCAGGCAGCCACGGCCGGCACGGTGCGGCCGGAGGACCTGCCCCGTGTGGCCGAGGCTTCATTTATTCATCGGATCTGGAATCTCACCGATTTGCTGCTGGTCGAGCGGCTGCTTCATCCGGGCACGTACCGGCGGTATGGCGGGGCGCTGCCGGAGCCTTTCCTTGGCCTGTTGAGGACAGCCCGGGATCGTCGTGAGCCAGTCATCCTGCTGACCGCCTACTACGGACCCTTCGATCTGCTGCCGGCCTATTTGGGCTACAACGGAATCCACGCGGCCGTGGTCTACCGCCCCCACCGCAACCCGCGCTTTGACGCCTGGCGCAAGCGTATCCGGGGGCGAAGCGGTTGCGAGTTGATCCCCATCCAGCAGGCGATGAATCGCGTCCCGGCGGTGCTGGAGGCTGGAGGCATGGTGGCCCTGCTGACCGATCATCATACCGAAGGCCGCGGCGTGCCGGCTACGTTTCTGGGGCTGCCCACGGTCGCGCCGCGGTTTGTAGCCTTGCTCGCACGGCAATATCGCGCGGTTGTGGCCGTCGCTGGCATTCGGCGAACACGCAAGCCATTTCATGTCGAATTCGCGGTCACCGGCCTCCTGAAGCCCGAAGAATGGGCGGAGAGCCCGGACTCAGAGCATTGGATCACGACGTGGTACCTGGGTGCCCTGGAGAAGCTGATCCTCGCCGACCCCGCGCAGTATCTGTGGAGCTACGCCCGCTGGGGGGAGCGCATGGCGGGGCAACTCGCCGACGCGGAGCCCAAAGTCAACTCGCCTCGATGGCCGCAAACGTGATGGCCAAGGCCGCCTCGATTGATGTGAAGACGACGTTAGCGGAACTGCTGGCCTCGGCCTGCTCCGCCAGGGGCACCCCCAGGATGAATGCCGCCAGGCCGGCGATGAACAACTTGCCCTTGGATCGCATGGCATGCTCCATTTGCGCGCAGCTTTGAGTCGGCCAGTCCGACGCGGAATTCTAGGCTCAGTGGAGTGTCTGGTGCCCCTTCCGGTTCGCCAGTTCCGTAGCGAGCCAGTCGTCAACTGGAAAGGGCACCGGGATCGGCTCTTTCGTGCCGCAGCCCTGACGCTGAGCTGGAGCCCGTCAGCGGTCTCCAGGAACGCAGTTCGGATCCGCAGGTAGAGAGGATCCGCTGTAGCAGACCTGAAAAAGCCCGAAGTCGCTTTGATCCACGTCCAGGTCGCCGTCCAGATCCCACGCTGCACAGTCGGGGGTCGGGGGCGTCACGTTTGCTCCGGCGGCGCACAGCTGATGCACGCCGTAGTCGTCGAGATCCACGTCCCCATCCACGTCATAATCCGCGGCAATCGGGAATGCCCGAATGATGGCCGCATCCACCGAAGCTCCAGGAGCAATCGTAAAGCTCGGGGCGCCGATGTAGAGAAATCCCTGCCCGCCATTGGCACCGCTGGAGAACCGGTAAGGATCGTTGGGCACGGTCTCCGTGCTGAGGCCGCCACCGGCTCCGCCGCGAGCGTTGACGACGGCTGTCGCGGTGATGGTGACAGTGGATGCATAGAGCTCGACTTGGCCGCCGGCGCCGCCCCCGCCGGGTCCACCATGCGCGAAGATGTTGGCGAAAGCCCATGCCCCGTGCGCTCCGCCCGCCAGGAGATTGCCCGCGAGAGTCACGTTTCCGGGTGTGGAGATCTGCAAGGCTCCTCCACCACCGCCACCGACGCCACCCGGGATATCGACGCCGAAGAAGAGTCTCCCGCCGCCGCCACCACCGCCCGATCCACCCCCGCCGCTTTGGGTCGGGACCAGTTCCGGCCGTGCAATCGCGCCGCCACCTGCACCCGGATTCGATCCGGTGCGGCTAGTGGCCATCAGCCCGGGCGTGGCCATTCCACCGCCGCCACCTCCATTGCCCTGATTCGCGGTCACGGGACCTCCGAGGCCAGGGGACAAGCCCTCGCCATCGGAACCAGCGGCGTTGCTGCTGGCCAGTCCGCCGGCGCCGCCCCCCGGCCCGGCACTTCGCGAGAAGTGACTGGCGGCCATGTTCACGGTCCCCTCAATGATCACATCACCCGTGGCCGCAAAAAAAACGGGAGTATTCAGATCGTTGGGCACAAAGCTGATCGTGACGCCCGCGGGAATGTGAATGGTCGTGAAGTGGAACACGCCGTCAGGCGCAAGGTCGTTCAAAACCAGGGTCTGGCTGCCGGACGGCTCAAAGGCGCCGTCAGATCCGTCCGACACGACTGGTGCGGCCGAAACACTCTGTCCGGTGATGAAAAAAATGCCCGACCAATACAGCGCGCGAAAGGCTGAATGCCTCATGACTTGCCCTCCGGAATGGAAATGGCCTTAGAACCTGCGGACGACGCTATCACACGGAAGAGGAGTCGACTGAGAACGGGCGCCGTCTGGGGGCCCCCCAACCGCGGCAACGAACTGGAAACAAGCCTCAATAATACAAGAGAATCTGTATGCTATCAACAACTTTTTTAGCAAGAGTCGAGGAACCTTTTGGAATGTTGCGGTGCGAGCCCGTGGCTTCGATGATGAAGGGGCTTGATTCCATGCCCGACAAAAAAGGAGTCCAGAAGTGGCGGCCCAGAAGAGGAGTACCCCGTTTCCAGTGAAACCGCTGACACGCCGGAACCTGCTTCATGCGTCGGCAGGGACTCTGGCTTTTTCCGCGACGGCAGCAAACAACCCGGCCGCAACGCCAAAGGATTACGAGACATCCGGATTCTCTTCCGCACCCGCGGGTCTCTTGCTTGATCTGAGTCCCGCACGATGGATATGGTTTCCTTCGGCCCGTTGCCTGGCCAATACGTTCATGCTCTTTCGCCGCAGCCTGCAACTGGCCGGACCGCCTCGGCGTGCAACCGGCTGGATCAGTGCGGACAGCCGGTATCAGCTTTACGTCAACGGCCAACGGGTGCAGTGGGGACCGGCGCCGTGTGACCCCAAGTTCCTCGAGCTCGATCCCATCGATCTCACCGCGCTGCTGCGCGCCGGTGAAAACGTCATCGGGGCACAGGTGCTCTTCTACGGCCATGGCGATGGCACGTCCCCCGCGGGTAAGCCGGGTTTCTTCTTCCGGCTGGAGATCGAGGGGACGGACGGCCAGGCGGAAATAATTGCCTCGGATCAATCCTGGCAGGTCTGCCAACCGCGTTCATGGAAGCCGGGGCAGTACAAACGCAGTTTCATTCGTGCCCTGCAGGAGGAATTCGACGCGCGCCAATACCCCTATGGCTGGTCAGAGGCCTCCTTTGAGACGACCACCGACTGGCTGCCGGCCATGATCCTGGACAATCCAGCGGACAAGCCGCCCGTCTGCTCTTACTTCGAGAATTACCTCTACGGCTACCACGCGGAACGTGAAGACGCTGGTGTCCGGCGACGGACCATCCCGCTCCTGAAGGAGCATGACGTGCCCGTCGGGAAGCTCGCCGAATCCCTCTGGCTGCGCTGGCGGCAGGCACCGGAACAGTACTTCGACTTCGTCACACCGGATGCTTTCGAGGTCGAGCGGCAACCGGCGGCGCGCGAGGCGGGTCCCGGAGAATGGGAGCTTGAACTCGACGGCACCCGGACGCCCGTGCTGACTTTTGAGCTGGCCGAACAGGTGGTCGGCTGGCCGTTCTTTACCATCCAGGCGGCCGCGGGCACGGTGATCGAGATGCTGGTGCACGAGGCGCATGCGGTCGCCGGGCCGGCGCTGATGAACAGTCATTGGCACTCCTGGACCCGCTTTATCTGCAAGCCGGGGCTGAACCGGTTCGAGACTTTTGACTTCGAGAGTTGCCGCTGGATCCAGCTTCACATCCGCGGCCCGGCCGGCCGCGTGCGGATCGCCGACTTCGGTGTGCGGCGGCGGATTTTCCCCTGGCCGCATGAGCCGGCCGTGAAGGTGGACGAGCCCGCCCTCCAGCGGCTTGTGGACGCTTCTGTCAATACGCTGCACAACTGTGCGCAGGACAGCATCGTGGACGGTATGGCCCGCGAGCGCCAGCAATACAGCGGCGACTGCGGCCATCAGCTTCACGCCATCTACCTGGCTTTCGGCGAGACGCGCCTGCCCGCGCGGTACGTTACCACCTTCAGCCAGGGCATGACCACGGAAGGCTATTTCCTGGACTGCTGGCCGGCGTTCGATCGCATGGCCCGGATGATGTCGCGCTCGGTGAAGCTGGCCGGCTGGGGGCCCATCCTCGACCATGGGATCGGGTTCAACTTCGACTGCCTGCATCACTACCTCTATTCGGGGGCTTTGGAGGCCATTTGGGAAGCCTATCCGCGCTTGCGGCGGTTCGTGCAGTACTTAGGCGGGATCAGGCGGCCGGATGGTCTGCTGCCGGTGGAGGACATCGGCCTGCCCATCGTGTGGATGGATCACCAGGCCTACACGAAGCAACGGCACAAACGGTGCGCTTTCAACCTGTATGCAGCGGCCATGCTGCGGCACGCGCACGCTCCGCTGTGCCGCGCATTTGGCGATGACGCCGCCGCGCGCGCAGCGGAAGCGTTCGGCGAGAGCCTTCTGTCAGCGGCCGTCGAGCGGTTCTGGAGCCCGGATCGCGAGTGCTTTGTCGATAACCTGCCGTGGATGAAAGAAGAAGAAGGGAAACCACGATTCTCCGATCGAGCCTTGGCTACATCGGTGCTGTTCGATCAATGCCCCGGAGGGCAGATTAAATCGGCCGTGCAGGCACTCGCCGATGTTCCCAAGGACATGGGCCTGAGCTACCCGGCGAATGCGTGCTGGCGTCTGTGGGCATTGGCCCAGGCCGGACGGACGGACGTCGTGCTCGCGGACCTACGTCAGCGCTGGGGGACGATGGACTCGGTCCGCCTCAACAACACGTTGCAGGAGGACTGGCATGTTCAGCCGGACAGCGGCCACCAGTGGAGCCACTGCGCGGTCGTGCCCCTTTATATCCTGTACATGAGCATCGCCGGGATCCGGCCGCTGGAGCCGGGCTTCGCCCGCTGCGAAATCCGACCGCAGTTGGGCGATCTGGGCCAGCTCGAGCTGACCGCACATACTCCACGCGGACCGATCCATTTCCACTGCCAGGGACCCAAGGGCAATCGCACCGTGACACTGACGCTACCGCAGGGATGCTCGGGGGAGTTGCTCGTCAGGAACGAAGAGAGAGTAGAACTGCCCAAGATCGCCGGTCCGGCACCGGCCGGTCACAGCCGCTACACATTGCCAATGGGTCAGCGCGTGACGGTCCGCCTCACGCAGACCTGAATCGGCCCGCCGAAAACCGAAAGCAACGAGCCGCCGGCTTCAGGCCGCGCGGTCGGTACGCGCCGCCGTCCGGTCCTGAGCTGCCGGGCGCGTTGCTCTACTCTCCGGCCAGCGACACCATCACCCTGGGTGCATCCCTGCCCGCCGAGCAACTCGCCGAGGACGAAGAGCTGGTGACCTCCTCCGACCGCGGCACGATCTACCTCTCGCTGCCGAAGCGTGACGAGATTGTCCGAGTCGTCGACGCCCAGTGAATCGGGACCGCTTTACACACTGGTTACACTCTCCGGACGGGCGGCGTGATATACTGGCGCCGCCCCTCCGGGAGTGAACGATATGCCGCATGAAAGCCGAACACCGAACCTTCCTGTCCAGCCTCGAACGGTGCAACCGCCCCGGGTGCGGAGCTGGGTTATAACGCTGGCCACCCTGATTGCTGCTTCAGTCGCTCGATCGCAAACGATTGAGCCAGGTCCGGGACCGGATGCCGGCGATATCTGGATTGCCGGCCGGGTGGTGGACGATGAAGGTCGGCCTGTACCTGACGTGCAGGTGCGAGGCTCCTCCCCTCTGTTCACGGATGATCTGGAGTGGGCCTTCCAACTGGCCAGCCGGACGAGCACGGATGCACAGGGCCGGTTCACCGTCCTCGTGCCCTACGCCGATATGCGCTACTCCATAGCGGCCGAGAAGACCGGCTGGAGCAACCAATGGGTCAAGGTACTGGCAGGAAGCACGCAACCTCTGGAAATCAAGATCAAGAAGGGCCGTCATCATCGGGCCTTGGGAGGCCAGGTGGTCGGTAAAGCCGGCGAACCGGTCGCGGGGATCCAGGTCAAGCTGATTGCCGAGTACGGGTTTGCTCGGGAAGCGACCACCGATGAACGAGGCCGGTTCACGTTCGAGGGGATTCCCGACTATTTTGGCCAGGCCGTACTGGTGGCCCGGGCGCACGGGCGGGTCGCACCGATTCCTCTACTGCGCACCGACAGCCCCGAGCAGGTCCTTCGACTTGGAAATCCTGCGAGCGTCACCGGCGAAGTGGTGGCCAAGGATTCGGGCCAGCCTCTGGCCGATGTCACCGTCACTGTCCGTCCATATTTCGCGAACGATTTTCGGGTTCGCGCTGTCTCGGGAAAGGACGGGCGGTTCGAAATCACCGGCGTGCCGCCGGGTGCCTATCTGCTCGAGGCGGAGAGTGACGCCTGGTTCGATCGCCCGCCACACGGCAGGGAAGCTCATCGGGAAAGGAGAGAACTGTCAGCAGGAGGGCAATACGTCGAACGCTTCGAGATGCAGCCGATGGCAGTCGTGCAGGGGCGGGTGCTCGACCGTGCGGATCGGCCGGTAAGCGGCGCGCTGGTGGCCGCGAAATCGACCTATCTGGGCGACTACCGCGATCAGTACCGGATCACCCGAACCGACGCGGACGGGCGATTCCTGCTGCGGACCGCCCACTTGCAGGCGGGCTTGTCCGTCAGCGCGCTGTCCGCCCGCCACGGATTGGATCACGCGGTGCTGCCATCACCACTGAACGCAGGCGAACGAGTGCACGTGCAACTGCGACTGCATGGATCCGTGCGGGTGAGAGGCATGGTGACCGATCCGGCCGGCCAACCGATCCCGAACGTGATCTGCGCGGGTCTCTCACGAGGTGAGGTTACGGACGAGACGAACGAATCCGGGCGGTTCGACCTGGGCCTGGTGCCGTTGCCTGCTGACGACCGTACGCATCCCTACGTCACCTGCATGCCACCCCGCCCCCCAAGGGGCGACGAAGCGTACGTGAGCTTCGTTCACGCGCCCATCAAGCGCGAGCCCCACACGCCTGCGGGACCAACACAATACTATCAGTTCCAGCGAGTGGAATACGAGCCGCGAGCCGACGGCGAGGTTGACCTACAGATTCGACTGGAACCGGCCGAGCTGCTGACGTTCAGAGGCCGTGTCTTCGACCGGTCAGGCGAGCCGGTGCCGAAAGGCCGCGTACACCTGTTCGCCGGCAATGCGGACAACTGGTACATGAGGATATACCCTCGGATCGACTTTGAACGAATAATGATGAGTCGGGATGTCCACCTCGCCAGCAGGACCGCCGACGTCGAAGGCCGGTGGCAGATCCACATGGTGCGCGAGAGCGAAGAAGGCATGAAACTCGCCCACGGGTGGAACGTGGATGCTACGCGATTCTCGATCGCGGCCGAGTCGGCCGACAGCACGGCCGTCCAGTTCGTAAAGGACCTGATTCCCCCCAAGAGCGAATCGGTTGTGCAACTCGACCTGAAACTCGAGCAGGAACCTCCCACTCGGCCGGCGGAGTAGGGCCGCCACTGGTTTCCGCGTTTCGAAGCGTCCGTTGAGCACTCAAAAACCGGGCAGCGGGCACGAGCCGCCGTGCTTCGCGTGGTAATCCTGGTGATACTCCTCCGCCGGGTAAAATGGCGCTGCCGGATGCACCTGGGTGACAATCTCCCGGCGCCGGAAGCGCTCCGACTTCTGCTGCTCCTCTATAAAAGCCTTCGCTTCGGTGGCCTGCTCGTCGTTGGTGGTGAAGATCACTGAGCGGTACTGCTCGCCAACGTCGGGACCCTGGCGGTTAAGCTGCGTGGGATCGTGGACGCGGAAAAAGAACTCCAGCAGTTCCCGATAGGAGACGCGCTGGGGATCGAAGGTCACGCGGACGCTTTCCGCGTGACCCGTGTCGCCGGAGCAGACCTGCTGGTAGGTCGGATCCTTCAGCTTGCCGCCCTGGTAACCGGAGACGGCGTCGATCACGCCGGGCAGCCGCTGGAAGTGATCCTCTACCCCCCAGAAGCATCCTCCTGCAAAGTAGGCGGTCTGCATCTCGACCGGGCGGGACTCCGGCGGCAGAGGTGCATCCTTCTTGTGGAAAGTGAGCGATCCTGAGTTCAGGCAGTAACGCAGACCGGTCGGAGGGGGGCCGTCGTTGAAGACGTGGCCCAGGTGCGAACCGCAACGGCGGCAGAGGATCTCCGTGCGGATCATGCCGTAGCTGACGTCGCGCTCCTCACGGATGTGGTCACGATCGAAAGGCTGGAAGAAACTGGGCCAGCCGGTGCCGGAGTGGAACTTCGACTGCGACGAGAACAGTGGCAACCCGCACAAGCGGCACGTGTAGACGCCCTCCTCCTTGTTGTCCAGCAGACGGCCGCAGAAAGCCGGCTCCGTGCCCTTGCCCAACAGGATCTGGCGCTCCTCGGGGGTGAGTGTCCGGGCCAGTTCCGCGATCCGCGCGGGCCTCAGCGGCGTCAAATCATAGCCGCTCTTCGAGTAGACCCTTCTTTCGCCCGCCGGCCGGGTGGCCGCTTCCGAGGGCCGCGTCGTCGCCCGGTCGCCCCCACCGGCTGCCCGAAGCACCAGCCCGAGAGCCACCACCGCACCCAGTCCACATATGATGGTCCACATGCGATTCATTCCTGTGTTCCCAGTGAAGCCCTGAAATATCGGCCGTCCCTCGACGTCCCAGGGATTGCTCCGGCCCGGAGAAATCCGCGTGCAGGAGACTGTAGGCTCCGCGCGAGCCAATAGCCACCGCTGAGCCTCCTTGGGGAGCTTCTGGCGATGGCAGCGATCGGAGGCGGGGCGCCCTCGTTGAGCGGCAAGCAAGGGGGCACAACCAGATCAGGCGATATAGACGCTCACTTGCGCTCGTCGAGAACCGACTGGACGATCCATTCGCAGACCTGCTTCGACCGGGACTGCCCCGCTTGTTCCACGGCCGGGATCACCACCTGCGCACGTAGTGTCGCGGCCGAGAGGCGCTGCTTTAATTGCCGCAAGGCGGCGGTAACCGTTCCCCGGTAGCTCTCGTGGGTGATGATGCGGACGTTGTGGTAGCCGGTGCGCTCGAGATAGGCGGCTGCGTGGATGAGATAGACAGCGAGAAGATGGGTGAGTTCTGAACTCGAACTTCCGCCGTCACCAGCATTTTCGGCCACCGCTTCGGAGAATGTTATCGCCGCCGCCCGGATCTCCAGCATGTCAGCCAGATCGTTGAGGATGAGCGGCTGCCACTCGCCGATGATCACGGCCAGCGGCCCCCGTGCGGACGAATCGACAGCCAGCTCACGGAGGCGAGCGGCCAGATGCGTGCAGACCTCGGCAGAATCCTTGCTCAGCGCGAACCAGGCGTCCTTGAGCATCTTGTGCTCACGGGCGAGCAGTCCGCGCGCGAGCCGGTCGAGCACCTCGTCTGAACCGGTGGCCGGATTGCCGCCCCAGGCGGCGTACGACAACGCTCCGATATTGGGAAGCTGTACGAGTGGTGTCTGGGCGTTGCCCTGGATCGCGTCGATTCCGGCCTTGGAGGCGAGTTGGGCGGCTTCAGTGATACCCGCGAAGCGTAGTTCGGTGAGAGGGCCGGATGGCTCTGTTTCGACGAGGTTGTAGGGAAAGTAGATGGCCTTCTCGATCAGGCCCAGTTCCTGAACGACTTCGAGGTGGCCGGGAAGACACACGTGCATCCGCCACGGTTCCGGCAGGCGTGCCTTCATGTCCAGCAGCGTGTCGCGCCAGTTCTGCTGCTGAGAGCCGGTGCCCCAGCCGTACCACATCCAGTAGATGAGCGGCTGGTTGGTGAATCGGGCGTGGCGGTCAATCAGGGTTTGATGGCCGGCGAGGATGTCCACGAACTCCGAAGAGGGGCTGCCCTTCCAGCCGCCGGGATCCGAGTCGATGATCCAATATCCATCGGCGTGCGGCACGGTGCGGTACAGATCGCTGCGGTACTCCAGGATGCGGGCCAGCTCGGCCGGTTCACCGGGATCGAGCCGCTTCTCGAAGTCGAAGTACTCGCGCTTGGCAATGGGTACACCGCGGGAGTTCTCGGTGATGTTGTTGGGGCAGCTTCCAATGAATACGTTCATCCCGCGCTGCTCGTGGGCGTAATCCACAATTCCCGCGTAGCGCTTCAGGTAGGTCTCATCCTCGGGCGAGAGCGGGTGCGGCAGCAGCTCCATCATCGGCCAGATCTGGAGCGTATTGAAGCCAAGGTACGTCAGCAGGTCGATGTAGCGCTTCCAGTCGTCGAGTTCCCACGAACGCAGCGCGTACGGGCGGTTGTAGGACCAGTGCAGGTGCGCGTACATACCGCGCGTGGCGAACCGCGGCTCGGCGACGACTTCGAGCGGCACCTCGACGAGGAGATCAGCTGGCGCCATCTGCAGCCGGTGAATCAGCTCGACGACGCCAAACTTCAGGCCCGCGTCGTCCGCGCCGTGGATGTCAACCGCCAGGCGGCCGGCCGTCTGCGAAACGGCAATCTTGTAGGATTCGCTTCGCGCTTCGCCGGACGTATCGCGAATGAGGCGTATGACAGGCTGATTCACCGGCGCTCCGGACGGTCCATAGACTTTCGGCCGCCATGTTCTGTGCTCCGGGCTGAGATAGGCGCCCATCACTCTGGAGAGATCTTCCGCGCAGCGGCGGACCGGCTCCGGGCTGTTGTCGGGCAGCTCGATGGACGCCCCGCGCAGCGAGACCTTCTGGGGCCCTTTCCAGTCTCGGATCTCCGAGTCATCGAGCAGCTTTTCGTCCAGGATCTTGCCCAGCAGGTAGTGTTTCCGGTCTGGATACCAGAAGTACACTTTGCCGCCGTGCTCGAAGAGACTCGGGTAGGTGCCGATCTGCGTCTGGTTCACCGGCCCGGCCGGTTTGCCGTTGTTGTCGACCAGCAGCCGTGGGCGGGTAAAGACAATCGGGTGATCAGGATGGTCGATCTCGCGGCCGACGGCCAGGAAGCACGGGCGGCGGTTTCTGCGCGAATCGGAGACACTGGTGCCTCCGTTGGCTGTGCCGTCGTTGTTGTGAAAGATGAGCAGGAAGCGGCCGTCCTTGAGCTTGTACAGCGGACTGGACGCCAGCGGCTGCTTCACTTTCTCGCCCCCCGGCTCATAGCGCAGCGGTCGGGGCTCATCCCACGTACGGCCCTGGTCCTTGGAGAGGGCGTAGTAGATAAAACCGGTGCGCGTGCGCATGACCGCGATCCAACGGCCATCGGAAAACACCTGGAAGGTGGGCTCCTGGGCGACGCTGACGGCCGGCTTGTCCGGGCGGGGCACGCGCAGGCCGCGCTGGCCCTCCGGCAGCGTGGTCACGCGAAGCCTGGTCCCATCCTTCTCGGTCAGGATGTTGTCGAAGCGCAGGAACCAGATCTCGGAGTCGCGATCGAACAGGCCGCCCTCCTCCTGCACTTTCCTGCTGGCCCAGCGTGTAAACCCGACGACCACCTCGCCCCTGGGCGTGGTGATCGGTGGCTGGTAGACGACCCAGTTCTCCGGCGTGCCGGGCTCAGGGTTGGAGATGGCCGACTTGCGGATCGGCAGTGTGTGCACCTCGGACCAGGTGTGGCCGTCGTCATCAGACCAGCGATAGGCCAGGGCACCGGTGGTGTCTTCTCGCGCGTCGATGACGCCGACGTTCTGATTCCAGAACAGGTAGACGCGATGAGTCTGCGGAACGACCACCGGGAACTGCCAGGAAGCCAACCGGCCGCTCCGGCCGGTCGGATCTCCAGCCAACACCTGGGGGCGACTCCAGGTCCTGCCCTGGTTTTCGCTGCGGGCCATGACCACGCGCTG
>BTUC01000075.1:0-21232 GCA_045863575.1 Phycisphaerae bacterium
ACGCCGCATTCAAAGCCCTCATGGAAGACCTGAACACCGCCGGAGAAAAGGGGGGATTCCATCTTAGCGTGGCCAACGCGCTATGGGGGCAGAAGGGCTACACCTTCATTCCCGAGTTCCTGGAGCTGATCGAGTCGAATTACCAGGCCGGCTTCAGCGAGCTCGATTTCATGAGGGCAGCGGAGCCAGCGCGCCAGATCATCAATAGATGGGTGGAGCAGCGCACGCAGCAGAAGATCGAGAACTTGATTTCGCCCGGCCTGCTGAACCCAGAAACCACGCTGGTGCTGACCAACGCAATCTACTTCAAAGGCAACTGGGCGCACCCCTTCAAGAGGGAGAAGACGCGGCCGGGTCCGTTCACGCTGATCGATGGGAAGAGGCGCGCCGTTCCGATGATGCACCGGACCGGGAGTTATGGCTACCGGGAGGAGTCGGATTACCAGGTTCTCGAACTTCTTTATGCTGGTTATCGGCTCTCGATGGTGATCCTGCTGCCGCGGCAGGCGGACGGGTTGGCCAGACTGTATGAGAACCTGACAGTCGGCAAGTTGGACCAGTGCCTCCAGCAGCTTTCCGAGCAGAACGTCATGGTCAGCCTGCCGAAGTTCCGGCTGATCTGCCAGTACAAGCTTGGCAAGATTCTGCCCGCCATGGGTATGAACGATGCATTCTCGGGGTCGGCCGACTTCTCCGGCATGACCGGCCGAGCGGAGCTATTCATCTCCGAGGTGGTGCACAAGGCATTCGTTGAGGTCAATGAGGAAGGTACCGAGGCTGCCGCCGCCACGGGCGTGATCAAGGCGCGCAGTTTGTCGCCGGCTTTTGCGGCGGACCACCCGTTCCTGTTCCTCATCCGGGACCGCAGCTCGGGCAGCATCCTGTTCATCGGGCGGGTGATGGAGCCTGGTCGTCCGTCCAGCTAAGGACCTCCACGCATGAGGGCACCCGGGGGCATCGGTGCAGGCGGGCCCGGCCCTGAACGAGGCTCGGCCGGCGGTTGCAAGCGCGGCAGTCGTCGAGTCGAAGGAACACCAGCCGGCCCGGCCGCCCGGTTGCGTATCCCCGGAAAATGCCTGAAGATACGGCGCCGCCGGGCGGCCCTGAGACCGGGTTGGAGAACCGCAGGGGCAGGCGGCAGCAAACGAGAGACTTACAGGCATGACCAGCCCACAACCTCGATTGGCCCCCCGGCGCTCCCTGCTGAGCCAGCTTGACCCCTACCGCGGCTTAATTGCCCTGGTGATCGTCTTCATCGCGGGCATCGTGTTCTCGCCGACCAACCAAGAGACTGGCGAGAACGTATTCCTGCGCTCCGACGTCCAGACCGCCCTGTTCCGGCGGATCGCCGAATTCGGGATCCTCGCGGCCGGCATGACCTTCGTGATCCTGACCGGCGGAATCGATCTGTCGGTGGGATCGGTGCTGGCTTTCTCGGCCATGACCTTCACATATTTCCTGATCCGACAGGAATGGTCGGCGCCGCTGTCCGTGATCATGGGCGTGGGCATTGGCATGGTCTGCGGCCTGCTTAATGGGGCCATCATCTCCTGGCTCAAGCTCCAGCCCTTCGTGGTGACGCTGGCCATGATGGTGTTTGCCCGTGGGGCGGCCCGCTGGATTTCCAACAGCGAGAAGATCCAGACCGAGCTGCGGATGCTGCCCACCGGGCAATTCGACCGCGATGTGCCGGAGATCTTTCGCGTGTGGGGCGGTCGCGTCTGGTCCGATGCGCCGGTCGCCTTTCTGAACGAGATCTTCGTCGTGACCGTGGTGTTCGTGGTGATCGTGCTGATCGGGCATCTGATTCTGAGCAAGACCGGCTACGGCCGACGGGTTTACTCGATCGGTGGCAATGAGGAAGCCGCCCGCTTCAGCGGCATCAACGTGGCCCTGAATAAGACGATGGTCTACATCATCTGCGGCGGGCTGGCCGGCGTGGCCGGCGTGTTCAACGCCTCGCAGGTCGGCATGGGCGACCCCAGTTCCGGGCTGTACCTCGAACTCGATGCGATTGCCGCCGTCGTGATCGGCGGCACAACCCTGACCGGCGGGCGGGGCGGCATGCTTCTGACCTTGCTGGGTGTGCTGATCATCGGTTATATCGATACCATCCTGAGCATCAACAACGTGCCCGACCCCTGGCGTCTGATGAGCAAGGGCATGATCATCGTGGTGGCCGTCCTGATCCAGCAGCGGCGGCAGGACTGACCGGCGACGCATGGGGCCCATCAACGCGGCCCCTGACAACCTCAAGGAGCAGCTTGAACCATGTGGAAATACCTGAGCCTGACGGGCATGCTGGTGGCGGCAGCAAACATCATGGGTTGCGGTGATGGAGCTAAACCCCAAGGGGGGGGCGGGACGACGACGCAGCCGGCTGCCCAAATGGCCAGACTCGATCTTCCCAAGAAGGACAAGTACATCATCGGGTACTCACAATGCACCGTCGAGGAGCCCTGGCGCGTCCAGATGAACGCCGACGTCAAGGCAGCCGCCGATCAGCATGCGAATCTTGAACTTCGTACCGCCGTGGCCGACGACAAGATCGACAAGCAGGTCAACGACGTCGAGAACTTCATCGCTCAGGGCGTGGATTTCATCATCATCAGCCCCAAGGAGACGGCCCAGTCGTTGACGCAGGCGGTGGCCAAGGCCCATCAGAAGGGTATCCCCGTGATCGTGCTGGATCGCCGCGTGCTGGGGGATCAATACATGGTGTTCATCGGGGCGGATAACCAGAAGATCGGGCGGGTGGCCGGCGAGCACGCCCGGAAGCTGCTCGATGGCAAGGGCAAGATCGTCGAACTGAAAGGCAACATGTCCAGCACGCCGGGTCAGCAGCGGCATAAAGGCTTCCGCTCGGCCATCCAGGAAGAGCTCAACAGCGGGGCGATTCAGGTGGTGCACGAGGCCGACATCGACTGGAAAGAGGACAAGGCCCGGTCCGAGATGGAGTCCGCGCTGGCGGCCAACCCGCAGATCGACCTGGTGTATGGCCACAACGACCCGGCGGCTCACGGAGCGTTCATCGCGGCCAAGCAGGCCAACCGGGCGGACCAGATCAAGTTCATCGGGATCGATTCACTGTCGCATGAGGGCCTCGCCTACGTCAGGGAAGGGGCTCTCGACGCCACGGTGCAGTATCCCACCGGTGGAGAGGAAGCGGTGGAGGTGGTTCTTGACCTGATCGCCGGCAAGGAAGTTCCCCGCAACATTGTTCTGGGCACCCGGCTGTTCACGAAAGAGAACCTGGAGGCCGGCGGCGAAGCGGTGGAGTGAGCAGGAACCGCCGGACCAGCACTGTAAGCGAGGTATTTCCTGATGAAGAAAGTGCCTCTCGCCATGCGATTGAAACTGTGCTTGTGGATGTACGTGATCGGGTTTTCAGCGGCGTGGGTCTGGTTGGTATGGCGCTCGCTCAGATCCGGCCTTTCGCCGTTTGTGGTCGCGCTTTGGGTTGTCTTCATTGGCACACAGTTTCTATGTTCATGGCCCTTCTATACTTATCTGTACAAACCGTTGTACGAGGAGGCGGATCGAAAAGGATGAGGCAATCGCCCGAATGCGTCTCCATGAAGACCCTGTCAACTTCGTGGCTGGCTGAGGGCGGTACTCTTTGAGGCGGCGAGATTCCGAACGGGGCATCGTGCCGCGGTTCCGTGTCCGGCGTCCGGGTCTGGACTTTTGTCTCCGTTTGCGGATAATGAACTTCAGTTTCGCCGTACTGCTGGCGGAGGAAGGCGAGCCGCGAGCCAGCTCCGCTCACCAATCACGTCCGCCTGGGCCGTTAGTTGTCGGTACATTCGCGTTTTCATACCCGAGGTTCCGCGGTGCGCGGTGGCGTGGTTTGGGCAACAGGACGATTCCTGGGGTTTGCAGGGCTGAGTGACTGCCCGTGGGTGGCGGCCAGTTTGGGCAGGGTGGCGGGGGGCGGTGGCCGCAGAGAGGGGATGAATGAGCGACACGCTCTTCAGGAGCGATCGGCTTGAGAAGCAAGCCAAGGCCGATCTCATTGTTCGGGTGCCCGGGGCGCCTGACGATTCGGTCGTATGGGAGCACTCTGTCCGCGTGTCCCGGCTGGCGGGGGCGATCGCTCGCTCCCCGGAACTCGCACACGAGTCAATCGACCCGGCGGCCTTGGCGGGCGCCGCGTTCTACCAGGACAGCGGGTGGGTGCTCCAGGTGCGGCAAGGTCAGATCGCGGCACGCGATCTGCTGCTGCGTCCGACCTCCGATCTGCAACGCGAACTGGCCGCGGACTGGATGGCTCAGCGTTTGAACGGGATTCTCTCACCGGGGAGCCTTCAGACGGCCATTCGTGCCGTGCGCCAGTGCAACGACCGCCGCACGGATTTGCCAGAGGCCCGGATTCTTGCCGATGCCGAGAATCTGGACGACATCGGTCCCCAGACCATCTGCCTGCTGATCCGTCGATTGATAGCGGACGGCCGCACGCTCATCGACCTGGTGGCCGCCTGGGAGCGCCAGCAGGAGTACCACTACTGGCAGGCGCGCATCAAGGAGTGCTTCCACTTCCCATCCTCGCGGTCCATCGCCGACGGCCGATACGAAGCCATGCAGCAGTTCATGGAATGCCTGCGTTCGGCCGTCCACCTCGCCGACGTGGCAATCTCCCACCCGCTCGGCAATAAGTCCGCCCCGACCCCCGCGCCGGCGCCCGTTCGTCACTGACCTCTGCCGTGCCTGCTGTCAATCTATCGCGGGGAAATCTGCTGATCGCGTGTTCGCTGATTACCTCCTCAGGGAATTTGCGAGGAGGTTTACGATAAATTTCGGAGGTTACGGATCTGCCCTTCACGGCAAGCCAGAGCTCCGGATGGCCGGCGGGTCGTCACAGCCGGCGCAGGTGGAATCCGCCGTCGACGTTGATGACCTCGCCCGTGGAAAACGGCAGATCTCCTCGCGCGAGCATGGCCACGGCGCGCCCGACGTCGTCCGGCCGTCCCCAGCGCCGGATGGGCGTCAGGCCGTCACCGATGAGCTTGTCGTACTTGTCCTTCACCCCCGCGGTCATATCGGTTTCGACGACCCCTGGACGGACCTCGTACACGTTAATGCCGTGCTCCGCCAGCCGGGCCGCAAACAGCGCCGTCATCATGGACAGGCCGGCTTTGCTGATGCAGTACTCGCCGCGATTCACACTGGCGGTATACGCGCTGATGCTGGACACGTTGACGATGGTGGCCGAGGGAATGGTTTTCTCTTCCAGCTCGCTGATCATCAGCTTGGCGACCGACTGGGTCAGAAAGAACGAGGATTTCAGGTTAGTGTCCATCACCTTGGTGTAGCTTTCCTCGGTGGTCTCCAGCAGATCAAGGCGCTTGGGCGGTGCGATCCCCGCATTATTGACCAGCAGGTCGATGCGTCCACACGTTTCCATGCAGTAATCCAGCAACAGGTCGCGATGCTCCTTGAGGGCGATATCCCCCTGGCAGAGTTCGGCCTTGCCGCCTCTGCTCTCGATCAGCTCGCGGGCCTCGGCGGCCGCGGCGATGTTGCGGTTGAAGTTGATCAGCACGGTGAATCCGTCGCGGGCCAGCGCCTGGCAGATGCCCCGGCCGATGCCGCGCGACCCGCCGGTGACGAGGGCCACGGGTCCATCATTCATCGCTATTCCTCCTGGGCCTGTTCATCGGTACCGAAGGACAATCTAAAGGCGGGCGCTGCCTGCCGCAATGTGCAGAGCATCTCACTCCAGGCCATCGCTGACGCCACCCCGCACGGCGGGAACGACTTCATGAATAGATCGCTCGACAGCATTCATGAGTTGGTCCAGGCTCTCCATGGAGATGATCAGGGGCGGCATGACCACGATCACGTCCGCGAGGGGCCGGAGGATCACGCCATAATCACGTGCCCGCGCGCAAACCTGAGCGCCGACCTGAAGGGCATATGGATAGGCCTCTCGCGTGGTCAGGTCTTTCACCAGTTCGATGCCGGCGATGAGACCGCACTGGCGAACCTCGCCCACGTGCGGGCTTCCGGCCAACCGCGCGAGGTGCTCGGAGAGTCGCTGGATCTTGGGGACCATTCGCTCCAGCGTGGCCTCGGCCTGGAAAATGTCCAGCGAGGCCAGCGCGGCCCGGCAGCCCAGGGGGTTGCCGGTGAACGTGTGCCCGTGATAGAACGTTCTACCACTATCGATCGGCCCGAGGAACGCTTCATAGATCTCCTCCGTCGCCAGCGTCGCGGCCAGGGGCAGGTACCCGCCGGTCAGCCCCTTGGAGACGCACAGCAGATCCGGCGCCACATCTTCGTGCTCGCAAGCGAGCATGCGGCCCGTGCGTCCGAACCCCGTGGCCACCTCGTCGGCGATGAGCAGGGTTTTCTGCTGATCGCACAACTCGCGGATGCGTTTCAGGTATCCCCGGGGAGCGGTGACGATCCCGCCGGCACACTGCACGAGCGGCTCGATGACCACCGCCGCCACCTGGCCGGCGTGCTCCTCGAGAAGGCCGCCGACTTCCCGGGCGCAGGCCAATCCGCAAACGTCCGGTGTTTGGCTCAGCGGGCAGCGATAGCAGTAGGGCGCGGGGGCAAAGTGAGTCTCGAAGAGCAAGGGGCGGTACGTGCGGTGAAACAGGTCGATCCCGCCGAGGCTCACTGCTCCGATGGTGTCGCCGTGGTAGGCGTTGCTCAGGGCGATAAAGCTGCTGCGCTGGTGCTCACCGCGATGACGCCAGTAGGCGAAAGCCAGCTTGCAGGCGACCTCCAGGCTCGTCGATCCATCATCGGAGTAGAAGACCCTGGTCAGACCGGCGGGGGCAATGGCCGCGAGCCGTGCGGCCAATTCAATGGCCGGCGGAGAAGCCAATCCCAGTTGCGTTGAATGCGCAATCCGTCCAAGCTGATCGGCTATGGCCGCGTCGATCTCCGGCCGTCGATGCCCGTGGATGTTGCACCAGAGGCTGGAGTGTCCGTCGATGTAGCGGTTGCCTTCCGCATCGTAAAGGAACTCCCCTTCACCGGCCACCACGATCAGGGGATCGTACTGGTTCCAGAGCGCGTGCTGAGTGAACGGATGCCACACGTGCTGCCGGTCGAGATCGATCAGGCGGCGCTGTTGTTCAGACGACAGCCGGCCGTTTGTGGGGGAATTGCGGGTCACGCCAATACCAGAAGTGCTCCCGGGACGGCCCGCCTCGCCCACACCGGCGAAGCGCGTTAGGCCTTGCTCCGGCCGGGCACTCTATCATCGCCCCTCGTCCGGTTCCAGAGTCCCTGAGGAGCTTCTCATCCGTTCGGCATCTCCACGGCTGAGCCGCTCGCCGCGGAATAATGAAATGGCCGTGCGGCGCGGCCGAATCCACGAAAGGAGAAAGGACGAATGGACATTCTGGCCGAGGCATCGAACTGCTTGATCAACAGGTACCGAGTTGATGCGGGCCCTCCGGAAGACCGGGAAGAGCGGTGGCGGATGCTCATGCCCCGCCGTTTGACCCTGCATTCCGGGGGGCCGGCGTTTAACTGGAAAGGCTGGTGAGCCATGCCCAGAGACCCGCCTTGGCCTGCTGCGGAGTATGCTCCGACCGCGGCGGGTTGGCGTGCAGCGACAAAGGGAGATCGCCGACGAGCTGGTCGCGATAGTTCCGCACGCACGCGTTTGGGCAATCGGGCCGGTAGCAGGTTTCGTCACCCGCACGATAGGTACAGTTGCTGTAGGTGTCTTCCATAAGCCACCCCTTTCCGAAGGCCGAGCGGATCATTGTGAAGAGATGCACAGGTGGTCTCGCTAAAATACAGATACTTGTGACATTATTCACGATACCCGTGCATCTGGCTCTTGTCCAGAGGCTTGTGAAAAAAATCACCACGTAGGATACGTGTTTTTATACACGATGCTAAAAGTAATATGTGCGCTGCATATTTGATACAGTGGCCTGTGCGTTGACCTTAGCTGAGGCGGTTTCGGGACTTACAATCGCCAACCGGAGTACCTTCTGGGTCTGCGAGCGCCCGATTATGGAACACGCGAGCGATGCATTCTTGCATTTCGCAGGCGTCTCACTTCTACTGCTGGACGTGCGGCAGGGCCGACGCGAATCGAGGGCCCACGGGGCGGGCAATCCTCAGTATTGAATCTGGAGATGGTGTGCATGACCACGCAGGCAAAAAAGGGTATTCTCGGGCGTCGACAGGTTCTGGCGGGGGCAGCTGCGGCCTCAATGACCATTATGAAAGCTTCCCTGGTCCGCGGGACCCAGGCGAACTCCAGCGTTGAGTTGGGGCTGCTGGGCTGTGGCGGCCGGGGGAACTGGATCATACCTCTGTTTCAGAAGCACGGCCGGTACAAGTTTGTCGCCTGCGCGGATTACTATCCCGATCATGCCGATCGGGTGGGGGAGTCGTGCAACATTCCTTCTTCGCATCGGCACACGACCCTGTCCGGGTACAAGCGCCTGCTGGACGGCAAGATGGATGGCGTGGTCATTGAGACCCCGCCGTACTTCCATCCGGAGCATGCCGCTGCTGCAGTCGACGCCGGCAAGCACGTCTTCCTGGCCAAACCCATCGCGGTGGACGTGCCGGGATGCAAGTCCGTCCTGGCTTCGGGCCGAAAGGCCACCGATCGCAAGCTGGTGTTCCTGATCGATTTCCAGACCCGGGCCAACGAGCACTACCGCAAAGTGGTGGAGCGGGTTCATCGCGGCGATATCGGCCGGCTGGTCTGCGCCGAGGCCCGCTATCCGTGGGGGGTGGGCAACGTGCCCCCGCCGCCCACGCCTGAGGACCGGCTGCGCCGCTGGTACTGCTACAAGGCCCTTTCCGGTGATTTCATCGTCGAGCAGAACATTCACACGCTGGATGTGGCCACCTGGTTCATCAACGCCGACCCGGTCAAGGCCGTCGGCACCGGTGGCAGCCGCAAACTGCGCAGCTACGGCGACATCTGGGACTACTTCTCCGTGATTTTCACGTTTCCGAACGACTTCGTGCTGTCCTACACGGGTAACCAGTGTACGCCCGGCGTCCCGGATCAGATTCCCTGCCGGATCTACGGTTCCCGAGGCACGGTGGACACCGACTACTTCAGCCATGTGTGGGTCAAAGGCGCGATCGATGAGTACGAGGCGAAATTCACCGATCTCTACGAGAGCGGGGCGGTCAACAACATCCGTGACTTTTATCGCTTCATCACCGAAGGGAACTATGCCAACCAGACAGTGGCTCCCTCGGTGCGAAGCAATCTGACCAGCGTCTTCGGGCGGGAAGTGGCCTATTCAGGTCGGGAAATGACCTGGGATCAATTCATGAAATCCGAAGAGCGGCTCGAGCCGGATCTTCGCGGCCTGAAGAGCTGAGCAAGGGAGAACACGCTTGCGCGGGATTCTGCTATCAACCGTGGCCGTGGTACTCTATGTGCATACCGGCGGCTGTTTCTCGCTTGGGGACACCAGTCAGTTGCTGCCCGTGGGAACGCCGTTTGTGGTCAGGGGCACGATGACCGTGACCAGCGAGGAAGGGGCGTGCCTGGTCTGGCGCGCGGAAAACGGCCAGAGTTATTTTCTTTACCAGGACCCGCTCCTCGACAATGACGTCTATGACCGCGTCATTGTCCCCGACGCGACCTCCCGGCTGGTCATCGCTACCCGGAGCGATCTGGTGGCCGGCTGCCAGGTGGATGGGGTGGCGCAGGTCAAGGAGGTTCTGGAGATCGTGCCGTAAACTGGAACTTTTCGGAACGTACGCCCCTTCAATGTGAGCAGTCCGCGTCGTTGGCGGCCGGCACTCCAGGCCCGCCGCTACCGACCCAAAGTCGCTAACCGGAAGAGGCACGAGCTGGAGGTGCCGAGGGACTTCGCCGACAGCCGACTTTCCGTGAACGGATGTCACCGGAGGCCGGCCAGCGAGTAGGGGAGGCCGCTGTGAAACGGCAACAGAGGCTGGTTTCGTACCTACAGGTCGCGGTGGCGCTCGCCATCGGCGGCCTGGCCGGCTGTCAGCCGGAAGACTTGCTGAACGCCGCAGCGGGCGGTGCTGTGTACGTTCTGGACGTGGACGGCCTGGAACCGCCGGCCGTGCCGGACGAAGGCGTCTACCGCCCGGAACGCTTCCGGGCCATCGATCCCGCCGACCCGGTTGCCGGCCGGGCCGTGGTCTTCTCCGTTACCGTTGCCGCCTCGGCCGCCCGCGACCTGGGTGTACGTGTGCGACGTGAAGGAGTCGACGCTTCGGAGGGTCTGCCGAAGCTGAGCCTGTCACCGCCGGTTTTCGACAACCTGCCGGACGAGGCCCAGCCCATCCTGCGCAGGGGCCAGGGCGCCTTCTGGGTGGACTCGGCCGGCGACGGGCTCGAGCATCGGGTCGGCATCGCGATGCCCGAGGCATTCCTGGATTCGCCGACGCGCGTGGAAATCTTCGATGCCGTCGCCCCCGACGGTACGCCCTTCGGTGGGGCGCATCTGAAGCTCACGTCCGGTTTCTTCTACATGGCGGTGATCGGTGACTCGGTCACCTGGGGTAACGGCCTGCGCGATTCGCAGAAATTCTCCACTCTGGTTGCCGAGGAGGTCGAACGCCGCACCGGCCTGCACGTCGTGCGCCAAGTGCATGCCATCTCCGGTACGCGCATCGTGCCCAGCCCGGAAGACATCATCTGCCGCGTCCGGTGTAACGGCGAAGTGCAGACTGCGTCCACGTCCATCACGGTCCAGGTCGACCTCATTGAGCAACCCGCTGCCCAGGACCTGATTCTGTTGAATGGATGTATCAATGACGTGGAGGTTGACACGATCCTGGATCCTGAAACGCCGTCCGAGGTGATCACCGACCGGACCGGGCAGTATTGCGGCCAGGAGATGGCCGCACTGCTCCGTAAGGTGAACTCGGCAGCGCCCGAGGCAGCGGTGGTGGTCACCGGGTACTATCCGATCATCAGTGCGGACTCTTCGCTGCCGACCACCCTTCAGTATGTCCTGCTTCGCGAGACCACCGAGGATGAAAACACGCCTCAGCTCATCGAAAAGCTTGCCGCCAATTCGGAACTCTTCCTCAGCGAGTCGCGCGCGGGCATGAGCGCGGCGGTGGCGGAAGTGAGCGCCCAGCGGCCTGGCGCTCTGCTGTATTACGTCGAGCCGGGTTTCGGTCCCGCCAACGCATTGTTCGGCCCGGAACCGTGGCTTTGGGGCGTTACCGGCGAACGTATCGAAGCCGAGGAACTTGACGCGAGCCTGAGCATTTTTCCCGAAGACCCGCTGGCCGGCTTGCGCGCCGTCGGTTGCTTCGGGGATGTGCTTGTGGACCCGATCTCGTGTCTGTTCGCGTCGGTAGCGCACCCGAACGCTCGCGGGGCACGGGCCTACGCGGACGCCATCCTCGCGGCTTTATATTCTGCGGACTGGCTGGCGGGCAGGACATCGGAGCCCTGAGCGCAAGCGAGGCGCCGAATGGCCGGTAACCGTGGAGCAGCCGTTGCCCTCTCGCTGGGTCGGGGCTCTGAAGCCTCATCGGCCGGCCCGTCACGGAGCCAGTGGGCTGCGTGTCCGTTTGCAGCCATTGACCTCGGCGACAGGACCGATAACCTATCACGGCCGTTCAGGTGCGAGCCGGGGCCCGCCTGATTATGGCGGTGCGTATCTCACCGAAGTGCTCCTTTCAGCCGATGGCAGTGGAGCCGTATGAGCGAGATGATTCAAACTCCAAGCGCGCCTCGTGAACCGGCGTGGGTGACCAGTCTGGCCAGGAGCCGCCCGGATGCGGTGCTCATGGCTCCGTACATGGCTTACCTGCTGCTGATGCTTCTGGACGATCTGTTCCCCCCCCAGTATCTGGCCTGGTCCACGGCCATTCGCTGCCTCGGCTCACTCTACGTCTTCTGGCTTTTCCGCCGGCATTATCCTCCGTTGGGACGCCCTCGGGTCGGGATTGCGCTGGTTGCCGGCGTGGCCGTTGCTTTCGGGTGGTATTACGGCCAGCTCTTCTTCAACGAGGTGAATGTCGCCGGGCACAGCCTCGGCGGGCGGATGATCGGTTTTCCCGGTACGCCGGGCTCGGTGGATCCGCGTGACGGTCTTTCGCCATGGGCGTGGTGGTCGCAGGTGGTCACGCGGCTGGTCGTGGTCACGACCGCCGTGCCCATGGTCGAGGAGCTGTTCTGGCGGGCGTTCGTGCTGCGGGCCTTCATCAATCTGGACCGCGTGGAGACCGTGCCGCTGGGCAAATTCACCTGGTTCTCCTTCCTTGGTTCGTCGCTGCTGTCCACGCTGCAACACCCGGACAATTGGGCGGTGAGCATCCTCTGCTGGATGGTCTATAACGGGTTGTTCTACTGGACGCGCAGCCTGCGATGTCTGATGCTCACGCATGCCGTGACCAACCTGGTGCTCTACGTCTGGGTGCTGATGCATTTGGATTCGGGCGGACCTGCCGTCTGGCGCTTCTGGTAGTTGACAAGCGGGCAATGGTGATGCAGGGTATTTGCCAGCTTGCGGCGGCAAGCGACGGGCAGATATACCATGTCCAGCACCACGCTGCTACCGACTTGGGCGGGGGATCCGGCGCTTCTGCCGGTTTCGCTGAGGCCCCTGCCGTCACGTCGCGAGGTCCTGCGGGTCTGGCTCAGGGCCCAGCCTCTCGTGCCGCCGGCTTTGGGGCTCGTGGTGGGTATCCTCCTCGATTCGGCCTGGCGGGTCCCGACGATTCTGTCATCCATCCTGATGCTCGCTGCCGGCGTCGCTGTGGGGGTATTCAGCCGACGAGAAGGGCCGCGCCACCTTGTGCTGGTTGTGGCCGCGTTATGCCTGGGAGCGGCGCTGCATGATCGTGCCTTTCGCCGCTGGCCAGCAGATCATATCGTGCGGTATTGCGGAGATGAGCCGGTGCCGGTTCGACTCACCGCCACGGCGCTCACCGCTCCCGCGGTGGCTCCAACCTCCATGGGGCGCATCGACTGGTTCCCGCAGCCGCCACACACGCGGATGCTGGTGTGGGCCGAAGAGATCGAGGGGGTTGCTTATCCCCTATCCGTCAGCGGCTACGTTTCCGTTCTGGTGCGCGAGCCCGTTTCCGACCTCGCCCCCGGGCAGCGGGTCGAGCTTTTCGGCATCATGCAGCGGCCGGCAGGACCCCGGAATCCGGGCGAGCGCGACTGGGCTCTGGCGGCCCGCCGCAATCGGATTCTCGTCAACCTGAGCTGTGAACACGCCGCCAATCTGGTGCCCCTGCCGGCGCGGTCCACGCCGCGCGGCTGGTTATTCCATGTGCGCCGCTATGCGGTGGCCGCCATGCGCCACGGTGCTTTTGACGAGGATGTGCCGGGTTTGCGGCTGCTGTCGGCACTGGTGCTGGGTCAACGCAGCGCGGTGGGTATCGATCTGAACCAGGCCTTTGTCAACACGGGCACCGTTCACTATCTGAGCGTGAGCGGAGCCCACGTCGCCATGCTGGCCGGCGCGGTCTGGGGTCTGGGCATTCTGGCCGGACTGACCAAGCGCGGTTGTGCGGCCGTGGCGGCACTGGTGGTGACGGCTTACGCAGTAATGACTGAGCCCAGTCCAGCGGTGTGGCGCTCGGCGATCATGGGGCTGCTGCTCTGCGCCGCGATCCTTCTGCGCAGACCGGTGCGGACGGCCAACTGGCTGGCGGCTTCCGCGATCGTGCTCCTGATCCTCCAACCGACGCACTTGTTTGATCCTGGCTTCCAGCTCTCCTTCGTCACCTTGATCTCGCTCATCTACCTGGGGCCCCAGTTGAGACACCTCGGGGCGGCCGGCTACTGGAAGCTGACCGGCCGGGATGACCCGCTGCTTCAGCCGAGAATTCAGGACCTGCTCAATCCACCCACGCGTCTCAAGCGCATCGGGCGGTGGTGCGCGCACGCTTGCGGCGCCGCGCTGGCCGTCGGTCTGGCGGCCTGGATGCCGGGCGTTTTGCTGGGTGCCTGGCACTTCCATCAGGCCGCTCCCTGGGGCTGGGCCAACACGCTGCTGGTTATGCCTCTGATGTGGATGGTGCTCGTGCTGGGTCTGGCCAAGACGATACTGACGATGCTGCTTCCGCCGGCCGGAGCACTGCTGGGGCGCGTGCTCGCCTGGTTGACCGATGGGCTCATCTGGTTTGTGCGGCTGCTGGATCACTTGCCGGGATCGGGCGTGGCCACTCCCGCCGTGCCGGCTTGGCTGCTGGCCTCCGGGCTGGCCCTGCTGGCCTTCTGGATCGCAGTACCGTGGCTGCGCGTCGGCCGCAGGTACGTCGTGGGCATCTCCGCATGTTGGTTTCTGGCTGGCTTGTGGGCCATGGGGCCACGCAGTGCCGACGGGCAACTGCGTGTTCACGTTCTCAGCGTGGGCGATGGAACGGCCTGCGTCATCTGTCTGCCGGATGGACGAACGCTCCTTTATGATCTCGGCTCGCGTCCACCTTACGACATTTACCGCTGGACTCTGAGCCCCGTGTTGGCCAGCGAGAATGTTTATGGGATCGACGCATTGATCATGAGTCACCCCCAGCTTGATCATTTCAGTGGTGTGCCCGACCTGCTGGATCGGGTGCCCATCAAACGAATCATTACTACGCCGCACTTCCGCCAACAGGCAGCCGGTCCCGCGTCGCGCCTGGTCGAGCGGCTCGAATCGTGTCCTGTTGCGTGGCAGACGGCCGTGCGCGGCGACCGAGTCGCCGGCAGCGGCTCGGTCGCCATTGACGTGCTCTGGCCACCCGCACCGCAGAAGCTGGAGATTCAGGACGAGAATGCCGCCTCACTCGTGCTGCGCCTGGATTACGCCGGCCATCGCATCCTGCTGTGCGGCGACATCGAGGAGTTCGCCCTCCGCGCATTGCTCGCTTCCGGCGAAGACCTGAAGGCGGAGGTGCTGGTCCTTCCGCACCACGGAGCGGTGGACTTCTCCACCCGTCGCTTTATCGATGCGGTCCATCCGCTCTGGTGCGTACGTTCCAGCGGACAACGCGACCGGGAGACGAGTAACGGGTTGCTGCGCATCATGGTCGGGAGACGGTATCTCAACACGGCCGAATGCGGGGGCGTGACCCTCGACATGGGCCAGAAGGGCCTGTTGGTCAGGACCAGCCGGGATCAGAATCAATGATCTGATCAGCTCTTCGGTTGCGTCGTTGCTGGCGGGGTAAACCAGAAGCCGCTGCCGTTGGGCGTCTCCCGGTAATCCATGAGGGTCCCGCGAAGCGAGGGTATGCTGTCGATGTTCACGACCACAAGAATTCCCTCTGATTCACTGAGGCGGTCGAAGTTCGGGTTGGGCGCCCAGGTGAATTCCAGGACAGGTTGCATTGCACCCGCGTCGGGCGGCAGGGTCACCCGGAGGTACAGCGGACTCGCTGCCTGATATTTGTCCATCTCGGTCCGGAGCTTTGCAGCCGCCGCGGGCGTCAGCGTGATGATGTTCTCGCGGGTGAGAAGTGGATCTGGTTGGATGGGTCGGCCGTTTAATTCCCAGATCGCCAGGAGCGTACTCTGAGCGCAGGTGGCTGCAAGCTTGGCGCTGATCCACGCCAGGCTGGTTACCAGGTAGGGGATTACTCCCACCCAGCCGCAGACCCAGCGTCCTCGGCTCCGGGGGAATCGACGCTTCAAAGCCTTGCGATCCCGCCGCGCGACCAGGTACCAGACCATCCAGCCCGCTGCCAGCGTATAAGCCAACAGTGTGATGATCGGAACGGTGGAAGACATCCAGCCCGAGGCAAAGATCTGGGTCATGGTCGCTTCCCCGAAATCACCTCTCCGCCAAACAAGATAAACTGCCCCTTGAGTGACGTCAACACGGCTACTGCGCGGCGCCGGAAGGTTGCGCTCTGGTCTTGTCATGCAGTCGCGGTTATGGTGTCCACTTTGCTTCTTGTGAGATGCTTCTATGCGCCCGACGCTGAGCGACGATACGCCGGTCCACGCCGATCATCCTCAAATCCTCTCGTATGACGGCGCCCAGGACGGCAGTACGGCTTACCTGGCCGTGCTGGCCCTGGTTGCGGCGTTGGGGGGGCTGCTCTTCGGATACGATACGGCCGTCATTTCCGGGACGATCGGCTTCCTGAAGACCCGCTTTGAGCTGTCGGAGATGCAGGCGGGCTGGGCCGCCTCCAGTGCCTTGGTCGGCTGCATCGGCGGGGCGGCCGTGGCCGGTGCCCTGAGCGACCGCTACGGGCGCAAGCGGGTGCTGCTGGCCTCGGCCGTTCTGTTCGCGGTGTCGGCCGTCTGGTCTGCACTGCCCAACGGCTTGGGCGAGCTGGCGGTCGCTCGGATCATCGGGGGTATCGGGGTGGGCATGGCCTCCATGCTCTCGCCGCTGTATATCGCCGAAGTCTCGCCCGCCCGCATCCGGGGGCGAATGGTCTCGGTGAACCAACTGGCCATCGTGGCCGGCATCCTGGTGGTGTACTTTGTCAACGCCCGGATCGCGGCCGCCGGTGACGAGGCGTGGAACGTGGCCTACGGCTGGCGGTGGATGTTCGCGTCGGAGACGCTGCCAGCCCTGGTATTCTTCGCACTTCTATTCGTGGTTCCCGAGAGCCCCCGCTGGCTCACGCGGCAGGGACGCGAAACGCAGGCCTTTGCCGTCCTCTCGCGGGTGAGCGGACCGGTGGAGGCCACCCGCCAGATGAGTGAGATTCGCGAAGTCATCGCCCGGGAATCAGGCGCGCTGAGCGAACTGCTGCGGCCGGCGCTGCGCGTGCCGCTGGCCATCGGAGTGGTGCTGGCCATTCTGCAGCAGGTCACCGGCATCAACACGGTGCTCTATTTCGCCCCCGAAATCCTCAAAAGCACGGGTGCGGGCTCCGCCGCGGCCATCAACGACACGGTCATCGTGGGAGCGGTGAACCTGCTGTTCACGCTGGTGGCCATCTGGGTGGTGGACCGTGTGGGCCGCAAGCCGTTGCTGCTGCTGGCCGCGGCCGGCATGGGGGTTTCGTTGTGCGTACTGGGCGGGGCCATTGTGCTCGAGCAGTTCCAGGGGCGGCTGGTGCTGGCCTCTATCCTGGTCTACGTGGCCTCGTTCGCGGTGGCCATGGGGCCGGTGGTCTGGGTGGTCATGTCGGAGATCTTCCCCACGCACATCCGCGGGCGAGCCATGTCCGTGGCTACCGTGTGCCTGTGGGTCGCGTGCTACGGCGTTTCGCAGTTCTTCCTGCCCATGCTCAAGTGGCTGGGCGGCGGAGCGTTCTTCGTCTACGCGGCCATGTGCGCGGTGGCCTTCGTGTTCGTGGCCGTCTTCGTGCCGGAAACCAAGGGCAAGACGCTCGAGGAGATCGAGGCCGGCTGGCAACACGCAACGGCGCGAAAGGCCGGTTTCCCAGTGATAGCTGGTGCCAAATCTGGCAAGAGCATATGATCAGATCGGTCCTGCCGGTATTCGTCAGCGATGCACATGCTGCCGGAGATACGTTGAGCCATGGGTCTTATTCAGGATGCTGAGGATAGCACCTCCGAGGCAACCCAGAAGAGATCGGACAGCAGATCCGCGCGAATGAGGAAGCTGAGAGCAACCGATGCCTGACACCTGGACAAGCCTGAAGCGCGTCGAGACGACCTTGAATCACCGCGAGCCCGATCGGGTGCCCTACGACCTGGGCGGCTCGATCCTGACCGGTATCCATGAGAAGGCTTATCGGCGGCTGCGCCAATACCTTGATCTGCCGGATGCCGAGATTGAGATCGAAGATCCGATCCAGGGCCTCGCCCGCGTTCATGACGACGTGAAGCAGCGGCTGGAGGTGGATGTCTACGGCGTCAATCCTGGCGGGCCGCACGGCTGGTTGCCGCCGGAATGGACCGAAGAAGGCTACCATAAGCGCACCGACGAATGGGGCATCGAATGGTGGAAGCCGGTGGATGGCGGGCTGTACTACGACATGCGCCGCCACCCCCTGGCCGGCATCGAGAGCGTCGCCGAGCTGAAGCGGTTCCGGTTCCCCGATCCGCTGGATCCCGGGCGTTACGCAGTGCTGGCGGCGAAGGCCGACGAACTCATGAACCGCCGGCAGGTGGCCTACATCCTGGGCCGCAATGCCCCCGGGGTTTTCGAGGTCGCCCTGTGGATCAGAGGGTTTGAGAACTTCTACTGCGACATGCTGGACAACGTGCCGCTGGCGGAAGCCATCCTCGACCTGGTCTGCGAGAACAAGATGGCCTACTGGCAGCGGGCGCTCGCCCTGGTCGGACGCAACGTTATCATGGTCTCGGAAGCCGACGACCTGTGCAGCCAGGACCGCATGCTGGTCTCACCCGAACTGTACCGTAAACTCATCAAGCCGCGGCACACCCGGCTCTTCACTCACATCAAGCGGCATGCTCCTCCAGGCACGAAGATCTTCTATCACTGCTGCGGCGCCGTGGCGGAGGTAATTCCGGACCTGATCGAATCAGGCATCGACATCCTGAACCCCGTTCAGGTCAGCGCCGCGGGGATGGACACGCGCGAGCTCAAGCGCCGGTACGGTAAGGAGTTGACGTTCTACGGCGGCGGCGTGGACACCCAGCGGGTATTGCCCTTCGGCACACCCCAGGAAGTGCGGGACGAGGTGCGCCGCCGCGTCGAAGACCTGGCCCCGGGCGGAGGCTTCATCTTCAACACCGTCCACAACATCCAGGCCGACGTGCCTCCGGAGAACATCCTGGCCATGCGCGAGGCGCTGGCCGAATACGGGGTTTACATCGGCCCGAGGTAAGACTCGCTGCGCGACTCAGGACTCTGCCGGCTGCGAAGCCGGGGCGGTCACTGTGACCGTGCGCGACAAGGCAAAGGCCTGGTTGTCCGCCGTGGTCACGAATGCCTCGATCCGGTGCTGGCCGGCCTGCCGCAGCAGACTCTGCACCAGCAGGCTGTTGCCTTTGAGGGGTTCGCCGTCCACCGACCAGTGCACCCGCGCGCCGGTGCGGGCGCTCTCCGGCAGATTCACGCTCATGGTCACCCATAGCGGGGCCGGGTTGGCCGTGCTCCCGTGGATCAGGATCTCGGCCGGGAACGGTGGAGCGGCGGGAAGTTCCGGGCTTGCGGGTGGCGACGTCTCCAACGGCAGATCGGCGCCTTCCTCCAGGAAACCTGCGCCGATCGGTGCCATACCGGCACGGTCAAACTGGCCATACGGCTGGCGTACAGGACGCTTGGGGGTTGGCGCGCCGACCGACTCGGTCCGAACCGTCGGTGGCGCCCGGCGGATCGGCTCCGCGGGTTGAACCTGCGTCGGATTTGCCGCGCGGTTCCCACTTCCATCCGAATTGAACATGATGTTGCGGTCGGTGTAAGGGTTCGGCCCCGTCGGCGGGGGGGCGGCGGAAACGGCCGGAGACGAGTACCGGCCGGCCGCCCCGGCCACATGGTACGTGCGGCCCGCCGGCATCACGTCCTTCATCACCAGCGTGCCCAGATCCGGCGGCGTCTTGGGCACTGCTCCAATGGCCGCCGCGAAGAACGCCGCCGCCGTCTGCGGCGTACGCTCGTGACCCAGGCCGCTCACTTCCTTGGCCTCTACATAGAATCCGTGGCTCCGGTACCATTCCACCGCCCGGATGCTCTCCTTGCGGCATGCGTTGAAGTCGTTCTCCCCGAAAAAGATGGCGATCCGCATGTTCCGGTACTTGGGCAACTGCGCGATGTCCAGCAGATCCTCACAGAAGTTCGACTGTCGGACGGCCAGGGTGGTAAAGCGTTCCGGATAGCGGTTGACCATGAAATGCGCCATGTATCCGCCGCAGGACCAGCTCGTCGCCAGCACGCGCGTCGGATCGGCGTTCGTCCGACGGAAAACCTCATCCATGATGCCCAGCACGGCCCGCTCGTCGCGCTTCACGTAAGGCAGGTTCGGGTCCCTCAGCGGGTACTGCATGAAGCTGTCGCAGGTATCCAGCTCGGGGGCAATCACCACGTATCCGTACCGGTCGGCTTCCTGCTGGCACTCGCGGATCTGGGCGCCGGCCGAATCGTAGGGATTCATCCCGTGGAAGGTGACCATCAGCGGCCAACGCTTGCCGTCCGGCCGCTGGCCGTTGGTCTTGACGTAGTCCTCCGGCAGGTACAGCCAATACCCCGATCGATGCAGCGGCTCAGTCTGCCGGGTGACCGTCCCGCGGCCCGGCTTCTGAGGTACAGCGCAGCCGCACTGCGTGATCAGGCCCAGCCCCAAGCCGAGACCTGCCACCAGCCTGATGCGATGGATCGCTCTCATGTTTCTCCCAAGCTCGACCGAGGCGGTATCCCGCGGCCTGTCCTGCTGCGGCTCAGCCATCATAGTACCAGAGTCCCCGCAGACCAACTGCCCGTGGGGCAGTCCCTGCCACCCGCTTTTTTATCGGGCGTGCGCGCGCCGGTGGATGAATGAAATCAGCCTACAGGTCAAACTCGAGGGATTCCCGATAGGTGCGACAAAACAGGCCCAGAATCCGGCCGATGGAGTACGCGAAGTAGAAGCCCAAGCCGATCAGAACGGACCACGCCGCCGGGCCACCCAGCATCCGCAGCAAACCCGCATCGAGACCTTTCTGGGCCGCCTCCACGATGGCCGGCCCCGCCCAGCTCATGACCGCGGCGATGCCCCCGATGTAGATTCCCAGGTACAGCAGGACGATCAGGAACAGGAAGATGTAATGGCCCAGCGTCCGGCCCATCGACCGGAACACTTTCATCGGGTTAAGCCCATCCATAGCGTGACTGCTGGAAAGCCCAATCATGTTCATGGGCACACCGAACGTCAGCAAGGCCAGCACGATCAGGTTGGCCGGCCGGGAGAGGGCGGAGAGATCCTCGCGACCCGAGGGGAACTGCCCGTTGGAGATCAGGAGCAGCAGCAGGATCACGACCAGATAGAACCCGATCAGCGCCGCGTAGCCGCCGAGCGCGGCACCCAGGTTGATGATGTTCCAGGTCAGCGAGGGAGGCTGCTCACCGCCGGACGTGGTCGTGCGGATGGTGTCGATCAGTATGTAGTAGGCCACCGACCCGAAATAGACGCCCTGTACGGCGAACATGACAGTCAGGAAGAGACTGACCCACCCGAAATCCTGCTTTTCGGCAATCGGGTTGAGCCCTGAACCGGCCGTGAAGGCCAGCACCGCCAGCAGTGGCACCGCGATCGTCGCCAAGGCGATGCCCATGCCCAGCAGGATCCACACCATGGCCGGCAGCGGATAAATCATGGCCGTTGAGAACCCGGTGTAGAAGGTGACCGGCACCTTGATTCGGTCGGCCATCGAGCCGGAGTAACGTGCCTTGGCATCGGTGGCAACGGCCTCGATCCCCGGGAT
>BTUC01000076.1:0-21164 GCA_045863575.1 Phycisphaerae bacterium
ATCGGTGCGGCGAACCATGCCGAAGTTGTTGTTCGAGTCCTGCGGGAACAACTCGGAGGCACGCGCATTCGCTTGAACGACGGTCAGCGACGCCGATTGGCCGCGAAGGCGAAGGGATCAGGGCGGACCATTCTGGCGTAAGTGGCCACCATCGTCACGCCGGAGACCCTGCTGTCCTAGCATCGTAAGCTGATCGCCCAGCAGCACAACGGGAGCTGCAAGCATCGAGGCCCTCGTCTTGCGACTGGCCCGGGAGAACCATGATTGTGGGGGCATCGGCGCCTTCAGCGAGCCTTGTCCAACCTTGGACACGAGATCGACCGCAGCACGATCGCCGTGATCCCGGAACGGCATGGACTTGAGCCAGCACCCGAGCGCAATCGAAAGACAGCGTGCAGGGAATTCCTGGCGCGTCATTGGGACATGATCGTGGCGGCGGACTTTTGCACCGTGGAGTTCTGGACGCCGGGTATTCGGGCCATATGGGAGGCTCGTGTGGACGATGGGTGCAACTCCACATCCTCGGCCGCCGTGTTCACATTTGACCAGACCGGAACGGGTATCACTGGTACTTTTGACTTGTGTATTGACGTGAGCAAGCAAGGACTGAGGTCCTGGCAATGCCGGGGTTGAAATGGAACGACAAAGAACATGGACGAAAGTTGTAATTCTGGCGGCGCTGCTTCTGACCGTCCCGGCAGGGGTGACCCAAGTCCGCCCCGCGCCGCCGGCCGTTGCCACGAGCCAGGCTGAATACCGTCTGGGACCCGAGGATGTCATAGAAGTGTTTGTGTGGAAAGAGCCCGAGTTGGCAGCCACAGTCGTGATTCGCCCGGACGGCAGGATTTCTCTTCCGCTGGCGGACGAACTCGTGGCTAGCGGCAAGACGACCGCTGAACTTCAACAGGAGATCACGGCCAAATTGAGTAAGTACGTCAATCAGCCGATGGTCAACGTCATGGTCAAGCAAGTGAACAGCCTCAAGATCTCGGTCCTGGGTGAAGTCAGAAGACCTGACGTATACAAAATCAACAATCGGGTTACCTTGCTGGACGCGATTGCGATGGCAGGGGGATTCACCGACCTGGCCCGGCCCAACAAGGTGGTCCTCCTTCGAACTACGCCGGCCGGCTCGCAGCGAATTAAGATCAACATCCGGCAGCTTGTTGCGGATGGCGACGGTACTTTTCTTTATCTGCAGCCGCTCGACACGATCTACGTCGAGTAAAGACCCCGGCATTCACAGTTGAATGCCGCGAGGGAGGCTCTGTTGTGCGGGGCCTTTCGACACCAGGAGTGTGAGTTAAGAATGAGGCGTAGTCAATTACTTTTGCTGAGCATGATCTCGACGATAGTCGCGGAGCGCCCGCTGTGGGCGCAGGAACGGCCCAATGGCTTCTTCTTTACCTCGCCATTGAGCTTGAGTGCCGGCTACGACCACAATTTTATCTCTAATTCCAGAAGTCTGGATGACAAAGTGGCTATTATTACAACACCGGCACTATCCTGGATAAAAAGCACCCATCGCGCGCGCTTGTCCACGGACTATCAGGCGGAATTTGAAACGTTTTCCCGGCACCAGGATCTAAATGCCTGGAACCATGAAGCTACCCTGCGTTACAGTTACCGGATCAATGCGCGGTGGACTGCGGATGCGGGCAATTCATTTCTGTCCACCTCGGATCCGAGCCGCCGGCTGGCCGAAAGTCAGCTCCTGCTGCCTCGTGGACGCTATCAGCAGAACGCCTTCTTCACCGGCCTGAGGTATCGGCTGAATTACCGGACATCCATGTCCATTCGGTTTGACAACGCGATCACCGCGATGTCGCTGCCCAGTCCCCGGTCCAACCTGTCCGATCAGATGACCAGTGCCGGGAGTTACACGATCGACCACACCGTGAACCGGCGCCACTCTGTGACGGGTAGCTACGCCTATTTGCGCATTCGTCCACTCGATCAGCGCGGATCAGTAGCTTTCTCCTATCAACCGATACACAATGTGACCTCCGGGTATAGGTACACCGTCAATCCCGGTTTGAATTTCCGGCTGACCGGTGGCGCGGTCCGCGGCCGGGAACTCGCCTACACCGCGGGTGGCGCTGTGGAGAAACGTGTGAGGGGGCTGTCGGTGATGGCGAGTTACCAGAGGTATCTTTCCTTCCTCGGCGGCTTTGGGCCCGCAGGGGGTATATCAGGCGGCGCCGATGCGTTCGCCAATCCACTACTGCCAGATTCGGTGTTTCAGGCACTCTCAGTCAGGGTACGCGGAAAGCTGACCAGGCGGATTGGCCTGGAGATCTACGGGCAGCGCGGACAAATGAGCCTGGCGGGCCAGCGCATCCGGAGCCTGATCGGTCAATCGCGCGTGGACTACCAACTGACCGACCGGCTGATCATCTTTGCGCGCGCTGAGTATTTCGGACAGAACGTCAGCCAGTTCGCGGACTTGCCCTTATCACGGCAGCGTTATTTTGGCGGGCTGGAAATCGTCTTGTCCCGTCCGCCCGAGCAGGAGAACGCGCAACTCCGGCACCGTGGAATCTTCGCTGAGCCGTCTCCGCGTCAGTCGTCTGCGCCCCAGGAAGCAAAGGGAAAGTAGCACATGGATACGAACGGGGAAAGCAACGGATTCTCAGTATTTACGGTCCTGCGGGCTCTCAACCGCCGGAAGTGGTACGTCATTGCTCCGGTTCTGCTGATTACGGGTGCGGTCAGCGTGTACATGCTGAAGCAACCGGAGCGCTTCCGGGCTCGGACGCTGATCGTATCTCTGCCAGTGGTTCAGGAAAATGATTGGACCAGCGGTTCCGGCGCCGCGGCCAGCGGGAGCATCGAGGATCAGTTGCGCTCGATCAGGGAGACCCTTCTGGGCGGCCCTGTGTTGGAGACAGTCAGCAAGGAGTATTCGATTGATCCCGAGGGAAACCGCACGCCGGAGCAGACTCTGGAGGCGCTGAAGTCGAGAATTCGAATCCAGGTTGAAGGACTGGACGCGTTCTCCATCACCTTTGAGGGAGAACGGCCGCAGCAGGTGGTCCAGTTGACCAATCGCCTGGCCGAACTGTTTGTTGAGCGCACTTCGGACCTGCGCGGCGAGCGTGTGGAACAGGCGGATGGCTTCCTGGATGCTGAGGTTGCGAGGCTGCAAGCGGAGCTCCGCCAGCAGGAAGAGGGCTTGAAAGCCTACCGGCAGAGCGTGGCTCAACTGCTGCCCGAGCGCCTGGCGGCCAACCTGAAGCTTCTCGAGAACTTGCAGCAGCAGATGCGGAGCAAGACCGATCAGATTATCGAAGGGCAGGCACGGCGGGTGGCGGTGATCGACGAAATGAAGGCACTGGAGCAACGGGGAGCGCTCGAGGCGGCCCCGCGCGAAAGGACTGCGGCCGAAGTCCGTCTCGACGAGCAACGCCTGAAGCTGAGGCAGCTCAAAGCCCGGTATACGGTCAGGAATCCTGAGATAGAGCGAACAGAGGCGGAAATCCGGGAACTGGAGGCAATCGGGATTCCGGCCGGCGCTCACCGCGAGCTGTCACCCCTGCAATTGCGCTACCTGGCGCTGAAGGCCGAGGCGTTGTTGATCGATGAACAGCTGAGAAGTTACCGGCAGGAGCGCAGCGGACTGGCCAAAGACATTGGGATCAGTGAGCGCCGTGTTAACTCCTCACCGGGGCTCGAGACGACACTGGCGCAGCTCACGAGAGAGGCTGCCTTGACGCGCTCGCGGTACGAGACGATGCTCGCGAAGCAGCAGCAATCCAAACTGGGAGAGAGGCTGCAGAAGAGCACCAACAGTGCCGGCTTCAAGGTGGCGGAACCGGCACGACTGCCTTTGGCGCCGTCGATCCCGCGGCGGATGCGGATCATCTTTATGGCCTTCGTCGCCAGTCTGGGGCTGGGCCTGATCGGAATCCTCCTCGCGGAGCAGATGGACACAACGTTTGACACCGTTGAGGAGTTCCAGCGCTTCACGAATCTTCCCGTGCTCTCGGCCATTCCCGCAGTCTCCAACCGCGCGGCAAGAAGGCGAAACGGCAGCAATCGCGGTTCGAGCGGCGTGGACTCAAGTGGACCGGGCGATGGAGATTCGGTCTTCACGCAAGAGCAATCGCGGCACTACCAGAAGAATCGCCTGTCGGTACTGAGCGACCCGAGATCCGTTCCCTCGGAGCAATACCGCATCCTTGCCATGAAAGTTCAGCAGTGGGCTGAAGAGAGCGATGGCCGGGTGCTTGTGGTGACCAGTTCAGCGGGGGGAGAAGGCAAATCCCTGACGGCGCTGAACCTGAGCCTTGCTCTTTCCACCTCCCTCACTGGCCCCGTACTGTTGGTGGACAGCGACCTGCGGCGTCCGATGGTGCACCAGTACCTGGGCTTGAACCAGGGACAGCACGACACAAGCGGCTTCAGTGATCTTTTGACCCAAACCGGCGGTGATTTCACCTCCTGCGCCGCGAAACTAGGGAAGCTGGATGTGATTCTGGGAGGCACCAGGCCTCAGAATCCAGTCGGCATGCTGTCATCGCCAAGGGCCCAGGAGCTTCTGGCTCAGTGGCGAAAAGACTACCGCTTGGTCATCCTCGACGGTCCGCCGCTCATCCCCATCGCGGACAGCCACGTTCTGGGCGCCTTGGCCGACGGTGTCGTGGTTGTTGTGCGTGCCCGGCAAACCCGGCGCGAACTCTTCCGTCGCGCCGTCGAGAGCCTGAGCGCTGCCAATGTCCTTGGCATTGTGCTGAACGACGTGGAATACGGAGATACACGCTATGCCTATGCATATCGGAACTATCAACGACACTATCTTGACCGGTCTTAGCACCCCGTGCTTGTGATCCATCGAATGAAAGGAATGAAATGCGTGCATCAACAGTGAACGCGGCAGGAAGGAGACTGCTATTTGCAGGGCAGGTTCTGTGCCTGTTTCTTGCCGCTGGACCAGCGCATCCGCAGAGCAATATTCGGACGATGGCAGGCAACGGCAGCCAGGTGTTCTCCGGAGATGGCGGCCCGGCAACGGCCGCCGGTCTACATCACCCTCGGGGATTGGCGGTCGATGCGAGCGGCAACGTTTATATCTCCGATGTCGATAACCATCGAATCCGCCGTGTCAGCCCCGGTGGAATCATCTCGACTATAGCCGGGAATGGGGTTCCAGGCGACTCCGGCGATGGCGGATTGGCGGTGAGTGCCTCCCTGAGCGATGTCACGGGGTTGACGCTCGACGGCGCAGGCAATCTCTATATCGCCGACGCGGGCAACAGGAGAATCCGGAAAGTGACGCCGAACGGGATCATCAGTACGATCGCCGGGACAGGTATTCAGGGCTTTTCCGGTGATGGCGGGCCGGCCACCGATGCTCAGTTGAACAGGCCGACTTCCGTTCTCTTTTGGGCGGGCAGTTTGTACATCGCAGACAGTTCCAACCAGCGCATCCGCCGGGTCAGCGCCAACGGAACGATCACGACAATTGCCGGTAACGGCGTAGCTGGATTTTCTGGTGATGGCGGTCCAGCCACTGGTGCTTCACTCAGGTTCCCGTTGGGATTGGCTGCAGACGGTCTAGGTAATCTGTACTTTGCGGATGGCGATAACAATCGCGTTCGCCGGATCAGTCCTGAGGGGATAATCACCACGGCGGCCGGTAATGGATCCGGACGATTTGCCGGAGACCAGGGTCCCGCCACGAGCGCCTCGCTGAACATCCCCTGGGATGTGACTATCGATGGCGCCGGCAACCTGTATATCGCGGACGCCGGGAACAACCGGGTGCGAAAGGTAGACGGTTTTGGCCTCATCAGCACCTTGACTGGCACGGGAGAGGACGGATATGCAGGCGACGGGGGCCCGGCCGCCCAGGCGGTGCTCAATTTCCCGTGGGGCCTGACGACGGACGCCTCAGGCCGGATCTACATCGCGGACCGCGTCAACAACCGTGTCCGGCTGGTTTCCGGCAGCCCGGCCGGTTTGCCCGTTCTGGAAGAGAACTCCACGGTGAACAGCGCCAGTTTCGCCGCGGTTCTTGCGCCTGGCGGAATTGTAACCCTGCTCGGCGCTGGCTTTTCCGGCAGTACTCTGAGTGCCTCCACCATCCCCTTGCCTACGCTACTGGGCGAGACCAGTGTCACGTTCAATGGAATACCGGCACCTCTGTTCTTCGTTTCAGATACCCGGATTCAGGCGCAGGCTCCATTCGAATTGTCAGCTGACTCCGACGTATCGGTCCAGGTACGGCGGGGAAACAGTCTGAGTGCATCGAGAATGGTGTCCGCAAGCGCGGTATCGCCGGGCATCTTCATTGTTGACCCAGCCAGTAGCGCGGGAGCGGTTCTCCACGCCGAGGACTTTTCGCTGGTGAGCAGCGAAGCACCGGCTCGGCCCGGCGAGTCCCTGCTGATCTACTCCACCGGTCTCGGCCCCATGCGGGTTGCGGTCGGGTCCGGCGAAAGTGCTCCCAGTGACCCGGCGCTCACCGAAACACTCCATTTTCCATCTGTGACCATTGCAGGTTCCTCCGCCAACGTTATTTACTCGGGCTTGGTCCCGGGCTTTGTGGGTCTCTACCAGATAGAGGTTCAGGCGCCGCCGGGGATGCCGGCTGGTGCCCAACCTGTTCAGATCACCATGCTTGGCGCAACGAGCAACATAGCCACGATGATCGCCTCGTGGACAGGAGGGCTCAGTAGATGGCAAAAGCAATCTTCTTCATGGCTCTGGCCGGCATTGTCTATGTCTACATAGGCTATCCGCTTCTGCTCATGGCTTGGAGGAAAACTGGTCGCCGCCCGGTTCGCAAGAACTATTGCGAGCCGAGCGTGAGCCTGGTGATGGCCATGCACAATGAGCAGAACACCGCCGAACGGAAGCTGCGGAACTGTTTTGAACTGGATTACCCAAGCACGAAGCTCCAGTTCATTGTCTCGCTGGATGCCCCCACAGACGATACCGAAGCTTTGGTGAGAAACTATGCCGGCGAGAGAGTCGAAATCCACTACTCTCCTGTCCACCGCGGCAAAGCGGAAGCCCTGAACTCTGGAGTAGCGATGGCGACGGGAGAGATTGTCGTGTTTGCCGATGCTCGCCAGCAGTTTGACAAGCAAGCCATCCGGGAACTGGTAGCCAATTTCGCGGATCCCTCCGTGGGTGCCGTGTCCGGGGAACTCGTCCTTCTGGACGAGCAAGGCCAGGAGAGTAGCGATGCTGTCGGTCTGTATTGGCGCTACGAAAAGGGCCTGCGAGCGATGGAGAGCGACATTCATTCAGTGCCAGGCGCGACCGGAGCCATCTACGCCATCCGGCGCGAGCTTTTCGTGCCGCTACCCAAGGACACGATTTTGGATGACGTCGTTACGCCGATGAGAATTGTCCTGGCGAAAATGCGTGTGATCTTCGATGCGGCGGCCCGTGCGTACGAGGTCGTAAGCGAAAAGCACAGCTCGGAGTATGAGAGAAAGACACGCACGCTAGAAGGAAACTATCAATTGTTTGCAAAACTTCCCCAATTGCTGCTTCCGTGGCGCAACCCGATCTTCGTCCAGCTGATCTCTCACAAGCTGGGCCGGCTGCTCGTCCCGTACTGCCTGGTCGCTCTCTTTATATCGAATGTATTCCTGCTTTCTGGCTTATACCTCGTGTTTTTTGTTGGTCAGTTGCTGTGGTATGTGTTGGCCGGCATTGGCTGGCTGATTTCAACTCGCGACTCGGATGTGCTGAGCGCCGCAACTGCCGGTCAACAGCCGGTGGAGAGAACCATATGCGAAACAAGTTCCGAAAATTAGCATTGTTGCCGTACACTTTTGTTCTGATGAACTGGGCCGCCGTCGTCGGTCTCTACTACTTCGCCCACGGCTCCGTGGGCATTTGGGGTCCGACCCGGGTGAGACAGGCTTAAATGGCAAATCAGGCATCAGCGAGTCCCCTGCCTGCGGCTGTGCCACTCCAAGAGGAGATTCATGTCGAGACCATCACAGGCTATCCGGCCTTTCGCGATCTTGAGCCGGCCTGGAACGAAGCGGCGGCCAAAGCCGGACTCAACCATCCGTTCCTGGAGTACACCTGGGTTCGAACCTGGTGGGAGTGCTTCGGCGCCGGAAGCACACTTCAAATTCTGTTAGTGAAAGCCAGCGAGGAGATTGTCGCGATCGCTCCTCTGATCTTGACGCCTATTCGAATGTGGGGGATCAAGGTGAGGCGGCTAGGGTTCCTCCATAATGCGCACGTCCCACGTGCCGACTTTCTCATTGCTCGATCCCCGCAGGAGGCCTACCGCATCATCTGGGATCATCTGTTCCGGAGAAAAGACTGGGATCTACTCCAGTTCTGCCAACTGCCTGAAGGATCTCCCACTCTGGCGGCGATGGCCGGCTTCGCGGCCCGGGACCGATGCCAGATCGTCACCTGGGTATCTTGCGCCTCACCCTATTTGCAGGTCCGCGGCACTTGGGACCGCTACTTCCAAGGTCTGGCGGGCAAACACCGCAGCAATCTGAGAAACCGCTTCAAACGGCTCACCGGGCTGGGCCCGGTTAGCGTGGAGACAATCACGGCGGGTGCACAGTTGGCGGACGCTCTTCAAGCTGGGCTTCGATTGGAAGCTGCGGCGTGGAAAGGGGAAAATCGCACAGCCATCTGCAGCGATCCGGACGTTTCCAGATTCTACTCAACCCTGGCGGTTCGTGCGGCCGAACACGGCTGGATGCGGCTGCACTTCCTGCGGGCTGGTTCCCGGCGGATCGCCTTCGACTATTGTCTCGCCTATGGCAACCGGATCTATCTGCTGAAGGTCGGCTACGACCCGGAGTACGCTCCATACTCGCCCTCCAATCTGCTGGTCTTCCTCTCACTTAAGGACTTGTTCGAACAGGGCGTTATCAATCAATACGACTTCCTGGGGGAGAACGCTGACTGGAAGAGGCAATGGACTCAATGCGCCAAACCGCACTATTGGCTTTTTGTCTTTTCCCGCTCTTTCAAGGGACGCTGTCTGCATTTTATCAAGGCGAAAGTAGTCCCATTCCTGAGGCGAAAGCGCCTGAAGCCTTTGCGCGCTTTCGTCATTCGGCTTGCCGCGCACGCACAGCCGGAGAAGGCCTAATGTACGTGTCATCCTCTCCTGGACTGAGCCTTCTGGCACTTGTTCAGTCGACTTCTGAACGGAGCTTGCCGTTTCCATTGAATTCAGAAAACCGGCTTTCATTCTGTGTGGCCCGTAGCGGAATCTATCACCTGTTCCGGGCCCTGCGATTCGCAAAAGGAGAGAGTGTGTTAGTCCCTGACTACCACAGCGGAAACGAAGTATCCGCCATCAGGGCGGCCGGGGCGTCTATCGTCTATTACCCGGTCTTGCGCAACCTGGAGCCTGACCTGGAGGTGCTGTCGCGTCTCGCGAAGTCGAACCCTCGAGTCATCTACGTCATTCACTATCTGGGGTGGCCGCAGCCGTTGAGGGAAATAGAGGAGTTGTGCAGGGAGCACGGCAGCATTCTGGTCGAGGATTGCGCCCTCTCCCTGCTCAGTGACATCGATGGCCAAGCCCTCGGCAGTTTCGGAGACTATTCGGTGTTTTGCCTATACAAGACCCTGCCAGTGCCAAACGGCGGTCTTTTGGTGCAAAACCGGAACATTCTGCGAGATCTGTCCGAACTGGAACTGGAGCAGTGCCCCCGCGCCGCGGAAGCCGGCCGAAGCGCGGAACTCGTCCTAGAGGCGTTCCGATCCCGTTGCGATGGCATAGGAAGCGTTCTGTCCGGCATGAAGCACGCCTTCGGCCAGCTGATGCGGGCAGCAAAAGTGCGGCACGTGCCGGTGGGCAACATCGGGTGGAACATCGCGGATGTAAACATTGCTATGTCATCGGTCAGCACTACCGTGATGGGCGGTCTTGATTATGACCAGATCCGGCACAGGCGAAGAGAGAATTATCTCCTGATGCAAAGCAGGCTGGACGGACGGGTCACCATGCTGCGCGATGACCTCAAGTCAGGTGTCTGCCCCCTTTTCTTCCCAATCCTCGTGCAGGACAAGCGTTCAGCGGCGGAGGCGCTCTGGAAGCGGGGTATCGGCGCCGTCGAGTTCTGGAACGATGAAGGCTCTCTGGCCAGCAGCAGTAGCGGTGCCGGCGCCAAGTTTCTCCGGGCGCACGTGCTGGAACTTCCGATCCATCAGGACGTCACCCGGTCACAGGTGGAGTACATCACTGATCAGGTGCTTCGCCTGGAATTGCAGCCCGTACAATGACAGCTACCACTCCAAGTCCGCGAACGAGTCGGTCTCCGCTGACGGTTGAGAGGATTGGCGATGCCTCGGATTTCGCCGCCCTCCGAGACGAATGGCGTCAGCTAATTCAGACCAGCAACGCGGACAACCTCTTTCTGACGTGGGAGTGGCTCTGGACCTGGTGGAAGCATCAGGCCTGGGATCGGCAACTCTGCATCCTGGCTGTCCGTTCCGGGAAGTCGCTGGTTGGTCTGGCGCCTTGCTGCTTGCGTTCTCCGAGTCTGTCGAACGGGCGTCCGTTGCCTTCGATGGAGTTCCTGGGAACAGGCAGCGTCGGATCGGACTATCTGGACATCATTGCCGGACGAGGCTTCGAGGAGGAATCGGCACGGGCCATCGTTTCGCATCTCGCCACAAAGCGCCTGATGCTGAGGTGGACGCAGCTCAAACGGGGCACAAGCCTGGCGGCTCACGTCGTTTCGGCCTTGGATGCGCTGGGTTGGCACACTGCGGAGACGGCGACAAATGTCTGCCCCTTCATTCCGCTCGCGGACAGGACATGGGAATCCTATGTCGCTTCGCTGAGCGCGGACCAGCGGTATAACTACCATCGGAAGTGGAGGCGGCTCGAGCGGGATTGCGTCGTGCGCCTGGATCTGGTGAAGACGGCTGCCGAATGCCGAGAGTCGATCGACCTCTTCATTGCGCTGCACAATCATCGCTGGCGGGAACGGGGCGGCTCGGACGCTTTCCACACGCCCGCCTTGGTCGAATTTCATCGGGACTTGAGCAATCTCGCACTGGCTCGTGGCTGGCTGCGGCTGTATGTTCTGCGGCTGGATGGGAAGCCGGCGGCGGGGCTGTACGGATTCTTCTATCGCCGTGTCTTTTACTTTTACCAATCAGGCTTTGCCGCGGCATACCGCAAACAGAGTGTCGGCCTGATCACGATGGGCATGGCGATCAGGGGCGCGATCGAAGAAGGGGCGGAGGAGTTCGATCTCTTGCACGGCAGCGAAGAGTACAAATCGCACTGGAGTCGCGACAGCCGCGAGTTGAGCAGGTTGGAGGCGTACCCGCCGGGATGCCTGGGGCGGCTCTGCCAATCCGCAGTGGACCTGGGACGCGCCTCCGTGAAAGCCGCACGGCGAGTGCTGCCGAAAGGTGTGTTCGCATGATTCGAAGTTGGATGAAGACCGGTGCCGCCCGTTTCATGAACCAGACGGGTGTCGGTGCTCTGATCAGTTCATGGGCCGGGGCGAAGGGAGTCCCGTTCGTGGCCAACTACCACCGGGTCGTGGAGAACTTTGAGGAGAGCGCCAAGAATTCCATTCCCTCAATGCTGGTGAGCCGGAGCATGCTGGAACAGCATCTGGATTGGATCGGCCGCCGATTCCGGTTCGTTTCTCTGGATGAACTGGGGGAGCGGATCGGGAATAAGGACGGCCGCGGGGACCCGGTTGCCGCGGTCACGTTTGACGACGGCTATCGCGATTTCTATGATCACGCCCTGCCTCTGCTCAAGCAGAAAGGCGTTCCCGCCGCGGTCTTCGTCGTGACCGATCTGGTGGGAACCATGCGTCTGCAATTGCACGACAAGCTCTATCTGCTGCTCTCCCATCGCTTCAGGCCCAACAGTGGTGCGCCCACTCCTTTTCAGGCCACCCGGGCGCTGCTTGAGAATCTGACCCGGGCGGACCTCGAGACTCTCACCCGGGCACTTGAGGCAGACGTTTCAATTTCAGAGGACGTGCTGCAGCCTTTCCATTCGCTCACCTGGGAAATGCTCGGTGAGATCCACCGGGCCGGCATGACCGTGGGTTCCCACGGCCAGTCACATGCGCTGATGACCAACGAAAGCAGACAGCAGGTGATGAGGGAAGCGGCTGTATCACGATCCGAGCTCGAAGCTCGACTCGGGACGGTCGTCCAACATTTTGCCTATCCCGGTGGATGTTTTGATGATGCCGCAGTGGAAGCCGTGGCGGCCGCTGGGTACCGCTTCGCGTACACCACCTGTGGCCACCAGCATGCCTCGCTGCCCCGGCTCACAATCCCGCGCTCAGTGTTTTGGCAGAACTCAAGCTCTGATTCCCACGGAAGGTTTTCCGGAGCTGTCCTGAATTGTCAGATCAATCACGCTTTTTCGCTGTTGAGCGGTTGCCGTCAACGCCACGGTACAGGCCGGGAACATGAACACGGCCGGGTATAGCGCTTCACAGATTCGCTTCTCCGAGGCGAACAACACAGTCAGCAGGGCTCCGGCCTCCTACTGGCTGCTCCTGGCATTTCTGTTCCTGCTTTACGCAAATCTGCCATTGGTGTTCCCTGCTCTCGATGCCGTGCGTCCTGCACAGGCCGTTGCGGGACTCGCGCTGGTCATGCTGCTCGCGGAGTGGACCTTCTCGCGGAAGCGCTTCGTCTTTGCCTACCCGGAGGCGCTTCTGCTCCTTGCCTTCCTCGGTGCGGCAGTGATGTCATCGCTGACCGCGCTGTGGCCTCGTTTCGCGGTCGAATCCGTCGCCGACCTGGCTAAGATGACCGTCGTGTTCTTTTTCATTCTGAATTGCGTAAATACGGAAAGCCGGCTCCGAGGAGTGATGTGGACCCTGGTCATTGGCGGCTTGCTGCCGGCGGCCGGCGCGTTGAGGAACTACGCGCAGGGGAACCTCGTTGAAGGCCGCGCAGCCTGGATCGGAACCTTCGCCAATCCCAACGAACTGGCCTACAGCCTGGTGATCCTGCTGCCTCTTGCCGCATTCCTGGCAACCGGTCTGAGTCTGCTGCCGCGTCTGGCCTTGCTGGGGGTGGCGCTCATCTACGTTGGAGCGATCATGGTCTCCTTCTCGCGGGGGGGCCTGCTGGGATTGGCGGCGGTGATGGCATTCTGCGCCTGGCGCAAACGAAGTGTCGTCCTTCGGGGGCTGATGGTGCTGCTGGTGGTGGCGGGACTGTTCTTTGCCGGGCGGTTCTGGTCACGGGGAGAGGACTTTCAGAACCTGAGCGCTGATGTCAGCTTTCAGCAGCGTTTGGCAACATCGCAAGCCGGCTTGGCCATGTTCTTCGATCATCCGCTGTTCGGGGTTGGGCTCGGATGTTCGGTGGTCGCCTGGCCGCTCTATGCCCCAGAAGGCCTCTATACGCGAGGAGCTCTGGTGACTCACAACACGTTCATTCAGGCCATGAGCGAGACGGGAATCATCGGATTTGCACCGTTCATGCTGTTTGTCGGCTTCGGACTTTACTACGTGCGCAGACAGGCCCGAGATTGTTCGCAGCCGGGCTTGGCTAATCTGAGCTCCGGGATCGAGATCGCCCTTTGGGGCTTTCTGGTCTGCGGGATGTCCGGGGGCTACGTGCTGACCTGGTATCCCTACATCCTGCTGGGTATGGCGGCATCGGCAAGGCAGATCGGGAGACAGAGCCGATGACGGCCACCGCGACCAACCCGGCCCAAAAAGTCGAGTCGGTCTTCAGGCCCGCCCTGCTATTGATGTCAGGACGGATGTTGGCATTCGTGGCAACCTTCTTTATCCCGGTGGTTCTGACGCGGGTGTTTGACACAGCCCAGTTCGGCACTTACAAACAGCTCTTCCTGGTGTATGCGAGCGCCTATTATATTGCTCAACTGGGGATGGCCTCGAGTTTATACTATTTCCTGCCCGCGGCAGCCCACGAAGCCGGCCGATTCGTTGCGAACTCGATGTTATTTCTCGGTGCGGCGGGTCTCGTCTGCATGGGGCTCCTCGTGGGGGCAGCGCCCAGGCTCGCAGACTGGCTGAGCAACAGCGAACTGGCCGTCTACATCCCATGGATCGGTGTGTACCTGTTCCTCATGTTGTTGTCATCAACGCTCGAAACGGTTCTGATCTCGCGCAGGCAATATCGCACAGCATCGGCATCCTATGCCCTCTCGGACCTCGCTCGGGCCGCCGCTTTTACTCTTCCCGTCCTTCTATTTCGGGAGTTGGCTTGGCTGCTCAAGGGAGCCGTATTGGTAGCAGTTCTGCGCCTGGCTGTAACGCTCCTCTATTTCCGTAAGGAGTTTCCTGGGAGATTCACCACTGACAGGGTGTTATTCAGAACTCAATTGAAATACGCATTGCCGTTCGCGGCGGCGGTCTTCCTCGAGATCGTGCAGGCGAGCCTTCCTCAGTACGCAGTGTCGTATCTGTTTGATCCGGCCACGTTCGCAATCTTCGCGGTAGGCTGCCTGCAGATTCCATTGGTCGACTTTGCCGCTTCGCCGACAAGCGACGTGATGATGGTCAAAATGCAGGGTATCCTCGCGGAAGGGAGGAAGCCGGCTGCCGTGGGGATCTGGCACGACGCGACGTGGAAGCTCGCGTTGCTGTTCTTCCCCCTGACGGCGCTTTGTGTGCTGGGGGCCCAACCGATCATTCTGCTTCTGTTCACGGAGAAATATGCCGCCAGCGTCCCTATCTTCATGGCGTGGTCGATGATCATCCTGCTGGCGACATTCCAGGTGGACGGGGTGCTGCGGGTGTTTGCTCAAACGAGGTTCCTTCTGGCCCTAAACATAATGCGCCTGGTGATAATTGCTGGGTTGCTAAAGTGGTCCCTGACAGAATTTGGCCTCCTCGGTCCAGTTTTCGTGGTCGCGTTGGCGAATGTGGCATTCAAGACGGCGGCGCTGATCCGGATCAAGCGCCTGTTTAATGTCAGCTGCAGTGAGCTGCTTCCGTGGGCCCGTCTGGCCGCCCTGCTGATCGTCGCGATCGCCGCCGGGACGGCGGCATGGGTGGTGAAATCGCAATTATCGGTGGCGCCGGTTATGCTGCTGCTCGCCATGGGACTGGCCTACGCCCCGATCTACGCCACGCTAGTGTGGCGCTTCAACTTACTCAGCTCCGGCGAAAAGCAGGGGCTTGCCAGTTGGGCCCGCAGACTTCAAACCACCGCAACCGGCGCTTTTCACTTCGGAAAAAGATAGGAGTAGACCACATATGTGCGGAATTGCTGGCATCGCTAGTCTCGGAGGTGGCCCTGTTCTCGAACAGGAGTTACGGGATATGTGTGCGGCGATCGTCCACCGCGGTCCTGATGATGAAGGCTTCTACTTCGGGACAGGCGTGGGGCTCGGGATGCGGCGCTTGAGCATTATCGACATTGACTCAGGCCGCCAACCGATTTCCAACGAGGATGGTTCCATCTGGGTTGTGTTTAACGGCGAAATCTACAACTTCCAGGAGTTGCGCCAACAACTACGCAGCCGCGGACACGTCTTCCGGACGCGAAGTGATACCGAAACAATCGTCCACCTGTATGAGGAATTCGGGAATAGCTGCGTGGAACACCTGCGCGGCATGTTTGCTTTCGCCATCTGGGACGAACGCCTCCGAAGGCTGTTCGTTGGCCGCGACCGGCTGGGCATCAAGCCGCTCTTCTACTGTGAGACCGGTGGCCGGTTCATCTTCGCATCCGAGATCAAGTGCATCCTGCAACTGCCCGAGGTCAGCCGCAATCTTAAATGGGGCGCGATGTCGCATTTGTTTGCGTACCTGTCCACGCCGCCCCAGGACTCGATCATCGAGGGCGTTCACAAACTGGAGCCCGGGCATTGGTTGACCGCTTCGCCCGGCCAAGCCCCTGTGATTCAACGCTATTGGGACTTGAACTTCGAGCCGGACCATGGAAAGGACGAGAACTACTTTGTCGAAAGTGTGCGCGGGCTGATAGAGGAGTCGGTACGGCTGCACATGGTGAGCGACGTTCCCATCGGTGCGTTTCTGAGTGGTGGGCTGGACTCCAGTTCGATAGTTGCAGCGGCGGCGCGGCTCAATCAGGAGCCGATCCAGACGTTTTCCATTGGCTTTAGCGAACCAGACTTCAACGAATTGGATCACGCTCGCCTGGTCTCAACGATGTACGGGACAGATCATCACGAACTGACCCTGGGACCGGGTGCACTCGATGATCTGGAGGACTTGGCCTGGTACCTGGACGAGCCGTTTGGCGATTCATCAGCCATCCCGACCTACATGGTCTCTAGGCTGGCCTCAGAGAGAGTAAAGGTCGTGCTGTCCGGTGATGGTGGGGATGAATTGTTTGCCGGTTACGACAAGTACCTCGTCGAACAGCGGGAGAGAAAACGCTTCCCCCTGCCTCGGCCAGCCCTGCGGGCGCTCCGGGCCATCGGCCGTTCCATGCCCAGCGGTATGCGAGGACGAAACTTTATACGGCACAGGTCACTGACGGGCGCCGAACGTTACCTCGACGCAATGACTCTATTCCGGCGCGACGACATGAAGGAGCTGTTTCGGCCCGAGGTCTTCGAAATGCTCGCCCCGTACGAACCGTGGCGGGCCAAAGCCGCCTATCTTGAATCCGGCGATCGCAACTGGCTCTCGAACTTGCAGGGTCTCGACGTGAAGAACTATCTGCCCCTGGATATTCTGACGAAAGTCGACCGCATGAGCATGGCCCACTCCATCGAGACGCGCGTGCCGCTGCTCGATCACAAGCTTGTGGAGTTCGCGGCGACGATTCCCGCAGAGATGAATCTGCGTGGGGGAACCACCAAGAACGTGCTGAAGAAAGCGATGAAGGGCATTCTGCCGGAACGGATCATCCATCGGCCGAAACAGGGGTTCGCCATCCCTCTGGGGTACTGGTTCCGCGGCAAGCTCGGTCCGTATGTCCGCGGACTGTTGCTCGGAGAAAACGCCAGGAGGCGCGGGTTCTTCAATCACCGCTACATCGAGAGCCTCGTGGCTCAACATGAGAGCGGACGAAGCTTGGACTTGCAGCTCTGGACGCTGATGTCGTTCGAACTGTGGGCCAGGGTCTTCCTGGATCAGGGTGCCCGGGGCCATGCCCGCCGGGCGGCCAGAACGGTTGAATCATGGAGCCGAACAGAATCAACCTGCTGAATGTCCTCACCAGCTTCCAGCTTGGCGGAACGGAGCGTCAGGTGACGAACCTCGCCGTCCGGGTCGATCCCTCAAAGTTCTCCCTCCATCTCGCCTGCCTACGGTATTTCGGCGAACTGCTGGCAGAGGTGGAGCGCTTGCCCGTGCCCCGCCCTGAGTTCCGGATCGGCAGGCTTTATTCGCCCATGACAGTCTGGCAGGCGGTTCGGCTCGCCCGGTACATAAGAGCGAACCGGATTCAGATTGTTCACAGCTACGGGTACTATCCCAATGTCTTCACTGTCCCCATTGCCAAGTTGATGGGATCGCCGATCGTGATGGCTTCGATCAGGGACACTGGCAATCTGTTGACCCCCATACAGAGCTGGCTGCAGAAATTGGTCTGCCGGCTGGCCGACTGTGTCCTGGTGAACGCCGAAGCCATCAGAGTGAACCTGCTTGAGCAGGGCTATGATCCGAGCAAGATTGTCGTCATCCGGAACGGAACCGCAATGGCAACCTTCTCCAAGAAAGAGCGGAACGCGGCGCTCCGGCACGAGCTGAAATTACCCTTGTCCGCCCGATTGATCGCGGTGTTCTCACGCCTCAACCAGATGAAGGGCGTCCACTATTTTCTGGAGGCGGCATGTGTGCTCGCCGGGAGATACGATGACGTGTACTTCCTTATAGTCGGCGACGGGGGTAGCAGGAAAGGGTTGGAGGAACAAGCCGGCCGTCTCGGGTTGAGTGAACGGGTCGTATTTACTGGTTTCCGAACCGATGTTCCGGACCTCCTGTCGGAAGCTACGATTTCGGTGCTCCCGTCATTGAGTGAAGGCACCTCGAATACGCTGCTTGAGTCGATGGCCACCGGCGTACCCGTAATTGCCACGCGGGTAGGCGGTAATCTTGAGGTCGTCGAAGACCGGATCAGCGGCTTGCTGGTGCCGCCGAGGGATTCAGCGGCGCTCGCTGCCGCCATGGGCGAGCTGCTGGAGGATCCAGACCTTGCCTCGAGGCTCGGGCAGGCCGGCGTACGGCGAGTCTCCGAACTCTACTCCATCTCCAGCGCGGTCCAGGCGACGGAAAGACTCTACCAGCGATTGGTCGAGGTCAAAGGCCGGGCATGAGAATCCTGTTGATAGGTCCACATCCACCACCGCACGGTGGGATCTCGGTGCATGTCGCGGGAGTCTACCGGCAACTGCTGGCCGCTGGAGCGGCATGCCGCCTACTGGATATGAGCCGGGTTCGTCCCGGCTTCGTTTTCGGTTGGACGGTGGTTCGCCACGCCTTGCGCGGCTGGACACTCCACCTCCACACCAACGGGCACAATACGAAGAGTTGGCTGCTGGCGCTGGCATGTGGGGTGGCCGGACAGTTCCGTGGCGGCTCCCTATTGACCCTGCATTCCGGGATGACTCCTGGTTATCTGGGCACGGCGCCTCCCGGGCGCCGGAATTTGGCAGCCTTCACCTGTTCGCTCTACCGGCAGGTGATCTGTGTGAACCGGGAGATCCGAAAAGCCCTTCTGACTTGTGGCCTCGCGTCAGAGCGCATCAAGGTGTTGCCCGCCTTTCTTGGTGCAGAACCGTCCGTTCTGGCATCCGAACCGGGACTTCAACGCTGGATCGAGCAGCGCCGGCCGCTTTTGTCCACCGTGCTGTTCTTTCGTCCGGAATATGGCTTCGAGTTTCTGGTCGCCGTGCTCACGCGCTTGAGCCGCACTCATCCTTCGTTTGGCTGCCTGGTAATGGGCAGTGGTGAGCAAATGGAGGAAGCCAAGGGTCGTATCAAGGCAGCGGGCCTTGAAGAAAACATCCTCCTGCTTGGTGATGTGGAACACGACAAATGCCTGGCGCTCATGTCGCTTTGCGACGTTTTTCTTCGCCCCACGCTCGCCGACGGTGATGCGATTTCGGTTCGCGAGGCCTTGTCTCTCGGCATTCCGGTCGTGGCCAGCCGGGTCGGAACCCGGCCGGCGGGCACGATTCTCTTCCCCCGGGGGGATGTGGAGGGAATGTTTGCGGCAATTCGGCGGGGGCTCACGCAAGGCCGCGGCGATTGTTCGCCTTCGCCGGACTGCATGGGCCGGTTGGTGAAGATCTACCAGCAGGTGGGTGACGCCGAAGGTACAACATGTCTTCACTGATAACGAGCGGGACTTTCCGGAAGCTGAGCCGGCTCAGCGCAATGGGGCCGGGAGAATTGGCGCACCGGTTCCGGGAGAGGATCTTCGTGGAGCTGGACCGGATGAACGCCGGCATCCGAGCCGCCGCCTCGCCCTGCGCTGTTGATATGCCCTTCAAAACTTACCTTATGGGAGCGCCCGCCCGCAGGTTTTATCCGGGTCAACGAGAGGACCTGCGACCATTTGTTGAAGCGAAGTTCCCCGCCTGGATTGATCGGGCTGTGGAGGAAGCAGAGCGGCTCTGCCGCCACGAGATCACACTTCTCGGACATCCGGGAGTCGCGATCGGCGCGGAGATCGACTGGCACCGCGATCCAATTACGGGAAGGATCTGGGAGCGTCAATTCTGGGCCGATTACCGGCCCGTTCACGAGAGTGGCGGCCGCGACTCGAAATTCATTCACGAATTGAATCGTCACCAACACCTGCCGCGCTTAGCCAAAGCGTATGTCCTCACCGGGGAAGAGCGCTATGCCGGTGAGGCAGTCGCTCAACTCAATAGCTGGATCGATCAGAACCCGCCCGGCCTGGGCATTAACTGGCAATCCAGTCTCGAATTAGGGATTCGCGTCATTTCCTGGCTCTGGACCATTTTTCCCCTTCTCCACTCCCGCTCCTTGGATGACGATTCTGCCGAGCGAATCGGCGCCTCACTGTTTGCGCAACTCGAACATGTCCACCGGTACATGTCCCTGTTCAGCAGTCCAAATACTCATCTGATCGGCGAGGCGGCAGCGCTTTTCATAGCGGGCCTGGTGTTTCGGGATCAGAAAAAACCGGACATCTGGCTGCGCGATGCGGCCGTCATACTGCGCGAAACGGTGGAGAATCAGGTCCTGGAGGATGGTGTTTATGGCGAGCTGTCCTCCTGCTATCACTGCTATGCCCTCGACTTTTATTTGCAGGTGCTGGTATTGGCGGACCAAAATAAATTCGCCCTGCCGAAGGCCTTTTCTTCGAAAGTGGAGGGAATGCTTGAGTTCCTTGTCCATCTGACTCGGCCCGACGGCACACTCCCCATGCTGGGAGATGATGATGGTGGCCGTGCGCTCGCATTTCATCGCCGGGACTATCACTCGTTCCCTGAAGGCTTGTGCCTCGGAGCGCTGCATTACCGAAGGGGTGACTTCAAACACCAGGCTGGCGCATTGGCCGAGGAAGCGCTGTGGATGCTCGGCAGAAAGTCTGTCGATGATTACAATGCGGTGGAAGCATTTCCTCCTGCTGAAACTGCCTCACACTATCCTTCCGCCGGCTACTCGATTGTACGTTCCGGTTGGGGGACTCGGGACAGCCACATGGTCTTTGACCTTGGCGGCCTTGGGATACTCACAGGCGCGCACGCGCATGCCGATGCCCTTTCCATTGCCCTGTTTAGCGGAGGCCGGGAACTGCTTGTTGATCCGGGCACATTCGTGTATAACTGTGCTCCGGAATGGCGCACCTACTTTCGTTCGACTCGCGCGCACAACACCGTTTCTGTCGACGACCGCGATCAGTCCGAGCAGGGGGGAACTTTTCAGTGGACGACCCAATACCGCTCCCGGGCCGCAGCCAGCTTCAAGCTTCCTGGAGTCTTATATATGGAAGGGGAACATGATGGCTATCTTCGGTTGCCGCACGGTGTCATCCACCGCCGCCGCCTCTTGTTTGTGGCGCCCGAATCATGGCTGATCGTAGACGATTTGCGCGGATCCGGTGAGCACAAGGTCGACTTTAGCTTCCACTTCGCACCGGACCTCGAAGTTTCCAACATTGAGCGGGTCGAGGATGGTCTCCTGGTCAGGGCGGAACCGGAGGGCTTTGCACTCCACTTGTTTGCCGGCCGGCTTATTCAATCTGTGAAGCTCATCCGCGGCGATACCGCACCTCCTGGCGGATGGGCGTCGAGC
>BTUC01000077.1:0-21146 GCA_045863575.1 Phycisphaerae bacterium
TACCCCCCCTGCCCCCCCTTTGAAAGGGGAGGAGAGGTTTCGTGCGCCTCCCGTTGACGACTTCCGCATCTGTTGCGGGGAAGACCAGACGGGCATGCCCGCCCCGCGGCGACGCGCTGCGGTTTGGGCATGCCACGCGACACGATTCCTGCGGCCTCACCGTTCGCCGGCAGTTTATGTGGCACCGGTTTCCAACCGGTGTACACCGGTTGGAAACCGGTGCCACACCCTGCTGGCATGGACGCTCAGCTCCGGTGACCGGCGCGGGCGACCTCCGGTCCAGAGCCCCCCGGCTCGGGTGAAGCATTGCGTGGGTGCAGGACCCGCGTCATTCGGGAATCAAAGCGATCTGGACCAGTTTGCCAATCACGTGGCACTCGTCGGCATCGACGTCGATGCCCGTGATCGTCTGTGTCTGATAGCCGGGCGCTTCGGCCACCAGGGTATAGGTGCCCTCCCGTTCGCCCGCGCCGACGTACGTGCCGGGGGGCAGGAACTGCATCGTCTCGGTGTAGGATCCCTCGATCAGGGTCAGCGTGGCGTTCGTAACGGCCGCGCCGGTCGATGCGTCGGTGACCTGGGCGGTCACGCCGTATCTGAACTCGGTCGTGCAGACGGGCGGATCGGGATCAAGGTCAAGCGGACAGCCGGTGAACGAAATAGACGACAACAACGCGATACTCAGCAACGAGCGCATTTAGAAAAACCTCCCTCGAAGAATCCATGTCGCCACCAGGCGGGGGCGTTGTATGGTGTGCGGAGCGAGTGAGAGCCCTCCTGCCGCGCCGCAGGATCGGTCCTGAGGACCTGTCGATCCGCATCCGGTTCCCGTGCGGGCGGTGGTGTGGGCCACCGCCCTGAACGTCTGGAGGCAATTATGATCGGCCGGCGAAGTGTCCAGTCAACCGGCGTACTCGTCGGCCATGGCGATGCGCTTGGAAATGGGCGGGTGATCGCAGAACAGGATCTCCTCCCAGCGCGGCGGATTCGGGTCGGCCAAATTCATGGTGGCCAGCAGGCCGAAGGCGCTGCGGTAGGCGTCGGGATCGCGGGTCATCTTGAGGGCATCCCGGTCGCATTGCCGCTCGAAGTGGCGGCTGATCGCGTTGGTGAGCGGGGAGATCAATAACGGCCACGTCGTCGCGATGAGGATGGCCTGCGGCAAGGCGGCCACCGCGCCGGTCCAGCCCGCCGGATCGCCGGCGTAAGGGTCCAGCCGCCAGTGGATCAGGGCCACCATGATGCTGGTCACAATGGCCGTGAGGCCCAACCCCTTCCAGATATGGCCATGCACGTGGTGCCCCAGCTCGTGGGCGAAGACCACGCCGATCTGGTCATCGTTAAACGCTTCCAGAAGCGTGTCCGACAGGTACACCCGCCGCGTGGAGCCCAGGCCGGTGAGCATGGCGTTGGCCTTCTTGGTGTCCTTGCTCAGGGCCAGGTCAAAGACGCCGGTCAGCGTGATGCCGGTGCCCTCGGCCAGGCGGTTCAGACGGTCAATGAGTGACGGGCGCTCCAAGGGCCGTGCAGGGTAGAAAATCGGCAGGATCAGCAGCGGAAAAACCTTCGCCAGCACGACGCTCAGAAAGATCATGCCGACCCACACCCAGACGCTCCACAGCGGGCCCGCGTGCCACAGCAGCGCGTAGAGCCCGCCGAGAAACACGGCCAGCAGCAGCCCCCCCACCAGCCAGGCCTTGAACTGGTACACCAGCCACGAGCGGGGCGTCTGGTTGCTCAGGTTAAATCGCTTCTCGATGAGGTAATCGCCATACCAGTTCATCGGCAGCATGACCAGCACCAGCCCGCCCAGCATGACGCCGGCGGCGACGAACAGGCCCAGCCATCGCGAATCGATGAACTGGTCGAGCCAGGCCACGAAGCCCGGCGCCAACCCGATCCACGCGATCCAGTAGAAGAGCGTGATCAGGATATCAGAGATGTGCAGGATGCGCTTGACGCGATGATAGTCCTGCACATCGGAGGCCTGCAGGGCGGGAACGGATGCGGCGGCCGGCGACGTTGTAGCGTTTTCCTCGGGTTCCATGTCGGAAGGATAGCCGGGTCGGCGGAGATTGAGAAGCGGATCAGCAGAAACGTCTGGCACTCAGGCATTGCTGAAACAGCAGTGGCACACGTTTTCGGCAACGAGGCAAGAAGATTATCGCTGCGCGCCAGGACTCGATGGGGCGCGCGTCGGGCCACGCGGGGAAGGGACCTGGGCGGCGCCTGGCGGACGCGGTGGCGCGGCCGCCGGGGGTACGAGCTGGGCCTTGAGCTTCTGGAGTATCGCGTGAGCCTCGTTCACCTGGCTGAGGAATTTCTGTTCCACGCGCTGGCGGGTGGTAGCGATCATCTCCAGATCACCCGCCACCACGCGCGCGAGCCGTCCCTGGGCGTCCACATGAATCTCCGTCTTGGGCGGCAGCAAGCCTTCGCTGTCCTCGATTCTGATGGTAGAGACGGTCCGGCCGTCCACGATCGATTGAGATGGCCCGATCACCTGCACCGTCCGCAGGACCAGGCCGCGGCGATCGCTCTTGTAGGCGGAGAACGCGTACAGTTCGGTTTTCTTCAGATCCAGCAGCCGCGGCAGCAGGGACATGAAGGCGGCGGAGGCATACGATGGCTGCACATCGATGACCTTGTCGCGTTTCGCGGTCGCGTTGGGCTGCGGCAGGAAGGCGACGACCAGTTGATCGTTCTGCCGGGCCGCATTCTCGATGTCCACCACGAGCTGACGGGCGTTGCCGGCGTCCGGCGGGGTGAGCACGTAGAGGTAATTCTCCCACCTTTCGTGCGACAGATCCGAGGACATGAAGGTGTCCTGCTGAAGATGGCTGATGCTGCGGTCGTCGTTGAACAGCCAGCCCCACTCGCGGATATGCACGCCCTTCCGGTGCTCGAAGGTTACCGGTTGCTCGTTGATCTGGACGAAGCCGATCTCTTTTCCGCCCATGATACAGCGTATGTAACTCTCCGCCTGGAGCTGCTGGGTGATGTCGATGCCGCCCTCGGCGACCCGGATCAGCAGGTTGGTGCCGCGCAGGAGCGCATCCTGGATGCGTTCCTGCTCGCGCTCAGTGCGCAGGATCTGAAAGCTGGCAACGATACCGTCAAACGCGTGAGTGGCGAGTTTCTCGTCGGCCAGCGGAGTAACCAGAACAAGGGCGTAGTATTCGGTCGGCTTGGTCTGGATGACGGCCTGTTGACGCAACCAGGGCACACCGTCGGCCATGAAGGAAGCCGCGTATCGCGCCCCGTCCCGACCCGCGATCCGGGCCGGCTCGCCGCGCTGCACGCTGAGGGCATCATAGCGGCCGGACAGATTGTCCGTGATGCCCTGAATGATGGTGGCCGCGTCCAGCGGCCGCGTCGTGGTGGTCAATCGCACGGTGAGCGACCAGCGGTCGGCAAGGTGGACGAAGCGCACAATCTCCACGTCGCCGGGATCCAGCAATTGCTTCTCCCGGTAGATGGCGCTCCCGGCGACCGGACGTAGCGAGAAGCCGAAGCTGCCGTCCACGTATTCCGCCCCCAGCTGGCCCTTGACCGGCTGCGAGGCCGGTGGGTCGGTCGTCTGCGCCGCCAAAGACGCGGCGAACAGCAGAACCGGACACACTACAAGCGGGAACGTGTTTCGCCTGGTACGGACAGCCAGGATGTTGTTGGTCATGTCGATTGATTTCCGGAAGGCCGTATGCTGCGTGTGACGGCCGGGGGTTTTCAGGGTCACCGAAGGTCGGAGGCTTCTCCAGCCTCGACATCGAGCCGATTCCACACCACGCGGTCTATGTCGCGGGCGATCAGCGAACCTCCATCATCGTAGAACAGCGTAATCGGTTCCACGGCAATGTCGCGGTGAATCCGTACGGCCCAGCCGGTTCGCTGGCTTCCGCCCGGGGGCAGCTCCACCTCGCCCAGCGGCACCACCAGCCAGTGCACCGGCTGGCGGGCGAACATCTCGGTGGCCGTGAATTCGGCCGCCGAACGCGCCGGATCGCGGGCGAGGTGCGATGCCAGATAGACCAGTACCGGCTCAGACACGAATCGCTCGCCGATTGGAAGAGTGCCCTGCCGGATGCCGCCATGAAGCACCTTCAACGTCCGGCGGATGACGTTCTCACCGTTTTCGCGCCGTTCCTCAAGCGTGATCTCAGGACGACCGCTGGCGTCCAACTGCACGTACTGATGCTCGAGCCCCGAACCGCCGTCCTCTACCAGCCAGGTCTCGGCGGAAGCGACCTGGGCGGCACGGCGGCGCTCGGCCAGAGCCAGGCTTTCGCGTGTCCTCCACCATGTGCCGGCGTCCACGCGCTCCCGCTCCAATTCGTTGTGCAGACGCCCTACCGTCATGCCCGGAACGAACACCGTGTATCGCAACTGAGCGCCGGCCTGCCGCAGCCAAGGCTCACCGAAACCCTCGCCCGCCAGTCGGCCCAGCAGCCGGGAAGCATGTTCGCGAGCCGCATCGAGATCCAGGCCCCCGGGAAAAGCTACCGTCTTGGCCTCCGCAGCCAGGGACCGGCACCATTCGCTGATCCGATCACGCATGGCCGAGCCGCAACGGCCGGAGACCAACAAGCCGGTTTCCCCGTCGGTGCGCGTGCCTGCCGCAGCGACGACGGTGCTGTCCTGCTCGCCCACGGAAGCCATAGTGGCGGCCACTTCGCGTCCATCGCTCTGGTGAATCTCGACTTCGGTAGGCAGGCCGGCTTGACGCAAAATCGTCAACAGGTGGTCTTCCACCACCTGCTGAGGGGCACGGTCCGGTCCCAGGCGTAGACGACAGACATCAATGAACCATGCTTCCTCCCCGCTGCCTCCCATCATGCGGATACGGGGAAAGCCAGGTGCGTCATCGACGAAACGAGAATCATCGGGAGGCGAAAACTCGATCCCGGCGGCTTTCATGAGCTCCTGCCCGTCGGGCACTACGCGGATGCCTGAAAACGCCAAGTGGGCGCTGATCTTATCCAGAAGTCTGCGATCCCCCCCTCGCAAGGGTTGGATCGACCGCAGGGCGACCCCGATGATCTGCCCGCCCGGGGCCAGCGCGGCCCGAGAAATGCAGTAAAGACGCACACGAGGGCTGTATAACCCTGTTCTTTCGACGGTTACTCCTGGAAAACCACCGATCACATCTGGACCAATCGCCCCGATCCCGTTGGAGCCGCCCGGGGCCAGTGACCGCGCGATTCGGTCGGCGGTCTCGCGAGCAGCAGTAAAGGGCAGGCCCAACGCGCTGGGCATGCTGACGTAGACAAAGAGCTGTCGGCCCGGCAGATCGTTTCTCGCCGGTTCGGTGGCCACCAGGATCGTGCCCGGCGGGGCATCGTCGGCTGTCCTGCCGACCTGCCAGCCCGTCGGCAACTGGCCCTCGACTCCAGGCGCGGCGGAGAACGCACCCGTGGCCGGAAACGGGGCCAGCGCGACGTCTCCGGCATTATCTTTGTGTTGAATCAGGCCGACGGCCAGGAGCGTAGTCATCAGCAGGAGTGCCGCGCTGGACGCGAGAGCCCACCTCGGGCGACCCGGCCGCTGCTGTGAGTAAACCTGGTGCATGCCGCCGCAGTTTAGCGCCCGGCCGTGCGCATTGCAAAGCCCGTGGTGCCCGAGACATCGGTATTGACGCCATTCGGGCGTTCCCGTACATTCCTGACGGCGGTTCCATCCATATAGGAGCCCCCCCTGCACCAGGCTCGACCGGGGAGAATCGCTGGGCACAGACGCGCCTCTGGGAACGTCCGCCCGCTGATGATGAACAGCCAAAGGAGTGCTCCGTGCAGCTGAGCGTGACAGGGCGGCATATCGAAATCTCGGACGCGATGAAGCAATACGCTCAGGAGAAAGCCGCCCGGCTGCCAAGGTTCTATGATCGCGTGCAGTCGATCGAAGTCATTCTCGACCGCGAGTCCCTGAAGTACAGAGCGGAAATTATCATTCAGGCTGACCACGGGAACAGGTTTGTGGGCCACGTCGATGCCCAAGAATGCCACGAAGCCGTGGATCTGGTCATCGAGAAGCTGGAGCGGCAATTGGTCAAGCACAAGGAAAAGCACCGCAACCGCAAACACCCCGAGGATTCGGCCGGGTTATAAGGTGTCACGATTATGAGGTTGTCCGAGCTGATCGTAGCGGATGAGGTGATCCCTGAACTGAGTTCGACCGACCGCAATGGTGTAATCCGGGAAATGGTGGCCTCGCTGGGCCAGAGTTTGGGACTCAGCGAGGAGGATACGGCCGCGGTAAGCAAAGCGGTCATCCAGCGCGAGAACCAGGGCAGTACCGGCTTTGGCAAAGGCGTGGCCGTACCGCACGTGAAGCACCCGGCGCTCCAGCGAATCGCGGCGACCATCGCCCGGTCCAGCAGCGGCGTCGATTTCGCTGCCCTGGATCGTGCCCCAGTCTACATCGTCGTGCTGTTGCTGAGCCCTCCGGACAACCCGGACCAGCACCTGGCCTCGATGGAGAACATCTTCAGGCATCTGCAACGCGACAACTTCCGCCGGTTTCTCCGCCAGGCTTCCACCAAGGAAGAGGTCATCGAGTTGATCCGGGAAGCGGATGAGTTCCCGGGAAGCTGAACGGACGGCTCCGAGTAACAGGTAATGAGTCCGAAGGTCCTAAAGCACATCGAGTGCCCCTTGCCAGAATTCGCCCGCACGGTGACGGTTCCCAACTCGCAGGGTTTGCACGCGCGCCCGGTCATGCGCTTCGTGGATGTGGCGGGCCAATACCAGTCGCGAGTTTTTGTGCGCAAGGGCGACCGCGTCGTGGACGGTAAGAATCCGATGGAGATGATGCTGCTGGAGGCGACCCAGGGAACGGTTCTGGAGCTGCTGGCGGAGGGACCGGACGCGACCGAGGCGCTCGAAGCGCTGGGCAGTCTGGTCTCCGGCGGCTTCGGCGAAGAATAGCCTGGAAGCAACAAGGCCATGGAGATCAAGAAAGGCATCGGCGTTTCCCCGGGCGTGGTTATCGCCACCGCGGTAGTCCTCGATGCGGAGGACTATCGCATCCCGGCCAAGAACGTCTCCGCCGAAGAAGTCTCCGGCGAGTTGCAGAAGCTGGGGCAGGCCTTTGACGATTCGCTGGCCGAAGTCAACAGTCTCCGCGATTCCACCGCCGCCCAACTCGGGCGGGATATTGCCGCCATTTTCGATTTTCACCGCAGCGTCCTGACCCAGGCCCAGCTTCGCGAACAGATCGCCGGGCTGATCACGCAGCGCAGCTACAGCGCCGCCTACGCCGTCAGGGAAACATTGCGTGGGTACCAGCGGCGCTTCCTGAACATGCAGGACCAGTTGCTGCGCGAGCGGTTCCGCGACGTGCGCGACATCGAGCGGCGGCTGCTGCGGCACCTGTGCGGCCCGACCGGGCAGGAACTCTCGCAGATCACCGAGCCCACTATCATCATCGCTCATGATCTGACCCCCTCTCAGAGCGCCAATCTGGCCCAGACCCGGGTGGCCGGCGTGGCCATGGATGCGGGCGGACTGACCTCGCACACGGCCATCGTGGTCCGCTCCATGGGCATCCCGGCGGTCATGGGCCTCAACGACATCTCGACGCTCGTCTCCGGCAGCGACACCGTCATTCTCGACGGAACCGAGGGGCTGGTCATCATCCGCCCGGACAGGGAAACGCTGGCCGAGTATCGCGTCGAGGAGGAGCGGATCCACGCCATCGCGACCGGTCTCAGCGAGCTGCGCGACAAGCCGGCAGTGACCCTCGACGGGGTCAAGACCACGCTGCTGAGCAATATCGAGTTTCCTTACGAGGCCCGCACCTGCATCGACAAGGGCGCCGAAGGGATCGGGCTCTACCGGACCGAGTTTCTGTACCTCAAAAGTGAGAAGGAGCCCACTGAAGAGGAGCACTACCAGGCCTACCGGGCGGTCGTGCAGGCCGTCGGCGATCGGCCGGTGACGATCCGCACGCTGGACCTGGGAGCGGACAAGTACACCCAGTCGCAATCCCGCGAGCCGGAGCGGAACCCGTTCCTGGGGCTGCGATCGATCCGCTACTGCCTGCAGAATATCGACCTGTTCAAGGTCCAGTTGCGGGCCATTCTGCGGGCCTCGGCCGAGGGCGATGTCCGAATCATGTTTCCCCTGATTTCCGGGCTCATGGAGCTTCGGCAGGCTAAAATGACCCTCGGAGACGCCATCGAGGATCTGGAAGAGATGGGCGTCCCGTTCCGGCGGGATCTCCCAGTTGGTATAATGGTGGAAACTCCGGCTGCCGCGATGCAGATCAAGGAGCTCATGCGTGAGGCGGACTTCATCAGCATCGGCACCAACGACCTGATCCAGTACACGCTGGCAGTCGACCGGGGAAATGAAAAGGTGGCCAACCTGTACACCGCCTCGCACCCTTCTGTCCTGCGGATGCTGCGGGACATCGTGCGAAGCTGCGGACGGACGGAGCGGGCGTGCAGCCTGTGCGGTGAGATGGCCGGGGAGCCGATGTACACGCTGTTTCTTCTGGGAATCGGTTTGCGGACCTTCTCCATGGCCCTCAACGATATTCCCGAGATCAAGAAGATTATCCGCTCCACGACCATGGCTCATGCGGTGCGCGTGGCCAAGCGGGCCCTGTCGTTCGATACCGACCGGCAGGTGAGCAATTTCCTCCGGGACGAGACCAGGAAGATCGCTCCGGAGTCAATATGAACCAATACGGACAGTCGGCACTCCAAGGTGGAAGGCCGGAAAGTCCAAGCGATACGCAGACCGGGCCGTGCGTTGCGGCACCGGCAGACAGAACAAACATCACAGGATTACGAGGGATCACGAGACAGTTGCGGTACAAGGTGGCGATCCGGTTCGCTCTCGAGGGCGATCTGCGCTTCATCTCGCATCGTGACACGATGCGGCTGCTGGAGCGTGCCCTGTCGCGGTCCGGCCTGCCGGTCCGGTTTTCCGAAGGCTTCAATCCAAGGCCCACACTGTCCCTTCCTCTGCCCCGGGCAGTGGGAGTGTCCACGTCGGCCGACGTGCTGGTCCTCGAGCTGACCGAGGCGGTCGAGCCGCGCGAGGTCCTGCCCCGCCTGGCGGAGCAGATGCCGCAGGGACTCTCTCTTCAGGACGTGTGGGCCTTGCCGGCCGGTGAAACGCTCCATCCGGAGCAGGCTTCGTACGAAGTCGCGCTGCAGGACGAGGAGCTCGAGCCGGTCCGAGGGGCGGTGAGTGATCTGCTTGCTGCCGGAGAATGGCCCATCGAGCGCACCGGCCGCGGCAAGCCTTCCCGGACGATCGACCTGCGAGCGATGCTCGTCGAAGCGTCCGTGGAGCCCGGTTGGCTGCGGTGGACCTGCCGGATCACTCCGGCCGGCTCCGCGAAACCGGGTGAATGGCTGACCGCCTTCGGCCTGCAGGCCGGCGAACGGCTGCACCGGGTGCGCAGAACCGCCGTGCAATGGGCATCACCGCTTCGAGCGTCCGCGCCGGCGGCCATCGCCTCGGGTCTGACCTGAAGCCCCACGAGAAGACTGATCAGCCCCGGTACCCCGCTGCTCTCGAGACATGGAAGTCCCCAGGATCCACAGGATGTGAAAGCGCAGGAATACGAATGGCAGAACCGAAAGAGCAGAGCTCTGGAGAGCAACCCAAAAAGCGCAGGACGCGCAGCACCCGAACCAAGACGACTAAAACGACCAAGCCGACCGGCAAGAAGCGGGTCGCCCGGACCGCCCCAGCGGCCGAAGCGCCACCGGTTCCCGCCGAAGAGCCCGGACTTTTCACGGGGGAAGAAACGGCGCCCCAGGAATCTCAGGAATCTGCTATCGCCCCGCCGCCTGAGGAATCGCCGGTGATAATGGATTTCGCGGAGAGCGCAGCGGTGGCCGTCGACCAAGGCCCGGTCATGGCGCTGACCCCGCCGCAGGCGTCAGATTGGTCCATCGAACCCGGCTCGCCGGAAGCGGACGAACCTGCCTTCGACGAGGGCTTACCCGGGGAGAGGAAGCTGAACGAAGCTGCCCCCGCGGCCGAAGTCGTCGCCGAGGCGGGCGAGCCCCCGCTACCGGGAGCGCCCTCTGAAGAACGAAGCGCCGCCCAGCAGGGCTCCGGGGAAAACGGCGAACGGCGGCGCCGCCGGCGTCGTGGACGCCGCGGTCGGGGACGGGGTCGCCGCCAGGAAGGCGAACTGGCCAACGGCGAACAGGCGGCAGCCCCCACCCAACAGCGTCAGCCATCCAAACCGGATACAGCCCAGCGGCAGCCGCATCAGCAGCCTTCACGTCACGCTCCTCAGCCGCAGCATGCTTCTCCGCCGCCGCGTCATGGACCTCCAGGCGACCGGCGATCCGCGCAACCGCCCCGCCCGGCGCCGGCGCCACAGCGACAGAACGGACGGCCCCGCGCCCAGCCGGACGCAGAGCTCGTTCCGGAACCCACCGGTGCCGGCGACCGCGTGATGCTGATTAACGTGGCGGAAGGCGAGGAGTGCCGAATCGCCATCCTGCACCAGGGCCGGCTGGAGGAACTGTTCATCGAGCGGGCCAGTACCGGCTCGCACGTCGGCAACATCTACAAAGGCCGCGTCACCAACGTGGAGCCCAGCATCCAGGCCGCCTTCATCGATTTCGGGCTGCCCAAGAACGGCTTCCTGCACATCTCCGACCTTCAGCCGCAATACTTCCCTGACGGCATGAAGCAGGTGGAGGAGGTCGGCCGCAAGACGCCGCGCCGCGAGCGCCCCCCCATTCAGAAGTGCCTGCGCCGTGGCCAGGAAGTGCTCGTTCAAATCATAAAGGAAGGCATTGGATCTAAAGGTCCGACGCTGACCACCTATATTTCCATTCCCGGCCGGTACCTGGTCATGCTGCCGGGCATGAACCGCCTGGGCGTTTCACGCAAGATCGAGGACGACGACGTCCGCCGGCAGATGCGCCGCATCCTCGACGAGCTCGAACTGCCGCGGGACATGGGTTTCATCCTGCGGACGGCCGGCATTGACCGGAACAAACGCGACCTGCAGCGCGACTTGCAGTACCTCCAGAGGCTCTGGAAGGTGGTGGCAGCCCGGATCAAGAATGAACGGGCCCCCTGCGAGTTGTACCAGGAATCCGACCTGGTCATCCGCACGGTGCGCGACGTCTATTCCGGCGACTTCGGCAAGATCATCGTGGATGACGAGTCCACCGCGGAGAAGATCCGCGACTTCCTCTCCATCGTGATGCCGCGGGGCAGCGCCCCGGTGGAGGTATACAAGGGGCCCGAGCCGATCTTCCACAAGTATGGCATGGAGGCGGAGATCGAACGGATCAATGCCCGCCACGTACCGCTGCCCTCGGGCGGCTCGCTGGTCATCGACTCGACCGAGGCCCTGGTGGCCATCGACGTCAACAGCGGCCGGTACCGTGACCTGGACGATGCCGAGGAAACCGCCTACCGGATCAACCTGGAAGCAGCCGAGGAGATTGCCCGGCAGCTTCGGCTGCGCGATCTGGGCGGACTGATCGTCTGCGACTTCATCGACATGCGCATGGAGAAGCACCGTCGCGCGGTCGAGCGGGCCCTGCGTGACGCGCTCAAGAAGCACAAGGAGCGGGCCAAGTGCCTGCGCATGAGCCAGTTCGGGATCATCGAGATGACCCGCCAGCGCATGCGGCCGTCGATCAAGCGGAGCATCTACCAGGACTGCCCGCACTGCCGCGGCGCCGGACTGGTCAAGAACCCGGAGTCGATGACGCTGGACATCATGCGGCTGCTGCGGCTGACCACCCATCAGGATCAGGCCCAGACCGTCGAGGTCCGCGTCTCGCCGATGGTGGCCTTCCAGCTCCAGAACCGCAAACGGGCCACCATCCATGCGATGGAACAGACGACCGGAAGGCGGGTGATCATCCGCCCGGACGGCAATCTGGGCATGGACCAGTACGTCTTCGAGTGCTTCGACGCCCGCGGCGGCACGCTGCAGGTCATCGAGCCGCCGGTCGAGCCCAAATCGCCGCGTGAGCTCTATGCCAAGCGGTCCGAGAAATCAGCCAGCGATGCCCGCAGCGAGGCCCGCGAAGCCTTCGATGAGGTCTTCGAGTAACTCTCTTCGCTTCATCTGGCGGCTAAGGAAATACGTGTGCTGCTTCCGGCCGGGTTCGCCCGGCCGGAAGCGCTCCTTCACGCCAAGGAGGCGATCGGCCGCGAGCAGTTCCGGCAGCCTGGAACCGGGGTTCACCGTTTTTCGGGACGCCGGCACAAGCGAACCAGTCGGCCTCCGACCGCCGTTCCCAAGAAGGCCGGTGAAAGGTACTGGTAAAGTTTGACCCCTGACGCCCGCCCGGCCATCGGCTACAATACGGGTATGGCTACCAAGAAGACCAAGCCGAAGGCAAAGACCAAACGTAAGCCACGTCCACAAAAAGATTTCGCTCAAACTGCACTCGGGATCGTCCAACAGGCTACCGGGCAGCAGCTTGCCCCCGCGCGCCACAAGTAACACCCGCCCAGAAAGCCGATCAGATCCGGTGTGCCAAAGTTAAGTCACGTAATTGGCACACCGGAACAAGCCATCGTCACTTGGCCGCGACTCTCGTGCGTACGCACACTTGCAATCAATCTGTGGTGGGTTATAATCGTGAGCGTACAAGATGCAGGAGGACCGCCAATGCCGCAGGCCGACAGCGCCTTGGATGCCGTAATCAGTAAGCTTGAGAAGCATTTAGCTGCTGCAAGGCAGCTAAAGGAGGCACTCGATAGAGACCCCGAGCTAGCCGAAATGTTGGCGCGCGAACTGGTCGGGCGTCCCCCGAACACAGCAGTTCCTTCGGAAAACGAGAGAAATGGGAAGAGTCAGGGCACAACCGCGTATGGTCGGATTCGCCAGTTTTTCCTTGCACGAGAAAATGCCTGGAGCACTACGGCCGAAATCATGAAAGAGACTGGGCTAGCAAGGGGGGCTACTGCAAACGTCATCTATACCTCTAAGCCAAAGGAGTTTGAGGCGAAGCAGCATCCCGACAAGCCGACCCAAAAACAGTTCCGGTTGCGAAATCCGAACGAGGGGGGCGGCAGTCTGTTTCAAGGCTAAGGGCCGCCAGTCACGGATTGACTGAACGGCCCTTAGTAGCTCGTCCGGTTGCCGGTGTTGAGTTTTCGACGACCACGCCGGCATCCGGGCCTTACATAGGAGGGCTATGGCAATGAGTGCCGAGGCCATCCACTTTTGGCGGAGGCGAGTGCTTGGGCACATCGCCAGAAGCCACTGCCTGAAGTGACCCTTCTGGCAGTCTCACCCACTGGGGCGCGGGCGTTGACCCGTCCGCGTCCCAGTCTCTTACCCTAGCATCGGCAGGTTGCCCTGTCAACCTTTTGCGTGGACCTTTTGTGCCTCACGTATAAGGACGCTGCGCGCCCAAGTCGATGCTTCCAGGGCATTTACCTTTGCCGCATCGTCAATAGACTTACGCTCATCAGGTGTGAGCCGGATGCGCAACGTGTTGGCGCGGCGCTCGCCGCTTGGCTTCTGTGGCCTACCTCGTGTTTCGGGCATGCTACAAGAATACCACGCAAACGGCCCCTCGTCAAATTTTCTGTAGATTTTTTGTGCCACACTATTGACTGTAGTCTTTTTGTGGCTACACTAATTATATGAACAAGCTCAGCACTGCCAAGCGGGTTCAGGTGGTCGCGGCCCTGGTCGAGGGGGTCAGCATCAACGCGACCGTCCGCATGACCGGCGTTTCAAAGCCGACAATCCTAAAGCTTTTGAAGGATTTGGGTTGCGCGTGCGCAGCCTACCACAATGACCACGTTCGCGGGCTGAAACCAACCAGCGTCCAGTGCGATGAGGTTTGGGCGTTTTGCTACTCCAAACAGAAGAACGTTCCGGCCGACCTCCGGGGCCAATTCGGCTTCGGCGACGTTTGGACGTGGACCGCCTTGGACCGCGAATCCAAGCTGATTATCAGCTATCACCTGGGGCTACGGACGCCAGCCGATGCTGGCGAGTTCATGATGGATCTGGCCGGGCGGATCAACAACATCACTCAGATTACGACCGATGGGCTCGGGTCGTATCCCGAAGCCATCCGCGAAGCCTTCGGAGAATTTGTGGACTACGCCCAGATCATCAAGGTATTCAAGGCCGAGCGACCCGAACACGCCCGCTACAGCCCGGCATCGTGCATCGGGTGCGATAAGAAGTGGATTCAGGGCGAGATCAACTCGGATCTGGTCAGCACATCGCACGTAGAGCGGAGCAACCTGACGATCCGCATGCAGATGCGGCGATTCACGCGCCTAACCAACGGACACTCCAAAAAGGTCGAGAACCACGGCCATGCACTGGCCCTGTTCTTCGCGTTCTACAACTTCTGTCGGAAGCACACCAGCTTGGACGGCCAGACCCCGGCAATGGTCGCTGGCATCGCCGATCATGTGTGGACGCTGGAAGAGCTGATCGGGCTGCTGGGCTGAGGTTCAGGCGCCGGGATTCTTTCTTCGCTGAAGGATTACGCGAAGGATGATATCATCAGGCAAATCAAAATAGCCGTACATCCTTCGGAAGTCAGAGCAAAAGCGCATCGCTTCGGCGGGGTGCAAGAGAAGCTCGTCTATCGTGAATTGTCCTTTGTAGACCGAATTGAAGAATTCGACGGCCCGATCATCGAACGCTTCCCGGTCCATGTCCACGCCAAAGTCTTGTGGGACAAATGATCTCCTAGCCATCAGAAACTCCCTGTAGAATTCGGTCTGAGAGGAAATGGCTGCTGCAGGCATGATCTCTCCTTTCTGCTTGAGAATCAACAGCCAGATTATGACCCCATGCCGATGGTAGCGCAAGTAAAGAATTGCTTTAACGCGGGTCTGGTTTCAAACTTTACCAGTACCCGGTGAAACGCCGCTCTTGCTGTCGTCCGAAAACCCTGCTATACTGGTTGTTGGATTCGCGCTTACTCCCTTCAGGATTGCACCGATACAGGCAGTGGGGAAAAGCATTCCCACGCACTACGGACGGAGAGCTACCGTGAGCTGTCACTGGGCATTCCCGAGGTACGCCACGCGCTTGGCCATCTGGGTCGTGGCTTCTCTGGCGGCCTGCGGCGCCTACGCTCTCCAACCGCCCACGCCGCAACTGATGCAGCAGTACAAACAGGACGGGACTTTGCCGGAGCGCGCCAAGAAAGCCAGGCGGTTCGGCAACCATCTGGTCAAGCCCGCGCTGACCGCCAGGCTCCAGCAGAAGCTGCGAAAAGCTGGCCTGAAAGTTAACGGACCTGCGGCGACCGGCAGCGACGATACGTCCATCAATGCCCCCCCGCCAGCCTGGCAAGGCGGTCTTCCCTCCAGCGGCAGCCCGAAGGTCCTGGTCATGATGGTGGATTTCGCGGAATACCCGCACCAGGCCAGCCAGACGCAAGCCGATGTACAGAACAAGTTTTTCGGCACCGGCAACCCGGCCTACCATCCGTACGAAAGCCTGCGCAGTTACTACCAGCGATCCTCCTACGGGACCCTGAACATCGAGGGAACCGTTCTGGGCTGGTACCGGGCCACGAACAGCCGAAGCTATTACGAGAATCTTGGCGAGGGACCGGGGCAGGAAGCGCTGATGATGGAGGCGATCAACTACTTCGACGCCCAGGGCCACGACTTCACGCAGTACGACAACAACAACGACGGCCGCATCGACGCCTTCTTCATCAAGTGGACCGGTCCGGACAACGGCTGGGCCAACTTCTGGTGGGCCTACCAGTGGGAGTGGCACAGTAACCCGGGCTTCCGGGTCGATGGCAAATCCATGGGGTCCTACGTGTGGTCCTGGATCGCCAGACCGACGGGAGAAGCCTTTTCTCCGCACGTGGACATTCACGAGACCGGCCATCTATTAGGCCTGCCGGACTTATACGACTACAACGACTCAGTCGGTCCGCGCGGTGGCGTGGGCAATCTTGACATGATGGATGGCAACTGGGGCGACCACAACTGCTTCAGCAAGTTCATGCTCGACTGGCTGGAACCCACGACCATCGCCTCGGGCGATCTGACGCTGACGCTCAATCCTACGGGCACTTCCCAGGATTGCGTGCTCATCATGCCCGGGGCGGTACCCGGGGAAATCTTCGATGAATACTTCATGGTGCAGTATCGGCGCCGCTCGACAGGCAACGACCCGTTGAACTATCCGACCGACGGCCTGGTCGTCTGGCATATCGACTCGACACTGGACAGCGTCGGAACGAATTTCCTCTACAACAACTCCTATACGTCGCGCAAGCTGGTCCGGCTCATGGAAGCCGACGGACTCGAGCAGATCAGTCAGAACCTCAATGCCGATGCCGGCGATTTCTACCGCCCGCCGTCGGTTTTTGGTCTCGCCACCAGCCCCGACAGCCGAACTTATTCCGGGCTCATGACCGGCGTGCAGGTGGACCAGCTTACCGTGCCAGGAGCCACCATGAGCGGGCGTTTCAGGATCGTCGCGGCGCCGCTGCCGGCGGCCGCCGACGCGGTGCTGGCCGGCCAGACCTGCCTGCCTCACAATGACGTCATCGATCCCGGTGAACGCGTCACGCTGAACATATCCTTGCATAACATGGGAACCGCCCCGAGCGAGAATCTCACCGCCACGCTGCAATCCGAGGGGGGCGTGCTCTCACCGTCCGAGCCCCAGAACTACGGGGCGCTGACGCCGGGAGGACCGGCCGTAGCCAGGGCCTTCTCATTTACGGCCGACGGCACCTGCGGAGGCACGCTGACGGCCACGCTCCACCTGGCGGACGGAGCGACCGGATTCGACGCGGTCCGCTTTGATTTTCGGATGGGGGCGCCGCTTTTCACGCTCGAGCAGAACTTCGACAGCCTGATCGCTCCCGCTCTGCCTGCTGGATGGACGGCCACGGTCGGCTCGGGAACGCCTCCTGCCTGGAAAACCGTCACAGGCTTCGGCGACACAGCCCCGAACGCGGCATACGCGCCTGCTGTGGCGACCGTCGCCGACAACTACCTGATCTCCCCGAGTTTCGCCATCACCACCGGGCTGGCGGAGTTGACGTTCAGACACCGTTATGATTTCGAAAGCGGCTTCGACGGGGGCGTGCTGGAGGTCTCTGTCGGGGGCGGCGCCTTCGTCGATATCCTCGCCGCCGGCGGCAGTTTCCAGTCCGGCGGGTACAACTCCAAGATCAGCACGTTTTATAGCAATCCCATCTCCGGACGCTCCGCGTTCACGGGGGATTCCGGCGGCTTCATCACCACCCGAGTCACGCTGCCTGCGTCGGTGACAGGGCCGAACATCCGCCTGCGCTGGCGTCTGGGCACGGACGCCGGCATCTCCGAAACCGGCTGGTACGTCGACTCGATCAGGTTGAGCGACGGCTACGTGTGCTGCCGGCCGCCCGACTCGATCGGAGATTTTGATGAAGATGGTGACGTGGACCAGGAAGATTACGGCCGGTTTCAAACGTGCTTCAGCGATCACCTTCCGCAGAATGATCCCGCCTGCCTTCCCGCCAGGATGGACGTTGACAACTATGTTGATCAAGACGACCTGGCGATCTTCCTCAGGTGCCACACGGCCGCCAATGTGCCCGCCGATCCCGATTGCAGAGAACTTCCCTGATCTGGCAAGTTCTTTTGGGGTTGTGCATGAATGTACTCATCTGGCTGGCGCGTCTGACCGCACACCGTGAACGGAGCATCATTGTGAGCTGCCGGGCAGGAGCCGGCTTCAGCGACCGGCAGAGACTTGCCTCGAGCGTTGGCGTATACTCTCCCGCATGATCAGCGTGCGGGATCTGCGGAAGAGCTACGGCCAACTGGTGGCCGTGGATGGCGTTTCATTCGAGATCCATCCACGTGAAACCTTTGGTCTGCTGGGACCTAACGGCGCGGGCAAGACGACAACGCTCCATCTTCTGATCGGCGCGCTTCAGCCCGACAGCGGCGAGATCCATATCGACGGCAACAGCGATCCCACCCGTCCGGAGGTCCGCCGCAGCATCGGGATCGCACCGCAGGATTTGGCCGCTTACGAAGACTTCACCGCCGCGGAGAATCTTCGCTTCTTCGCCCGCCTGTATGGACTCCATGGCCGCGACCTGCGCGACCGGGTGCATGCGTCACTGAAGCAGGCCGGGCTCATCGACCGCCGCAACCACCTGGTGAAGACATTCTCGGGGGGCATGAAACGTCGCCTGCACCTGGCGTGTGCCCTGGTTCACGAGCCGCAGGTGCTCTTTCTCGATGAGCCCACAGTGGGCATCGATCCCCAGAATCGCAATCGCCTGCTGGAGGATATCGAATCGTTGAAACGCCAGGGCCGCACGGTCCTGCTGACCACGCACTACATGGAGGAGGCGGAGCGGCTCTGCGACCGCGTGGCCATCATGGATCACGGCCGGATCCTGGCCATCGACACGGTAGCCCACATTATCGAGCGGTTCGGCGGCGGGAGCGTGGTGCAGGCCCACCTGGCCGGGCCCCCAGCGGATGCGGCGGCTCTGCCGGGCAAGCTCGACGGGCTGACGCTGACCTGCGAAACCGACCAGCCTTTTGAAACGGTCAAGCAGCTGGCCACCGGTGGATTGAACATCCGCGACCTGCTGGTCGAGCGGCCGAGCCTGGAAACCGTTTTTCTTCATCTGACCGGCAGAAGTCTGCGCGACTGATGGTGTCAGCAACCGGCCGAATTCTGGTCGCGGCCACTCTGGAGGCAGCCTGTCCGTGAGAATCGTCCTCTACCTGGCCGGCAAGGATCTGTTGCTGCGTTGGCGCGACCGCCTGGGATTCTTCTGGTGGATGGTCGGGTTTCCGCTGCTCATCGCCGTGCTCATCGGCCAGATCTTTGCGGGCGTGCTGGAAGGTCCTTCTCGGGCCATGACTGTGGCCATCGTGGACGAGGAAAACTCCCCCCAATCGCGCGAGTACGTGCAGCTCCTCGAGTCCTCTGGCGGCCTGGATGTCGAACCCATGTCCCGAGCCCAGGCGCAGGACGCCGTTCGGCAGGGCAAGCTGGGTGCTTTCGTGCTGCTCCGTCCGGGCTTCCGAATTTCACCGGCCATGTTTTTCGGTAAGCCGCTGCCGCTGGCCGTGGGGGTAGATCCCATCCGTAGTGCCGAGTTCTCCTTTGTGCAGGCATCGCTGAATGAAGGCGCCATCACACTACTCAGCCGTCAGTGGGTCGATCCTCAGCGCCGGCTGGAGCTGATCGAAAACTGGCTTGCCGACGCTGGACGGAGCGAGGCATTCGCTGCCCTGCAAGGCCGCGCCGTCGAGGCCACCTTGGCCACTCTCGAGCGATACCTGGGCCCCATCGCTCCGCCGGCGGCTTCCCAGCCTGCTGGCGCGAAGCTGACCAATGTGGAGTTGATTCCGCTGCACATGGACCGGCCCAAGTCATCGTTCGAGATCTGCTTCCCGCTGGGCATTATCTGGGGTCTGCTGGGGCTGGCCGCGGAATTTGCCATGGCCATTGCAGAGGAGAGCGGTTCCGGGACGTTTCTCCGGATGCGCGTCGCACCGATCCGGCGATGGCAGATCCTCGCTGGACACGGGCTGGCCTGCTTTGTCTCGGCTCTCGGCGTGTCGATCTTCCTGTTGGCCATCGGCCATCTCTTCTTCGGTGTGCGCTTGCAGAGCCCGACGGGGCTGGTGCTGGCCCTACCCTGCATCGGGTTCTGCTTCGTCGGGCTGGCGTTGCTGTTATCCGCGCTCGGACAATCGGAATCCGCGGTGGGCGGAGCCGCCTGGGCCATCCTGCTGGTGCTGGCCATGATCGGCGGCGGAATGGTGCCCGACTTCTTCCTGCCACCCTGGATCGAAACTGCCGGCCGGGTCAGCCCGGTCAAGTGGGCCATTCTGGGGTTGCAGGGCGGAGTGTGGCGCGATTTCAGCCTGGCCGAAATGCTCCGGCCGTGCGGGATTCTCCTGCTCCAGGGCTCGCTGTTTGCGGTGGTCGGGTTGACTTTACGCCGGCGACGGGAAGCTGGCTGATCGAAACATCCACCTACTCGATCGTGAAGGAGTACAATCGGCCGCCGTTTCCGACCCGGAAGCGCAGCCTGGCTGTTCCAGCCGGCACGATCGTCCGCAGGGCAGACCCGTCAAACGTCACGACGTGACCCGGGGAATCTCCCTCGATGAGGGCCCTACCACACGGCGCGCCGTCGACGCCGAGCACCTGCACCTCCACGGGACCGGCCGCGTTGACGCGCAGTTCCCGTCCTTCAAAGACCAGCGGCGGCGTGGTCAGGCTTCCTGAATCCACGGATACAAACCCGTCCAGCCTCAAACGGGCCCGGAAGATGCCGCCGCCCGAGACGCGCTTCGGCAGGTCAGCCGCTTTGCCCCACGAGGAGGCGCCATAGTAGAAGATCAACTCGTTGCCGATTCGCAAGGGGCCCTGGCTGAACAGGCTCAGGTGGCCGCCATCATTTTGACCGCCGTTGCCGCCTTGAATACCCCCCGCCAGGAACACCCGGGGCCCGTCGACGCGCTGATCAGAGACGACCGAACGCCAACGCAGGCCGTCACGGCTGCTGAGAAGTTTTATATAAGAACAACCAGCCTCTGCCTCCGGATAGTCCCCTCGTTCGTGCCACACCAGCAGTTCACCAAGCCAGATCGAGCCGTACCGCCACGCATTCGATTCGTAGTATTCATCTTCCGCGCGCTGCTCGCCGGTTGCGATCGCGGGGGGAGTCAATTGCAGATCCTCGAGGCAACGATGATCGAACGGCTGATCGAGGCCGTTGATGAACGCGTATGCCCGTGAACGAAGGCGGTTACCATTGCCGACCGGATCCATGGCGAAAAACTTGAAGATACCCAGAAACCGGCCGCTCGCCGGATCGAAGCCGAAACGTGTCGTATCGCCGGGGCCGTACACCTCGAAGCCGCCCAACTCCAGTCGCAGCGCGCTCAGGTCGCCGCGCCCGAAATAGCCGTCCACGACCCGATCGCGGCGCTCCCACTTGAGGCCATCGTGCGAGCGGAGGTAATACATGCCCTCGTGCTCCGGACCCCAGTTTCCGAACCAGATCCAGGCTTTGTAAGGATACTCGGGGTCCAGCACGTCATAGTGAAAACAGTGCATGCCCGCCTGATGCCGCTGAACGCGCACACGGGTAACCGGATGGCGATCATCAATCTCGGCCCGCTCAGGAGCCCGGCCCTTCTCGCCGGCCCAATGCAGCCCGT
>BTUC01000078.1:0-21123 GCA_045863575.1 Phycisphaerae bacterium
CTCCATTCGGGCATTGGTGGACACGCTGCTGGACCCCCACGGCCAGGGCGGCAGTCCGCGGCGCGACCGCGAGTACCTCGAGCTGATCGCCCGCGAGAACCTGCGCTTAAGTCGGCTGATTGAGAACTTCCTCGCCTTCTCGCGGATGGAGCGGAACAAGCACGCTTTCGAGTTCGGCGCCTGCGAACCGGCGTCGATTGTGGCCGCCGCGGTGGAAGCTGCCGGCGAGCGGTTCGCCACGGATAGCTGCCGGCTCGATGTCGAGGTGGCCCCGGACCTGCCGGCCATCCATGCGGACAGCGATGCGCTGACCACGGTTCTGCTCAATTTGCTGGACAACGCGTATAAGTACACAAGCGTCAGCAAGCGTATCCGTCTTCACGCGTTCGCGTCCGGCGGACGAGTCTGTTTCGAGGTCGCAGACAATGGCATTGGCCTGTCGCGTCGCGCGCTCAAGCGCGTATTCGATCGCTTCTATCAGGTGGACCAGAGCCTTTCGAGACAGACGGGTGGATGCGGATTGGGGCTGAGCATTGTGAGATTCATCGTCGATGCCCACGGCGGATCGGTTTCGGTCCGAAGCCAGCCGGGCAAAGGCAGTACCTTCACGGTGGCCATGCCGGCGGTCCACGCCCCGGTCGCAGCGGAAGCACACAGATGAGCGACGAATCCGTGCTGATCGTAGAAGACGACCCCACACTCCTTCGCGTGCTCAAGGACAACTTCGAGTCGCGCGACTTCCGCGTGTACACGGCCGTCGATGGCGAAGAGGGGCTGGAAGCGGTCCGCCGACATGAGCCGGCACTGATTCTGCTGGACATCATGTTGCCGCGCATCAACGGTTACGAGGTATGCCGCCTCGTCCGCCGCGACGGATCCAAGGCGATCATCATCATGCTGACCGCCAAAGGACTGGAAACCGACATCGTGCTGGGTTTGAACCTCGGGGCGGACGACTACGTCACCAAACCCTTCAGCATCCAGGAGCTGCTCGCCCGCGCCAATGCGTTCCTGCGGCGGCGGCGACTGGATGAAAACGAGGTACACAAGTTCGGGCCGTTTGAACTGGACCTGAGGTCCCACAAGCTGCTGCGCGGGGGCGAAGAGATCCCGCTCACCCCCAAGGAATACGGACTGTTGGCCTTCTTCGTGCGGCGCGCGGGGCGGGCGCTCACCCGCGACGACATCCTGAACACCGTCTGGGGCGACGGGATTTTCGTCACGCATCGCAGCGTGGACCGTTGCGTCACCTGCCTGCGCAAGAAGATCGAGCCGGATCCTCAGCGACCGGTCTACATCCATACCATCCGAGAAGTCGGCTATCGGTTCGAGCCAGAATCCAGAGCATCGGCCGAATCGGATGCCATCTGAGGGCCCGATCCCTTCAGAAGATGCCCGCGAATAAGTGCGATCGCGTGCCACCGCTCTGTGAGCTTGCTGTTGCCCACAATCGGCTATACCCCCACATGGGCGGCGGCGTGCCCTCCGCCCCGAAGGGGCTCAAAAAGGCACCTCTACCGAATGCCGAGCAGAACATGTGGGCCACAGCAAGCGCTGCGAGCGGTGCCGCGCGTAAACGCAGCGCCGGCATCCAACCGCTGCTGACACGTCTTCGCCGGGCACAACCCAGCTTCGGCGTTGCTAAAGCAGTGGCACACTCGACGCCTGTACGGATCGCTGACCGCGCGTTAATGTCAGCGGCGAGAGCCTGAAGGTTGTCCGCGCGGAGATCGGATGCGGTTGACACTCGAACACCTGCCGGAACCGGCGCCTGACGTCGAACGGTTGAAGACCGCGCTGCGTCGCGGCGTGCCGGACCGAGTTCCGCTGTTCGAATTGGCCATCGCCGACGAGATTCTGAGCGCCTTCTCCGGTCCCTTGCCGCCACTGCCGGCAGACGGCAATGCGCGCCAAATGCGCCTGTGGGCACGGGCCCGGGTGAACTCATGGTGGCGCCTGGGATACGATTATTACCGTGTTCGAGTGGATATCCCATTTGCCGCGGGCAAGCTCACGGCGGCGGACACGGCCACGAGCGGCGGCAATACCCGGGAATGGCTCAACGAGCACGCCGGCCTCATTCAGGCGCCTGAAGATGCCGCTCGCTATGCCTGGCCCAGACGTCAGGATATCAGCTACGCTCAGGCCGAGGCGGCCATCGACTGCCTGCCCGAGGGCATGGGGGCCATCGGCTTCTCCGGGGGCGTTCTGGAATGGGCAGCCACCCTGATGGGACTCGAGCACTTCCTGGTGAGTCTCTATGACCAGCCGGAGCTGGTCCGGACGGTGGTGGACCGCGTCGGCCAGGCGATACTCGAAGCGTTTGAGGGCCTGTGCCGGATGGAGGCGGTCTTCGGCTTATGGCTGGGGGATGACCTGGGGTTCAAGACGGCCACGCTCCTGAGCCCCGAACACCTGCGCGAGTACATTTTGCCCTGGCATCGCCGCTATGCCGAGCTGGCTCACCGCACCGGCCGGCTATTCCTGCTGCACAGTTGCGGAAACGTGGAGGCGATCATGCCCGATCTCATCGAGGAGGTGGGCATCGACGCCAAGCATAGTTTCGAGGACGTGATCGTGCCGGTCGAGGAGTTCAAACGCCGGTGGGGACACCGCGTCGCGGTCCTCGGCGGTGTGGACGTCGACCTGCTGGCCCGTGGGTCCCGCGAGGCCGTAACGGCGCGAACACGACAGATCCTTGAAGCCTGCTCCCTCCGCGGCGGCTATGCCTGCGGTTCGGGTAACTCGATCACCAACTACGTGCAGGCGGACAACTACCTGGCGATGGTGGAGACTCTCCACCGGTTCAACGGAAGATGACGCTGCTGCTTGGCAGCATCCGGCTGAGAAAGACAGACGAGCAGAACAAAAGCGACGCGGCCGGGCTTGCGGAGACCGCGTCGCCTTCATTCCCCTTTTCGGCATGCCCTACGGACGCATGACCAGCCCGTCGGGTGAACGTCTGATGCGACCATTGTGATCGATGGCCTGCGCCAGCCGTGTGGGATTGGCCAGCAGTTCACGGTTCTCGACGAAGTACTTCCCGAGGTTATGCCAGCTCCGGAAAGTCACGGCCTTCGACCCGTATTCGTGCGGGTTGGACTCGTTGACGATGAGTGTCAGCATGCGGTTCGCGCTGTAGGCGTCCACGTCCACCTGCTTGTCACCGATGCCGATCAGCAGATTCGGCCACTGCTTCCGCAACCGAGCCAGCTCACCGGTCTTGAACTCGGTCTGGTCGCTCCACTCCTCCCAGCTCGGAGAAGTCACCACTGGCCCCGGAGGATAGCCGTGCCGGTTCAACCATTCCCGCGAGCGCTCCATGAGGAAACGCGGGCGGGACGTCACGTACGCGATGTGGTAGTGCTTGGCCAGTTCCTGCAGCGTCTCGCGCGAACCGGCGATCGGGCGTGAACCGCTGTCCCGTCCGCCGGTCAGCAGGAGGTCGCCGTAATCGGTATGGGACAGCGTATCGTCGATATCCACCGCGATGACGGTACGCGTCGGATCCCAGGTGAAAACCGTTCCCTGAGCTCGGAGCGTTTTGCCGCCCACGCGGGTCTTGGCCTCAAACGTCGAGCAAGCGCCGCCCGGGAGCGTACAATCCGCCTCCGCCCGACCCTTCCGCTGTGTGCTCGAGCCCCCTACCTTCCCGCCGTTGACGGAGAACTCGATCGGCGTGCGATCGATACCACTGCGGTAGCCCAAGCCCTTCTGCTTCTGCAGGAAGGCGGTCAGCGGTACGTTCCCCGGGGTGAACGATACGGCATCATCCACCGTGAGCACCGCCCGCCCACAGCCCGTGCACACAACGGCCAGCCCAATGAGTCCACCCATACCGGCGAGGCGAATCCTTCGCATCGTCTTCCTTTCTACAAATTCTCTTCAAAGCCGCAGTCCGTACGCCTTGAGACGAGAATCCGTCAGCTCATCAGTAGACGGATATCCGTCGACGGGGCAATATATCCGCCTGAGCCGTTTACACAAGACGGAAATCCGGCCGACTCAGCGGGGCATCTGCCCTATTAACGGGAGTCTAAAAAGAGAAGGGCCCTCTCGCCTTCATTCGTCTTTGACGCAGCGGAAGCCAACGGTTGCCAGCCGGTTCAAGGCCGGGCCCGACAGCGGGAAAGGGTGATGATCATCAACCCGGCGGGGCCCGCCGGCTACCCACCAATTGCCCTTGGGCGGGTGGTACCAGCTTCCTCCCCGAAGGAACACGACCAGGTGGCGGCCGTTGTCCATCAGCTCGGTCCACTGCCAGACGTTGCCGACCAGGTCCTCAACACCAAATGGACTTCGACCCGCCGGGTGCGCGCCGACTGGAGTGCTGGCCTCGGCATTCCAGGTACACAACTGTTCGTTGGGGGCCTCATTTCCCCAGGGCCATGCACGCCCATCGGCCGCGCCGGCGGCCATTTGCCATTCAGGCTCAGTCGGCAACCGCTTCCCGGCCCACGCCGCGTAAGCCTTGGCATCGTCATAGCTGACATGAACCACCGGATGACGCTCCTGGCCGGCCGGGGGATGGCCGTCGACAAAGTGGGCCAGGAAGCCCGACGGATCCGCCGGGCGGTAGCGGCTGTCTTGCACGAACCGGGCGAACTGAGCGTTGGTTACGGGAAACCGATCCATCCAGAACGGGCGCAGATCCACAGTGCGCGGCTCCGACGCTGGGCCGGAGTGGTAGGACGTCCGCAAGTGATAGCAGGCCTGCCAGGTCGGTACCGTGTGTTGCACGATATAGGTAAACGAGCCGCCCGCCACGCGAACCATGTCGGCCGGAGGGTCCTGAGGATCAACGGAAACCGTGCGTTCGGATTTATCTATGCGGAAGAACCTTGAGGGCGTCTCAGGAAGTACGACCACATCGAGTAACTGGCCGACGGAATCCAACAACCGAACGATGATGGGCCGGTTGGTCTGACATCCGAACCCTTTATACAAATCGACTTCGTTCTGCGATTCGCAGTTGACCCGCAGCGGCTCAGTGTCGGGACGTGATGCATCCGGCCAGATTTCCAGCTTCTCGCCGGGCTGGGGATCGACCACTGAGACTTGCAGCATCTCGAATTCCAGCCGGGCGCCCAAGCGCGCCGGGAAAAATGCAACACAGCCCGCACTGTAATCGCCACCGCCGCCGGCCCGGCCGGGAGTGTACGGATCCAGATCGCAGGCCAACACGTCCATGTTGTTTTCGCGCTCGGCCGTCATGGCACGATATCGCCACAGATCAACGTAGTGCCCATCTCGATGCGGCACGCGCAGCAGCGGCCCGCGGTGGCCGGCCGGGTCGGTGCAGCAGAGTGTATAAATTGTCTTCTCGCCATCGGGCCAGGCATTGGCCAACACACGGCTGTTGAGCGTCTCAACCAGTGGTTGCCACCCTGTGGATCGGAAGGCAGCCCGGTTGGTGCGCAGAATACCCACGGCGTCGCGCAGGATGGCCCATTCCGCGTCCGTGGAGGGCAGGTACTCGGCGAACATGGTGTTGATCTCGACGCCGTGTCCGTTGAAGAAGCTCAGGACGAAGTCCTTCTGCATAACGCGCCCCTCGCCACCCGGCTCGCAGACGCGAAGCTGGGGGTGATGCGGCAGCAGATACTTCTTGAGGTTGAACGCCGGCATGGGCAGGATATTGTGGATGCGGCCGAGGAGATTCGTCTGGCTTTGCGTCCAGTTGGGGTCGAACTCGGCATAGGGCAGGAGATCTCGGCCTCGGCTTCGGGCCAACTGGCGAATCTCTTCCGGCGTGGTCGCCATCACGTCCATGAGCACACCGTGCGCCCCCAGCCGGACCGCCAGATCGACGAGGCTCTCGTAGGATTTCTGGTGTCCGGCCGCCGTTTTGTCCCGGTCTGTCTCGCTCCAGATGCAGGAAGAGATGGCCGTACGCACGCCCAGGGTCCCTGCGGACCGAATCACGGCCGCGAGACCGTCCAGCCCGCCGGGCATGTCGCCATAATGATCAAACTGAAACCGCGAGTCGAAGCCCGCACGCGGCCAGAAGGGCCAGAACACGTACAGATCATATCCGCCGAACCGCCGCTGCCCCTGCTTGAGTGACTCGATCAGCCGGTACTCGCCGGTGCGGGGATTGAGGACCTCCTGGTCCCATGCAAAATTGAGCCAGCCGACCAGCAGATCCTTGACCCAGGCCAGTTGCGGGTCATCGTATTGACTGAAATCGTAATCCGCCGGTTTCACACGGTACCCGCCGCGCCGGCGGTACACTTCCGCCAAGGCGTCATGACGGCCGCCTTTACCCGCATGCAGGTGCAGCGTAAACCGGGCCGTAGCACCTGGCTTCAGGCTTAGCACCGGCTTTGCTCCCGGCCCTGCCAGCAGTACGGCGCACAGGTAGTGCCCCTCTCCCGCAGGTACCACGACGCAGGCGTCGCGCGCAAACTCACTCGGAATCCAGGCGGGTAACCGCCCGATGCCGCCGACGTAAACATCGGGCGCCAAGATCAAGAAATGGTCTGCGCCCGGCTCCTGGGAAGCAGGGCCATCCAGCCAGCCGCAAAGCCCCGGCAGCAGGGTTCCTTGAATCTCCCGGCTGCCGGTGTTGCGCAACTCGATGCTGAAGCGATGCTCACCGAAGGCTCCCGCATGCACGGACGAGATATTGCAGGTTAGCTCCTCAGGTCCGAGGTTCGATGTCCAGGATTGATGGCCGGTCGCGTTTGAATGGGGAGCAGGCCCCGAACGCCAACGCACCAGGGGGGCGGGCGTCGACAGTTCGCGACCGCCCTCGTCGGTCCACACGCATGCCGGTCCCCCCGCCTCCAGAAGCCCCAATCGCGGACCGCTTGCGTCGTCGGCGGCAGCCATACGCGCCCAGCAGCAGACAAACAGCAGTAAGTGGATACGATCGACGCTGGATGGGATCATGCAGTTTCTCCTGGCCGGGGTCTTATGGCAACGATTTATAAGCGCAGGCGAGCGTTTGTTGAAAGAAGCCGTGGGGGATGACCTGGTGAAACGAAGCGGGCCGTCAACGAGAGGCGTCCGACAGCGTCACGGCCTCTTCCGCGGGACGGCTGTCGTTTACGACGTGTGCGGCCGCCTGCTCGGTGGCCGCGGACCTGGTCTCCGAAGCTGTCGCGGTAACCGCCGGCCGGGCGAGATGCTCGTCGAAGAAAGCCACCGTCCGCGTGGAGTAATACTGCGGGCGGGTCACCACTGACTGGTTATGCTTGGCGCCGGGGACCACCCACAGCGACTTCTTCGGCACCGGGGCCAGATCGTAGAGCAACTGCGACTGCTCCACGGGGATGTAGCTGTCGCGGGCGCCATGAATGAAGAGAATCGCCTGAGGGCCGTTCATGTTTTTAAGCGCTTTGCAGACCGACGGAAACGTGCAGTTCAGCTTGCGCCTGCATTCCCGGAAGAGCAGCCAGCGCAGAAAACGCCAGAACTGCGGCGGGTGATTCTCGTAAACGAAGCGCACCTTGGCGAAGATATAGGCCCAGCGCTTCATGAGATATTCGAGCGTGGTGTCGGAGCTGAATGCGCCGTCGGTGATGATGGCCCTGATGGCCACGTTGTTCTGCGCCGCCAGGATGGCCGCCCCTCCGCCGCGTGAGATCCCGAACAGCCCCAGTTCAACCCGGCGCCCGTGCCGCTCGAGCCAGTCCTCCACGTAGGCGATCGCCCCCTGCATATCGTTGAGCTCGCGCTCGGTCGGCCATTGCCGAGGCTGGTACCCCGGTTCGCAGCTTGATTCGCCGTGGCCGCGAAAATCAAAACTGAACACGTCATAACCGGCAGCCAGCAGCGGACGACAGTAGCGAGCGCAACTGTACAGGTCGCTGGAGAATTCGTGGGCGAAGATGATCATCCCTTTCGGGTTCCCACCGTGCTCGCCGCACAGAAACATGCCACAGAGATTGAGGTTGTCGAAGGCCCGGAAGATGACTCGCTCCCCCTCAATGCGCTCAAAGTCCCGCGGCCCCATGGCCAAAGGAGGCGGCGTGTCGCGGATGATGTTGAGCATGATCTTGACGTACTTGCGCAAGATGAGCCAGCAGGTGACCACCAGGAAGTTGACGGTCACCAGCACGGAGACCAGCGCCCAGTTGTGCGTGATGTGCTGCCACCACACACCCGGGCACGGGAGCGATTCACTCAACAGCAGATCGTGTGGATTCAAAGCGTTGACTCTTTCACGCCGTCCATCAGTAACCGCGCCGAGCCTATTCTACGGCTGGTGCCGTATTCCCTTCAAGCATCTCTCTCGGCTGTGGTCCGACCTCGACAGCTACTGAGCAAACCCTTATTTCGGCAGAGTTTAGGGTCAAACTTGAGCAACCCGCTCCTCTCGGCGGCCTCACTGCCGGACCAAAGGAGAAGGCCGCCCGGGTGAGGAATGGAGGGGAGTCGCGGAGCGCACCCGGGCGGCCTGGGGTAGACCTTGTCACTTCAACAGCACTCAAGAGCCGGCGGCGGCCATGATCCTTTTGTTGTTCCGGGCGAAGAGGGCCTCAAAGCGGCTGGCCAGATCCGATTGCACACGCGGATCGGACGTCACCACCACCAACCGCGTCACCTCCAGGCGCCCCAAGGACAGTTTCAGCAGAGACGCCGACCGCTCCGCCCTGGCCGGCCCAACTCCCTCAGGACCAATCGTAAAGACGCTTTTGGGCTCAACCCAGGAGGGAAGCCTAACCGCCACTTCCGCTGACTCGACCGGCCGGATCTGCGTGCCGACATCGGTGTTTTCATACTGATCGTTGACTATCAGGAGCACCAGCGAGTCATTGCCGCACGCGAGGGCCCGGAGCCATACGCCTGAGGTACTGCGGTGAGACACTTCGATGGGACAGGCCTTCACCAGCAATGGGCCGGCCGTCCGCGCCTCCGCCGATATCAATCCGATCTCGCGCCACAGCGCCCGGGCGGCGGGATCGTCCGACCCCACGCCCACGGATTTGCCGCCCGTCGGCGTATACCACCAGTAGGAAAGCCCTTTGGCCCCTGCGGCCAGGGCATAATACGCCTCGATGCGCTTTTCCGGCGGCGTCGGGAAGCGGTCAAAGCGGCTCTCCTGCCTGGCTCGCCGGCAGGCGTAAAGCACGACGTGCAGCGGGTTCGGCGCGCAGGCCGATCGACAGATGCTGCCGGCCGCCAGGACGTAGGTGGCCTTCTTGTAGATCTCCAGCCGATCGGGATGCTTGCCATAAGCCTCCCAAAGGCGCGGCTGGTAGTAGGGATCGGTACAGTAGAGATCCGGCAGTTGCCCGTAGGTATACCAGTTCTCCGGCTTGAACGAGGAATCCACGTTCAGGACGGTGGGCACTTGCGAATCCGCCGCGCGGAGTTCCTCATGGCGGCTCTGGGCCCATTGCGCCAGGCTGCCCACCTCGTGGCCGGCCGGCAGGCCCTTGATCAACGCATCGCCGCAGTCCGGCTCATCATGGATGAAGAACGCATACGGATCCTCGGCCCCCCATTTGCCAGGTTCATTCACCATCAACCCGAAATCATGCTGTACGAGCCAGCGGCGCCCCTCCGGCGTGGCGTAGAAGCTGCTCAGCATGGCCGAACCGACCTGCGGCATCTGTAGGTTGAGATTATTCTCCGCAAGCCGTCGGAGGTGAGCGATAGCTCCGGCCGCGTCGCCTTCTTTCCCAGACCGCCCACCCCAGATCCCGCACATGAACTCATCCTGCCAGGCCCGGATCATCGTCGAGGCCACAGAATCGTCTTCGTAAACGGCCTGGAGGCAATGGAACGAACCGACTGGCAATGAGCGCGGCAACTGCACCTCGATGGGGCTCAGTTCGAACCGCTGGTCCGAGACGATCGACGCGTCAGCAGTCACGTCCTGCCCGTCGAGGAGAACTCGTTTCACTTGCGCTTGAGGTTGTTCCGGATACCGAAAATATGCAAAGATCCGCTGCAGCCGATCATCGAAGCTGACACTCTCCACGCGCGGTAGCCCCGCCCGGACAGGCACAGCGTACTTCCCTGTGCCGCCGGAGTGCTGGAGGACGAGATCGACCTGTGCCGCCCGCGGCCGTGCCCTCAACCGGATATAGACTTCGCCGACCCCACCGGGATCTACGCGCCCGGGCTGCACGCGCCACCAGACCGGCTCGCCCAGCGCGACGAGCCGGTCCAGGTGCGCCTTTGCCAGATCGGCGAAAAAGATGCTGGCGGGTTTCCGTTTGATGCGCTGGTCGGAAAACGCAATCACGCGTTGGAGGCTGAACCCGCCCAGGAGAACATCCTTGAAAGTCAGGGGCTCGCGGCCATCGTTGCGGAAGAAAACGTGGATCCCGCCCCCGAGCGGCCGCTGGGCGTACCAGTCGCGGAGCTGTTCCTCGCTCCAGTTCTCCCGATCAGCCACGGCGTAGTGCCAGAGTCGCGCAAACTCCGGAAGGACCACGTCCGACCGGAAATGGGCATCCAGCAGCGTCAGCGCAGGGGCGGCCGACACAGAACCAACCGCTGACCCAACCGTTCCCACGAACACGATCAGGGCCCACAGGCCCGGGCACTGGCTGGCTGGATATGCTCGCACGCCGTAAATCCCACCTTCGATAGACGATGTTACCCGCTCGGCTCCAGGAGATATGACTGCAAGCTGCTTGGTCGACAGCCGGCAGAAGCGCTCCACTCCTCACTTGCCCTGTTTACTGGATGCGGCTATTTTTGTCAACCGATGGGCATCACAGTACGCAGTAGGATAGGCCGGAAAGGCCAGCCGGGTCCGATAATGAGCGATGCCGGGCATGAACACGGCTCACGGGCCGCGGAGGCCGGAGGTATCATGCTGCACGGCTCGCCATTGCTGGAGTTGCCGCCGCAACTGGTCACGTGTGCCGCTCAGGGAAGCGTCCGCCGAAAGGTCCTGGAGCTCGAGCGGATCCGCGGCCACATCGAACAGCTCTTCCCGGCCCAGCTTGAGGTATTGAATGAGTTTGTGACGCGACGTGCGGATGCTTCGGAAGAGATCGTCGTAGCGGGCGAACACCGCATCTCGGACCTGCGTGATTCGCCCGGTGTAAACGTCTGCCAGACTGAACCCGTCGAGTTCCTCGGGCCGGCCCGTCTCCGTCCACTCGCACGCGGTCGGCATCAGGTCGATCAGATCGACGAGCGAATCGCGAACCTGTCCTCGTTGTCCCAGTCGGGGGTGGCGGATAATCAGGGGCACACGGGTCCCCTCGTCATGCAAGGTTTGCTTGCCCAGAAGTGCGTGGGCACCCAGCGCGAGCCCGTTGTCACCCGCGAAGAACACGATCGTGTTGTCGGTGAGTCCTCTGCGGTCGAGGGCGTCGAGAATACGCCCGATCTGGGTGTCCATGTGCGTGATCAGGCCATAGTAGCGTGCCATTTCGCGAGTAATGATCTCCGGGTCCCGGGGCAACGGCAGGAGCATTTCGTCTCGGATACTCAGCGTGCCGGGATCGAACCGCGGTTCGGGCATGAAGTTGCCAGGCAACGGAATCTTCATCGCGTAATACATACTCTCGTAGGCGGGCGGAGGCGTTCGGGGGTCGTGCGGCGCAGTGTAGGCTACGTTGAGGAAGAACGGCCGGGAAGCGTCCCGGGTTTCCAGGAACCGGACAGCCGCTTCAGTGAACAACTCGGTGATGTTGCCGGGAACCACCTGCGGCTTGTCCGCCAGCCCCTGGCAGAGCCTGGGGTCGGTGAAATCACACATGCCCCCGGGAAAAACGTTGCCGGTCCAGGTGAACCCGTGATGCCCGGGTCGGCCGTCGTTGTGCCACTTACCAGTAAAAGCCGTCTGGAAACCGCTGCGGGTCAGCACTTGGGCGAGTGTCGGCACCTCTGGCCGCATCTTATGGCCGAAGAACGTCACCCCGTTGTGGGCACCGTACCGGCCGGTCAAAAACGCAGCACGGGAAGGCGTGCAGATGGGGATGGAAATGAAAGCATGCGAGAAACGCACGCCCTCGGCCGCGAGCCGGTCGAGATGGGGTGTGCGGACGATCGGATTGCCCGCGCAGCCCATCGCGCTGTGCTGGTGATCATCCGACACGATGAGCAGAACGTTAGGCACGGCGCCCGGCAGGCCGGCAGCCGCGAGAAGCAGGATGGCGGCCGTTTGAAAAAGATGTCTGAGCATTGTCACCGTCCTCCTCCCGCTGGGTATCCTGTCGACAATTTGCCTGGGATGGTAGTCTACTGGCCTGGGAGTGATTTGGGCAGTGGTGCGAGGTGACCCACCACGAAGAAGGTCCCCATCCAGGAGATTCGAATGACCGCACCGGTCCTCACCGACCAGCCACCTCAACAGCGGCTCCGCTGGTACCAGGGCCTCACCCGCTACCAGTGGTGGGTCTTCATTGTCGCGGCGTCGGCGTGGTTTTTCGACTGCACCGATCAGCGGATTTTCATGCTGGCCCGCACGCCGGCACTCACGCAACTGCTGGACCAGCCTAAAACCAGCGCGATAGTGATCGATTACGGCACGTACGCGACGGCGGCCACCATGGTGGGCTGGGCGGTGGGCGGACTGATTTTCGGGATCATGGGCGACCGGTGGGGCCGCACGAAGACGCTGGCTTTGTCGGTTCTGATCTACTCGGTCTTCACCGGGCTGTGCGGGCTGGCGACCGGGGGCGTGTCGTTCTGCATATTCCGCTTTCTGATGGGCGGGGGCATCGGCGGGGCTTTCGCGACCGCTGCCACGCTGGTGGCCGAAACCATGCCCGAGCACGCACGGGCATTCTTCATGGGCCTCTTTTCAGCCTTGTCGCTGTTCGGCAACATGACCGGTTCGGCGGTGGCGGCCTGGGGCTTCCAGCCCGGAGGTCATTATTTCGCCAGCGTGTATGAAGGGGGCATTGCCGGCTGGCGTCTTCTCTTTTTTGTGGGGGCGCTGCCGGCCCTGCTCATCGTCTTCATCATGACCACGCTCAAGGAATCGGAGCAGTGGCAAGCCGCCCGAAGGACCGCCACCGAGAAGCTCGACCGCCAGATGGGCGACCTGAAGGGCATGTTCACGCATTCGCGCTGGCGGCGCAACACGATTGTGGCCGTCGCCCTGGCCACCACCGGCATCGTCGGCGTGTGGGGCGTGGGCTTCTGGTCGCCGGAACTGATCGATGATGCGCTGAAGAACCGCGCCAGCCCCGAGCAGATCGACTGGGTGCGGTCAATCGGGTCACTGTTGCAGGACGTCGGCGGTTTTCTGGGCATCATGACCTTCACCGTGCTGGCCAGCCACGTCGGCCGGCGGATCGGCTTCGCTGCCGCGTTCGTCACCTCGTTTGCGATCATCACCTACACGTTCCTGAACCTGCATTCCGAGTGGGAGGCCTACGTGCTGCTGCCGCTGGTGGGCTATTGCAGCATTGCGGTGATGGGCGGGCTGGTGATCTACCTGCCGGAGCTATACCCCACGCGGCTGCGCTCGACGGGCACGGCGTTCGGCTACAACGTGGCCCGGTTCTCCTCGGCCGTAGTCATGCTGCTGGGGAATCCGATCCGCGATGCGCTGCGGGACAGCGGTGTGGCTAACCCGTTTCGCACCGGGATGATCATCCTTTCGACCATTTACCTCCTGGGGTTGATCTTCCTGATCTGGGCCCCGGAGACTAAAGGCAAGCCCCTGCCGGAGGAGGACTGACCCATGAAAGCCGTGCTCTATGACTACGTGGCCGCCAGCCGGGAGGAACTGCTCCGCCGCCACCTGGCCACGCCCTGGGAACTGTCCAGCGTGCCGGACGTTTCCGATGCGGACATGGTTCGCCGGTCCGCAGCCGATGCCGACGCATTCGTTGGAAACATTTTCCCGCCCGGGCTCATGGACGCCGTTCCGCGTATGCGCCTCCTCCACTGTGTGGGAGCGGGCGTCGACGGCTTCAATCCGGCCGTCCTGCCTCCGGGGAGCACGCTGTGCAACGTGTACGAACATGAGATTCCGATCGCCGAATATGTGCTGATGTCCTGTCTGCTTCTGGCCACCCGGTTGCGGCAATACGAGGCGACCCTCCGGCAGGGTCGCTGGGATGGCAGCGGCCGGCACGACGGCGAGTTCCACGACGAGATCTACGGCAAGACGCTCGGCCTGGTCGGCTTCGGGCACATCGGCCAGGCGGTGGCGGTCCGGGCGAAGGCCTTTGGACTGCGTGTGCTGGCGGTGGCCCGCACGCCGCGCAGTTGCCCGGACGTGGAGTGGTGCCGCGGCATCGATGCCCTCGACGAAATGCTGGGGCAATGCGACTTCGTCGTCATCGCCTGCCCGTCGACACCGCAAACGCGCGGCCTGATCGGGGAGGCACAACTGAAGCGGCTCAAACCAACTGCCTTTCTGATTAACCCGGCGCGGGCGGATATCATCGAGGAAACAGCCCTCTACAAAGCGCTTCGCGAGAAGTGGTTCGCGGGTGCGGCCCTCGATGTCTGGTACCAGTATCCTAAGGACTTGACCACCACGATGCATGGCTCGAAGCTGCCGTTTCACGAGCTGGACAACGTGATCCTGACGCCCCATTTTTCGGCGTGGACCCGGCCCATGGTCGAAAGGCGGTATCGGCGCATCGCGGAGAATCTCGACCGCTTCGCCCGCGGCGAGCCGCTGGAGCGGGTGGTGCTGACCGTGCCGGGAGCGACGTAATGAGTGATGAGTGATGAGTGATGAGTCGAGGGTAAGAGTTCTGAGTATTGAAGTGTGTTCGGGGTCGGCGATTGTGGGCTGACAGCGGCGATGGCTTCTGTCGCCTGATGCTTGCCCACCACGCCCCCCAATCTCTTCGTCGCTCCTTCTCTCTGTCGCTCTGTCTCTCCGTCGCCCAGTCTCCACTCACCAAGCCCCCTCCCCGGCCCTCCCCCGGAGTACCGGGGGAGGGAGGCATCGGGCTGCGCCTCCTGCTCCGTACGAGCCGCATCTCTTACTCCGGATGAGCCGCATCTCTTACTCCGGATGAGCCGCATCTCTTACTCCGGATGAGCCGCACCTCTTAGCCGCGCCCCTACTCCGTGTGAGCCGCACAACCTATCCGGTAAACGCCTCGTCGGTTCGGGCGGCCATGATGAAGTCGTTGCGGTGCAGGCCGCGGATCTTGTGCGTCCACCAGCTTACCGTGACACGGCCCCACTCGGTCAGCAGCGCTGGGTGGTGGCCCTCATCCTCGGCCAGCGCGCCCACGCGGTTGGTGAACGCCAGCGCGGACGCGAAATCCTTGAACTTGAAGACCCGCTCCAGTCGGGGAACGCCGTCGTGGTCGTTCACCTGCCACTCGGGAACCTCAGTGCGAAGCTGCTCGATCTCATCACTGGTCAGCCGCAGCGCATCCGCCCGGCAGGCCTCGCATTTGCTCTCCGCCAGCATGGACATATCAACTCACCTCCAGTTCGACAAATGTGTCGCCGACGCCGCTACATGGACACCACTCGAGCCGGTAACGAATCTCAGCCCGGAGTTTCTCCAGCGCCTCCGCGCGCGTTGGGCCGGCGGCCTCCACCTCACCGACGGCCGGCTCGCTACTCCGGGCGCGCCATTGGCCGCCACCGATCTGCTCGACATGGCAGGGAAAGATCATGCTGAAGTCTCCGGTCCGGACTACTCTGATTGTAGACCGCGCGCTACGCTGCAATCCAAGGCCGATTCAGGATCAGGTACTGTCCAGAGCCTCGTCCTGTGAATGACGTTCGCATCTGTAGCGGAAGTCACCAACTGCAAAGAGCAGTAGCCTTGAAGAGGTGGGCGCCCCGCACGCAGGACGAGGCGACCGTTCAGTCGAGGCTGGTTTCCATGGGAGGAGCGGACGGCCGGGCGACTTTTTGTCGGGCCAGAAGTGCCGTGACCGCTCCCAGGACGAGAATGACACCGCCGGCCCACTGCAGCGGAGTCATACCTTCGTCGAGGTACATCCACTCGCCGACGGTGGAGACGAACGGGGTGAACAGCAGCGTAATGGCCGAGACGGCCACGCCCAGCCGTTGGATGGCTACATAGTACATTCCGTGGGCGGCGGCGATGCCGACGAAAGCCGAAACCACCAGTAGGGTTGCATCGCCGGCGCTCAATCGCAGCACGGACGCCGGCTCTCCCAGGGGCGCCATGAGGATCAGGCCGATCGACGTATAGTTGCCGATCACGCCAAAGACGACCAGCGGATGCAGATCACGCATGGTCCAACGCACCGTGATGTCGTACAAACCCCAGAAGATGCTGCAAAGAAAGACGATCAGCTTCCCAAGATCGGACACCTCGGCGGCATCCTGCCCGATGAAGGCCATGAGCACGAACCCGGCCACCGCCAACACCGCCCCCAACCAGAAGCGCGGCAGCCGGGCCAGCCGGCGCTCATCGGGAAACAGCAGGAACGCCCCCAAAATGCTCCAGACCACGGAGATCCGCACGAGGAACGACATCATGCCCGCTGCCATGTGGTACAGCGAGACAGCAAACAGGGTCTGGCCGATGATGTTGACGACGGCCGGCAGGAGTGCCGCCTTCCAGAAGGTGCCCAAACTCTGCCGCCGAACGACCACCACGATGAGGGGAATGTAAAGCAACGTCGAGATCGGATACCGCACCAGGTTGGTGGTGAATCCGTCGGGCACAGCATGGCGCAGATAGCGCAGCATGACCGGCGGCACCCCCCAGCAGATGATCGCCCCGACGAGACAGAGAGCAGCCAGGATGTCGATTCGACGCTGGATGTTGGGGTACTCCTCTCAGAACCCGCGTCCCATCAATCGCGCCCTGCGCAAGCTGACAGGGTCGGGGATTGTACCCGTTCGGGGCCGTCAAGCAGTAGCCACACGACGCCCTTGGCCCGGGGCAGCAGTGGTGGTGGTCCGCTGGTTGGGAGGATTCGGATGCAACAGGTCCCGCTTCAGAAGGCTTCGTCAGCTTTCAAGCCAAAGGCCGCCTGAAGCTTCGCTTTGGCCTGCCCGGTGGTCATGCCCTCAGAAAATCGGGGGACCTGGTAACGCTCGCAAAGCTCAAAGAGCCTGCGCACGAGCGGCCGGAGCCTGGCGGCCTGGGTGGAATCGAGCGTTTTGCCCTGCTCAAGCTCCCAGGCAGGGTCAACGGCCGCGCGGTAGGCACAGATCGATGCCTGCTCCACGCGCGCTTTCACCGCGTCATCGCCGGCCAGGGACAAGGCCTCCGCAAAAGCATCGAGCGCCGCCTGGGCAATCTTCTCGTCGATGGCGTAATCGGCCGCCCGGCCGAAGCAGTTGCGGTGGATGCCCTTGGCTTCGCAGTGATCGTGGTACATTTCAATGAACCGGCGAATCGGCGCCGCTGCCTTGCCGTAGTGCAGGCCCAGGAACTCGTCGCGCAGCTTTTCGCCGCTGCGGGTCGGATCCCACAGCAGTCCGGCAATGACATAGTTGCGCAGATCCGACAGCTCTGCCCCGGTGGTGTTGCCGGCAGCCTGCATGAAGATGCCCTTGGCTCCGTTCTTCATGAAGTAGCGCACGTTCGGCTCGATCACCCGCAGGTTGGGGAACGGCAGCAGGTAGTTGCTGAAGTTCGTGTTGTAGTTCCAGATGAAGATCTCCTGCGTGAGCTGGCCCCACTCGGCCATGTCCGAGCAGAACTGGACGTTCTTCTCGCACTTGGGATCATTGATCGGGTGAATCACGCAGCACTCGATGCTGCAAAGCTGGATCTGCACGGTGGGCCGCGGCTTGAGTGTCTTGGGCGGCTTGCGCGTGTACCAGTAGCTCAAGGTCCCCACCTTGACGCCTGGGTGCTCCTTCGCAACCACGTCCGCGATGGCGTTGACGAATTCCAGGAGCGTGCCCATGGGCGTGCCTTCGCGGTCATCGATGGCCTTGCAGTTCGGGCAGAGGCAGTGCTTATCGTTGTCGTTCTGGCTGACAGAGATGTTCTCGCGATGCGGGCTGGCCTTCAGCTCGGCCAGGACGGCATCGGTGACGATCTTGAGCACATCCGGGTGCGTCAGGCATGGCTCGGTGGTGAAGAAGTCGTTGGTGCCCTCGGCCAGTCGCTTGCCATCGCGGAGGGCGAAGTACTCCGGATGCTCCTTACCATACTTGGCCAGGGGGATCTGGTTGCCGAAAGAGTGATTGATGAGCGACTGGCCGGTCTTGCCGCCGTACTTCGGGTCGCCATCCACCGTGTTGCAGCGCAGCCGGGCCGCGAACCTCGGGTTCAGATTGTTCTCGCCATAGTAAGGCCAGCGGAACGAGAGCGGCGGGCGGTACGTGCGGTCGATAGGGCCGACCTGGGACTTGCCGCTCAGCCGGGGCACGTGCGTGTGATTGGCGGTGAGAAAGCGGACGCCCAGATAATCCTCGAAGAAGCTGTACACGCCGTATAACGTTCCGCGCGGGCCGCCGCCGGCGATGGCGATGAAATCGTCGTGGGCGACGATCCGCAGATCCTCCGGGCCCAGTCCTTCGACGGAGAACCCGGCCGGGCTGGCGCGCATCACGGGGCTGTCGCCGATGTACACCTTTCGTGCCGGCGCACCGACATCTCCCGCACCGTCCGCCTTGCGGATGGGCAGCTCCTTACCGCTGGCCTGTTTGAGCAGGTCCCTGAACTCTTCGGCGGCATACACCACCGCCGGCGGAGCATCGGCCGCGATCACGATCTCCCATCCGGGCGTGGCCAGATCCACCGGCCCGGCCTCGGCCCCCAAGGCCGCTCCAGCCGCCAAAACACTGATCGCACCGATTCCAGCCAGCATGTGAGCATTCATGGGCCACTCCTTTCTCGTGCATCATCCAGGAGCGGCAGTCTACGCGGAGGACATACGTGCATCAACGGGCGCCATCAACTACCCCCGCCTCGGGGAGTACCTGAGGCCGGTGACAGATTGCGATCGCTTGTGGACAGCAGGTTTAATCCCGAGTTATTCGCGTCGCTGCCGACCTTCTGTTGAGGCGCGGCCGGGAGGCTCTGTTTGCTTTATGATCGCTGCCCAATCGTCATCCGCGAGGCGGCCCGGAGGCTGTCGGATGGGGCAATCTGAACTGAGCTACTCGAGACCCAGGTGCTTGCGTATGTGCTTCGCCAACACGTTGTCAATTTCCGTGTGACGCGGAACCGGCTGCTGGAGCCCTGTCTTGGGGTTGACGTAGATGTCGTGGCGCGAGCCTCGGCGCAACAGGACACAACCATCGCGCACGAGTTGACGCACGAAATGGCTGCGCTTCATAGGGCGATGGCCTTCTCCCCGTAGTTCTCAGGAACATCCTCCATGACCATCATGTGGTAGGCGTCCCTCAGGTTGTCTTCGAGCTCCTTAAGCGTCCGTCCCTGAGTCATGATCGCCGGGTGCTCCTTCAGCTTGCCTAGCCAGAACTTATCGCCTTTCCAGTAGATCATGTGCATCTTCTTGCGCATTGAGCCCTCGCCGAATCTTGCGTGGTCCCCCGCCGCATAGTACGCCGCCAGGAGGTCGCGGGCAAACCAAGCCTGGCCCTTGTCACATCTCCCCTCTCACCTTTGACACCGTGAAGCCAACTGCTCTCGAACCTGGTCGATCCATGCCCCCCCCGGCAATGCGTAGGGCCGGAACTTCTCCAGGGTGCCCTGCTCCTCGCTGTAGGCCAGGGCCCGGTTCTGGCCGAGCTTGTTGGCCAGCGGCGAGTCGATCAGGTTGCTCGAGTCGGAGGCGCTCATCTGGAAGAGCACGCGGTAGTCGAACTCGCGCAGGCTGGTCCGCTCCAGCGTCCGCTCCACCGCGGCCGGCGTGTCGCACCAGGCCAGCACGTGGATGCCCAGCGGCGGCCCGTCGCGCAGCACCTCGGCGAACTGCCGGTCCGGATTAGGCTTGGCCTCCTCGTCGCGCGGTGAGAAGCTGAAGGAGTCCTCCTGGCGACGCAGCGCCCGGTAGCGCTGCAGCCCATAGATGACCACAAAGACGGCCGGCGGGTGCGTTTCGTCGCCGGACTGGCGCCGCTGCATTTCCTCATAGAGCTCACCGAGGGCGGCTTCGACAGAGCGATACTCGGTCAGCTTGACCTCCTGCGGCAGCACCTCGGCCATCCGTGGAAGCACTTTGGCCAGCGGCGAATCCACGGGGCTGCCGTCCAGCACCAGGAAGCGCGCCGCCTCGGGAGCGTGCTGTGCGGCCAACGACAGCATGCCGGCCGCCAGGACGGCCATGGCCGCCTCCTCCTGCTGGCCGACAATGAGCAGGTTCGACCCGCTCTGACGACGCAGCACGACCGCGGTCGGCTCCTTGATGGCCACCGGTTCGCCGAGCCACGCCCGCGGCGCCAACGGCGTCTCGCCCCACGAGGGCTGTTCCAGCAACGCGGCGAGTTCCCGGTTCTTGCGGAGGTCCGCGGGCACGTTGCCCTCAAACACGACCGCCTCGCCGCCCTGCCACCCCTCTGAGCGGATGCGTTCCCTGATCTGGGCCAGATGCTCATCACGTCGTTCGTCGGAAACCCACGCCACCTGGAAGGGGCTGTTCGCTTCGACCAGGCCGCTCATGTCGTTGTAGATGGCCTCGCCCGGGCGGGAGAGCAAACGGGCGGCCGAGTTGCCGTCGCCGAGGATCACCTGTGAATCCGCCTCGCTGGTCTGCAGGGCGATGCGGACGGCCATCTGCCCGATGGTGCTGCGACCCAGACCGGAGGTTCCCCCGATGGTCTGCGACCCCAGCAAGACGTGGATGCCGAATGCACGGCCCTGCCGCACGAGGCGGTCCAACAGCAGCGCCGCGTCCTGCGCGAGCCGATCATCCTCGGAGAAGAACTCCTGGAATTCGTCGATGATCAGCAGCGTCCGCGGCATGCCCTTGCCGGACGCCTCGCGATACGCGGCCAGATCCTGCACACCCAGCTGGCGGAACAACGCGCCCCGGCGGGTCAACTCGCCGTCCACGCGCTGCAACACGCTCAGGCCGAACTCGCGATCGCTCTCGACGGCCACCGCCCGGGCATGGGGCAGCGCGTGCGTGGCGTAGGCCTTGAACTCCACGCCCTTCTTAAAATCCACCAGGTAGAACTCGACCTCGTCGGGCGAATACCACAACGACAGGTTGGTGATCAGCACGTGCAGCAGGGTGGATTTACCGGAACCGGTCTTGCCCGCGATCAGCGCGTGCTGGGCAACGCCGTGCCCAAGCCGCAGCGTTTGCAGCCGCGTGGCGCCCATACGGCCAATCGGCACCTCCAAGCTGCCGGCCGTCGACATGGACCACA
>BTUC01000079.1:0-21037 GCA_045863575.1 Phycisphaerae bacterium
GGTCGGTCAGATCGATGGCGTCGAGGTCGATCCTGACGTTGTGGTTCTTCTCGGCGAGCTGCCGGGCCCGCTCCATGATCGACAGCGTGGAGAGGCCCAGGAAGTCCATCTTGAGCAGCCCGCACAACTCGACACCCGGGCCGTCGTACTGGGTGATGAGCTGGCCGGAGTTCGGCGGCTGGTAGAGGGGCACGAAGTTGTCCAGCGGCTCGTCGCTGACCACCACGCCAGCCGCGTGCACCCCCGTGTGCCGAGCCAGGCCCTCCAGGCGGCGGCTGATGTCGAGCACCCGCCGGACAGCCGGGTTCTCGTCGTACATCTTCTTGAGCTCGGGCTCCTGACCGAGGGCCTTCTCGATGGTCATCTTCAGCTCTTCGGGGATGAGCTTGGTGATGGCATTCGCTTCGTCGAAGCCCAGGCCGAGCACGCGGCCGACGTCCTTGACCGCCGCCTTGGCCTTCAGCGTCCCGTAGGTGATGATCTGGGCCACGTGGCCGTACTTCCGGCGGACGTAGTCGATGACCTCCTCACGGCCATGCTCGCAGATATCCATGTCGATGTCGGGCATCTCCGCGCGGTCCGGGTCCATGAACCGCTCGAAGTAGAGCTCGTAGCGCAGGGGATCGGGTGCGGACAGATCGAGGCAGTACCCGACCACCGTCGAGCAGGCACTGCCTCTGCCGCCGCAGGGGATGCCCCGCGAACGGGCGTAGTTCACGAAGTCCCACACGATCAGGAAGTAACTCGAAAAGCCCTTGCCGGAGATGACCCCCAGCTCGTAATCGATGCGCTCACGGATCGCGTCCGTAATCTCCGGGTACTTCTTCGCCGCCCGGTCATAGACCAGCTCGCGCAGGTACTCGTCGGCCGTTTTGCCCTCGGGGATCTCGTAGACCGGGGCGTGTACTTTGCCAAACTCGATCTCGAGGTCGCACAGGTCGGCGATGCGACCGGTGTTATCCAGGGCCTCGGGGTAGCCCTTGAACAACTCGTGCATCTGCTCGGGCGTCTTGAAGTAGAACTGGTCCGTGGGGAACTTGAAGCGATCCTCGTCGGTGAGCTTCTTGCCGGTGCTGATGCAGCACAGGACGTCGTGGGCCTCGACGTCATCGTGCTCGAGGTAGTGCACGTCGTTGGTAACCACCATGCCCACGCCGAGCTTCTTGGCCAGGACGGCCAGCTCCGGGTTGGTCTGTTTCTGCTCCTCGAGGCCGTGGTCCTGGAGCTCGATGTAGAAGCGTTCCTCACCGAAGATGTCGAGGTAGATCTTGGCGATCTCCTCGGCCGCCCGCCGGTCGTCGCGCATGAGGGCCTGGGGGATCTCGCCGCCCAGGCAGGTGCTGGTGCAGATGAGCCCGCCGGAGTGGGCCCGCAACACTTCCTTGTCGATGCGCGGGCGGTAATAAAAACCCTCGCGGAAAGCGATCGAGTTAAGCTTGAGAAGATTCTGGTAGCCGGTGCGGTCGCGGGCGAGCAGGAGCAGATGGTAGCTGGCCTCCTTCATGCCGCGGGCGTCCTTTTCCCGCCGGTCGCCGGGGGCCATGTAGATTTCGCAGCCGATGATGGGCTTAATGCCTGCCTTCTTGGCTGCCTGGTAGAACTGGACGGCTCCGAAGAGATTGCCGTGGTCGGTGATGGCCACCGCGTTGGAGCCGTGGGCCTTGGCTCGCTGGACGAGTGCCTCGGTGCGGGTGGCCCCATCCAGCAGGCTGTAATGGGTGTGAACGTGCAGGTGTGTAAACGCGGGTGAAGCCATCGGCGGGTCCGCTCCTTCAGACGACCAGAGTCCCCAAACGTGAATCCTGCAGGATGATAAGAGTCTCCGTTGCCGATGAGCAAGCCGTGGTGCTACCACCGCCAAACCAAGGCTGTGAGTTTTCGAAGGAGCCGGGTCTGGTTTACAATCCGCCGCATGATCAGACGCCTGCTGGCTGCGATGGATGACTATCCGGCATGGCTGTGCGTGCTGGTCATGCCCCTGGCACTTTTGCTGGGCGTGCTCTGGTGTGTTTTCTGGCCGTTTCGCGCCATGGGCTATTCTTTTGGCCAGGCGGCGGACCGCCTGCTCGGACCGGTGTTCGCCTCGCTCCGCCGAAGAGCCAGTGGAAGCGTTCCTGACCGACTCAGGCGGACAGGGTGGACGCCGCAGCGCGCCGACGACCTGCTTCGGCGTACCTCTCGCGTCCAGTGCCTCCTGCTGGGGCTGCTGGCGCTGGAATGGGGTGTGCTTGTCCTGGTAGGCTTGCTTGGGGGGATGAGTTTTCTGCTCGGTGTACCTGGGGACAGCACTACCGAAACCACGCTGATGGCTGCCATTCCGGTTCTGCTCACATCCGGCTTGACCGCTTTACTGGTGCAACACTACTACCACCGGCTGGTTCAAGCCTGGCAACGTTTGGACGCTCGCCTGTGCGGAGCCTGCGGCTACATCCGCGATTACCTGGGTAACGAGCGGTGCCCGGAGTGCGGCTCGGAGCTGCCGCCTCTGGAGCCCGGAGACCTCCCCCTTCGGTGGAAGTGCTGGGATCCGGTCCTGCGCGGGGTAGGGGCAGGATTGCCGATCGGACTGGCTGGCACGATGGCCTTTGTCTCCCTGTGGCTATCGCAATTCCTGCCCGAATGGTGGACCGGCGTTCTCCTGCTGAGCCTGACGGGCTCTGTGGCCGGGGTTGTTGCTTACGTCCTGGGGGCCACGCTTCAACTGTGTCGGTCGGCTCGCCGGCATGAAGCCAATGCAGGGCCGCGTTCGTGATCTTCTACGCGACGATCACCTGCTTGTGGGGGTCGAACGTGAACATCTTCCCCTCGCGCCAGCTTCGCACGGCCAGATCCAGGGCGACCATGACCTTATAGCCGGTCAACGCGTCGCAGTGCGTTTTTTCCCGCGTCCGCATGCAGTGGATGAAGTTCTCGTCGTGGCCCATGCGCGGCTGTTCGCCGATCTCCTCGGGGGCCGCGTCTTTGCTAAAGGCCTTTTCCGGCTCGATGCGCAGGATCTTCGGGGCGCTGCGCTCCTGGTGGCGGGGGAAGCTCATGGCCGCCTTTTCGCCGCGGATGGCCAGCGGGGCACCCGTCTCGGTGCACTGCGTGCAGAAGAGGGTGGCCGTGTACTGGCTGGGGTACTCGGCCATCATGTGGAACACGTCGGGCGTCTCCCGGTCTTTGTGACAGTAGACGCCGCCGGCCGCTGATACGCGCGAGGGGAACTCCGCCCCGATGCAGATCTGCAGGGCCGAGAGCACGTGGGCGATCAGGTCATGGGCCAGCCCGCCGGAGTAATCCCAGTACTTGCGATAGCGGAAGTATCGCTCCGGGTCGAAGGATCGTTTAGGTGCGGGACCCAGGAAGGCGTCCCAGTCGAGCGTCTTCGGCGTGCACTTCGGGTCGACGGGGTAGTTCCAATCCCCCCCGGGCACGTTGCGATATACGCCGCCGGAGGCCCACACCACCTTGCCGAGTTTACCGGCCTTGATCGCGCTGCGGGCCTGCCAGTAGAGATCGCGCGAGCAGCCCTCCGCCCCGACCTGCACGACGCGCTTAAGCCGCTCGGCGGTTTTGTAGACGTCCCGGGCCTCTTCCCAGTGCAGCGTCATCGGCTTCTCGAGGTGAATATCCTTGCCCGCCTCCATGGCGTCGATGGCCATCTTTGCATGCCAGTGGTCCGGGGTGACGATGACCGCGCCGTGGATGTCGTCGCGTTCCAGCAGCTTGCGGTAGTCGTGGAACAGCTCCGCGCCGCTGACTTCCTTCGCCCGCTGCTTGCGCGGCTCGTAGATGTCGCAGACGGCCGCCAGCTCGATATTGAACTTCGGGTCTTCGCTCATGCGCATGAGCGTGGGCACATGGTGGGCCATGCCCAGCCCGCCGCAGCCGATGACGCCCAGCCGGATACGCTCGTTCGCTCCGATCGTGCCGCGGGTTTTGACCTTCTGGGCCAGCGCCGGACGTGCCGCCAGCAGCCCGCCGGCCAAACCTGTCGCGACCATCGACTGCTTGAGGAACCCCCGACGACTCTGCGACACGTGCTGACTCTTCCTGGATGCCATGAACGCACTCCCCATTGAGCGAGCTTCGGAAATACCCATCTCGGCGACGCGATCATAAGCGCAACCGCCCCCGGACGGTAGGCCCGGCGTCGTCGGCCCCTGGATCTGGCTATGCCGGCTGTGCCATCGCTTGAAAGCCTGTTGCCCAGAATCCGTGAAACGCTTGACGGGCCATCAGAGCAGTGCGGTCAAGAGCAGAGGTACGCGCCCTCGCGGGCGGAAAGACTTACTCGCGATGGACATACACGTAGTACGCACCGCATCGCTCCTGGCCGTCGACATCATAAAACCAGGTCTGGGCACGGGTTTCTCCTTTCTTGAGCGGGACGCTGAAGCGCACGTGTTTGTCCTCTGGCTTCACGTCCTGCGTCTGCTCGGATGTGCCCACGCGCAGCCTGGCCTTGGCGATGGGCAGGGCCTTGCCCGGAGGCAACTCGCCATCGACCTGCTTGTGGAGGGGAAGACCGGCGGAAAGCGGATGGTCGGCTTCCCGGGGCCAACGGCGCAGTTCGAACACGTACTGGCCATCCTCTGCGACCTTCAGCCCCCAGGGCCCGCTGCGCCCGAGGCCGCCGCGCACCTGCCGCTGTTGATCGAGGAACACATCCTGCCAGTCGGCCGCGGAGAGCAGCGTCTCCGGCTCGGCCTCCGCGCCGATGGTCAGATTGCTCAGCAGATTCATCGTCGGTTCGACCTCGGCCCACCACTGCTCGTAGTGCTCGCTCATGGCCTTCACCACGTCCGGGTGCTGGTCGGCAACGTCCCGCTCCTGGCCTGGATCGGTGGAGAGGTCATAGAGCTCCCAGCCTGGCCGGCCCGGGAGCAGACGCCAGCGCTTCCAGAGCACGGCCGCGTCGCCTGAACGCGGCACCTGGCGATCCATGCGGCTGAACTGCACCACCAGCATCCGGTCCGGTAGTCGGGATTGTTGTCCCCGCAGCAGGCCGGCGAGACTCGTGCCGTCGCGCTTCGGATCGGGAGAAGACTCGAGCGAGCAGAGCTCTTCCAGAGTAGGCAGGATGTCCTGCACATGGATGAGTTCGTCAATGTCGCGGGGCTCACCCAACTCGCCGGCCGGCCAGCGGATGAAGCACGGCACGCGATGGCCGCCTTCCCACAGTTCGATCTTCTTGCCTTTCATACCGGCATTGAAAGTGTTCACGCCGGCCGTTCCGCCGTTGTCGGTCATGAAAACCAGGATGGTGTTGTCGCGCAGGCCGGTCTTCTGGAGCATGGTTTCCAGCCGGTCCATGTTGTCGTCGATATTGGCGATCATGCCGAAAAAGCCGGCGAGCTGCCGGCCGAGTTCACGATACGGCGCGCGATAGCTCTCGGGCGCGTACAGCGGGCCGTGCGCGGCGTTCAGTGCGATATACGCGAAAAACGGCTCGCCGGCCTTGGTCTGCTGCTCCATCCACTTCATGGCTTCGCCGAATTGGATATCCGTGCAGAAGCCCTTGAACGGCCGAATCGTACCGTCCTCCAGGCGAAAGTGCGGATCGAAGTAGTCGTTGTTCCAGTAGTCGGGTGCGGAGGAGATGTGCGAAGAGGGAAACCAGATGGCCTTGTGGAATCCGCGGTCCTGCGGTCGATAGGGATACACATCCCCCAGGTGCCACTTGCCGAACAGGCCAGTGCGATACCCGGAATCGGCGAACATGTTTGCCAAAGTGGGAATGCCCCGTCGGATCATGGTGCGTCCGCTGCTGACATTCATGGCCCCATTGTCCAGGGCGTCACGGCCAGTCAGTAGCTGCGACCGCGTGGGCGTGCACATGGGGGCCACGTGAAAGTCCGTGAAGCGGATGCTCTGGTCGCGGAGGCGGTCCAGGTGCGGCGTCTTGAGCACGGGATTTCCATGGCACGACAGATCGCCATAGCCCTGGTCATCGGTGAGCACGATAATGACGTTGGGCTGGGCAGGTCGCGCGTATGCCTGTCGGCCGGGCGAAAGCAGCACAAGGACACCGCAGGCAGCCGCTATGGCCGTTTGCATCAGACGCATCGTTGTCTCCCTCAGGCTCAGATCGTTGAAACGGCAGGGATACCATTTGCGGGGCAGATTGTCTACTGCCGACAACCCGCTCCCTGTCACTGCGAACCAAACACCGATCGGGTGTTGGGTCTCTATCTTCGTGATGCCGCGTGTACTTGAGTCTCCTGCGGTAGCAGACGACTCAGGAATTCGCGGGCCGCGCTGCTGTCTGGCAGGCTGTACCGGGCGGTACTCGGTTTCATGCCAACGTGAACGCTGTAGCCGCCGGCCGGCAGGGCGGCATACATGTCCTCGTCCGTGCGATCGTCACCCATGGCGAGGACGGCCCCGCGGGGTGAGTCGCCCAGGATGCGGCGAACGGCGGCCCCCTTGTTGACGCCATGCATCCGCACCTCGATTACCTTTTCGCCCTGCAAAACCTCCACCGGAAGATTGGAGAGAGAGCCCATCAGGTGAAGGCGGAGTTCTTTTGCCTGGAGGGCGCCGAACTCGAGGTCCGCGTTTCGCCAGTGCCATGCGGCCGACGCCGTTTTCTCCTCAATGAACGTGCCGGGCGTACGATTCACATGATGCTGCATGATTTCCATGACCTGCTTTTTCCAGTCGGTGTCCAGTTCGGTCAAGGGTGTCCACTCCTGCCCCAGAGGCCGGAGCCACAAACCGTGTTCCGCATAGAGCCCCACGGGGAGGTCTCCGAACCACTCTTCCAGATCCTGACGTAGACGCCCGCTCAGGATGTGCACGCGGGTTCCGGCTCGTCGGGAGAGCGCCGTGAGCAGATCCAGAAGTTCGTCGTCCGGGGAGGCCAAACCGGGGAAGATCGCGAACGGTTTGAGCGTTCCGTCGTAGTCTAGCAACAGGTCCAACTCGGTGGCCGCGCTGATCGTACGCGCCAACTCGTCGATGGATGCGGCAGAGGCCTGAATGGCCGAGCACTCCCGGCCTTCACAGGTCTCCTTCAGCGCTTCAACGAACGAGTCGACCCATCGATGCACGTTATAGTCTGAGACCCGCTGACGCAAAGCCCGCATCCGCGTCTGGCGCTCGTGCGGGCTCATGTCCAGCGCCTGCCGGAAAGTGCCGGCCACCTGATCGATATCATACGGATTGACCCGCAGGGCCTCGCCCAGTTCCGCGGCCGACCCGGCGAACTCGCTCAAGATCAACGACCCGTCGTTGTCGGTCCGGCTGGCACAGAACTCCTTGGCGACCAGGTTCAGGCCGTCGCGCAGCGGTGTCACCACCATGACATCTGCCGCCCGGTAGAGGGCAACCACATCCGTCCGATCCATCGAGCGGTATATCGAATGGATGGGCACCGCGCTGACCGTGCCGAAGCGTCCATTGATCCGGCCGAGAAGTTCCTCGACCTGCCGGCGCAGCCGCTGGTACTGGCCGATCCCGGACCGGCTCGGAACCGCCACCTGGACGAACCGGACCTCATCCCGCAAGGCAGGGTTCTGCTCCAGGAAGCGTTCAAAAGCCTGCATGCGCCGCGGAATACCTTTGGTGAAGTCGAGCCTGTCAATGGCGACAAAGAGCCTGCGCGGACTGGCTTCGGCACGGATCTTTTCGGCCGCGGCCGCCACGCTGGGGCTGTCCGCCAGGGAGGAAAAGCCATCCGCGTCGATGCCCATGGGGAAGGCTCCCAGCCGGATCTCGCGCCCGCGGTAAGTCAACTGGTCCACGCGGGCCTCTATCCCGAGGATCCGGAGAAGCGCCCCGGAGAAGTGCCGCATGTAGGCGTGCGTGTGGAAGCCGATGAGGTCCGCACCGAGCAGGCCTTCGAGAATCACGCTGCGCCAGGGCAGAATGCGAAAGACTTCCGACGAGGGAAAGGGAATGTGCAGGAAGAAGCCGATCTTGGCGCCGGGCAAACGCGCCCGGAGCATCTGCGGAAGCAGCAACAGGTGGTAATCCTGAATCCAGATGAGATCGCCCGGCTGATGGGCCGCCGCCACGCGGTCGGCAAACCGCTGATTTACCTCGCGGTAGACGCCGAAGTCCTGGGAGTCGATGGTCACCCTGTCGATCAGATAGTGGCACAGGGGCCAGAGCACGCCGTTGGAGAAGCCCTGGTAGTAGCGTTTGTGTTCTTCGTCAGACAGCGGAACCGACATGGCTCTCATCTGCGTCAGCCGACGCTCCACTTCCTGCTGCTGAGCCGGGGAGAGGGACGAGGTTTCTCCCGGCCACCCGAACCAGAGGCCCTCTCCGGACTGGTGGGGGCCCCACAGCCCGGTGGCCAGGCCCCCGGTGCTCGGCGCCGTGGTGACGCCCCTGCGGCCCGCTTTAATGGTCACGGGCAGTCGATTGGACACGAGTATGAGTCGCGACATTCATCCACCTCTTGGTCGGGTTCAGAAGTCTGCGGAATGAACGACCGTCCGATCCGTCGGCGGTGAGACATTCAAGGCCCTGGCGGGTTGCTGCGACAATCCGCCTGAGCTACTGATGATAGCAGAGCGGGGATGGGTGAATCACGGGATCTGTGAATTTCGACAGCTCTGCGGGGTCGCCGACGGCCTGGTTGGCCGCTGCAGACCGGGCACGGGCTGGAAGGCAGCACAACCTATAGTTTCCGCCATTGAAGAGACATGGGTGCCGGCGGCAATCACTCCGCACAGTCCGGATCCGCCCAGACGTTGGCGCCGCTCATGCATTTCTGGAATACCTTGAGATCGTTGTGATCGACGTCCGAGTCCAAGTCCAGCTTCGCGTTCTGACAGGCGGGGTCGGTCTGCGGCACGCCCGTTCCGCTCAGGCAGCTCTGGAAGCGGCCGAAGTCCTCCTGGTCCACGTCGCCGTCGCGGTTCATGTCGCCGGGCACGTAGGGCGGGCAGCCTTCGAGATCCACCGAGAGGCTCTGCGGCGTATGCGGGCAGCGATCACAGGCGTCTCTCACTCCGTCGGCATCCTCGTCCGGCTGGTCGGGCTCACACTCGTCGGGCACGCCCGTGCCGTCGCAGTCCCGGCTCGTACCCGCCGCGATATCACAGTCGTCCGGCGTCAGGTTGCCGTTGCAGTCGGGATTGCCGATGCCCTGGAGCAGGATCGACACTTCGGATGCCTGCATGTTGACCGCCACCACGTCCGGGCTGTTATCTTCGTTGAGATCGCCAATGGCCAGTGACCGCGGGTACTGGCCTGCATAAAAGGTCCCCAGAGGGGTGAACAGGCCGTCGCCATTCCCGCGCAGCACACCCACGCGATGTGAGCTGTAGTCGGCGATCACCAGATCGGTGTCGCCGTCGTTGTTGAGATCGCTCGCCGCCATGGCTTGCGGGGCGAAGTCCACCGGGACGGCCAGGAAACGACTGAACCCACCGGCCCCGTCGCCCTGATAACTCAGGAGATCATGCGAGCTGCTGCTGGCCGCAACCAGATCGAGATGAGCGTCGTTGTTGAAATCGCCCCTGACCATCGAATGGATGGTGAAGGACGAGGAATGCCACGTCTGCCTGCTGAAGCCTCCGGCGCCGTCGCCCCGAAAGATAAAGACAGAGCCATATTCGCTGGCCACGGCCAGATCGAGATGGTCATCCTCGTTGAAATCGCCAGCCACAATCGTGCGCGGCCGGTTATAGGCGGAGAAGACCGTGCCCGGGGTGAAACCGCCCGCACCGTCGCCGATGAGTACATGAACTTCGTCCGGCTCGTAATCGGCGACGGCGAGGTCGAGATGGTCGTCCTCGTTGAAATCACCCGCTGCCAGTGAGACGGCCGTATCTCCGGCAGGGAACGTGCCGCTCAGGACAAATGCTCCCGAGCCGTCACCCAGCAGAATCGCCACATTGTCGTACAGCTCGTTGGCGACGGCCAGATCGAGGTGCTGGTCCCCGTTGAAATCCGCATGGATGATGGCCATGCCATGGCTGCCGGAGGGGACAGACGATGCCGCCGAGAACCCGCCGTCGCCGTTGCCCAGAAGCACCGAAACCCGGTCCAACTGTTCGTTGCTGACCGCCAGATCAAGATCACCATCCTCGTCGAAATCCGCCATGGTGACCGAGTGGGGCGAGTTCCCGGCAGGCATCGAGCCGGCCCGCGTCAGAAGGTAGGCGCCACCAGCCACGTCGCACTCATCGGGAACCCGGTTGTGGTTGCAATCGCCGCTGGTGCCGGTGACGAGATCACAGGAGTCGAGCACGCCGTTGGTGTTACAGTCCCTGTCGGCCATCTCACATTCATCGGGGACGGTGTTGGCGTTGCAGTCCTGACTTGATCCGTCGGTGATATCGCAGGCGTCAGCAACACGGTTGCCGTTGCAGTCTTCGCACTCGTCAGGAATTCTGTTGGCGTTACAGTCGCCGCTCACTCCGCTGCTGATGTCGCATTCGTCGAACGCACCGTTCCCGTTGCAGTCGGGCTGGACCCGGTATTCGACGCTCACGGCGGCGTAGGAAGGAGGATCCTCGCATTCGTAAGTGCCTACCCGGAAGTTGGGAACCATGTTGATGACCACACTGCCGCTGGCCGCGACCTGGTTGTACGTTGCGGCGGGGACCACGAACGAGTGGACGTCCGGCGTGGCCGGGCAGTCGTGACCATTCGAATAGAATATGTATTGCACTGGAGAGGTCCCGCTGATATCCACGTTGAGGTGCTCGTTCAGGCAGTTCTCAGCGCTATTGCCGAAGTCGCCCCGAACCCTCAGCGTGACAGTGACGTCGCTGCCGGCCAGTGGCGGCGAAGCGATGGTGTAGTGCTGGGGCACCTCGTATCCGAAGGGCGTCAGGTGACCCGAGTTGAAAACCACCAGGGCCCCGGCCTCGCACTCGTCCGGTACGATGTTGGTGTTGCAGTCGGTGCTGAAGCTGCCTAAAGGCGCGACATCGCATTCGTCCGGGATGCCGTTGCCATTGCAGTCGGTGCTGGCCGCTCCGGCGGCGAGATCGCAGATGTCCTGAATTCCGTTGCCGTTACAGTCGTCGGAGGGCTCGCATTCGTCGGGGATGTCGTTCGAGTTGCAGTCCTGGCTGGTGCCGGCGGCGACATCGTAAACGTCAGGAGTGCCGTTGCCGTTGCAGTCGTGCTCGGAGGGATTGAAGACGTATACCGATCCCTTGCCGTCCCTGGTGGTACCGATGAGCGCCATCCCGCCAGACACGGCGGTGGACCCTCCCAGGGTGTCGCCCGCCTGACTGTCGGAAGCCACCAGCCGGGCCAGTTGGCTCCAGGTCGAACCGTCACGCCGGAACAGATAGGCTGCTCCGGAGTCCAAGCCACTGCCGTCCACGCCGGAGGCTCCGACCACCGCGAGGTCGTTCCCCATCGCCACGCTACCGACGTGGTCCGACGGCGAACCATCGGCGGGCAGCAGCTTGGCCTCGCTGGCCCAAGTGCTGCCGTCGTAGCGGTACACGTACGCCGACCCGTGGCCGTTATACCAGTAGTTACTGCCCGTGCCGGTTTCCCCGTCATTGGGCGCCCCGATCAGGGCGGTGTCCCCTTCGAGGGCGACGCTGGCACCGAAGAAGTGAAATGCCCCTCCGTCCGCGGGCACCAGCTTGGTTTCCTGCACCCAGTTCGAGCCATCAGCACGGAAAACGTACGCCGAGCCGGAGAACAAACCGCTGGGACCGCTGTAGGGGGTTCCGATAATTGCCGCATTACCGGCGAGGGCCACACTGCAACCGAAGAAGTCCTCGGCAGCTCCATCGGCGGCCACCAGCTTGGTTTCCTGCACCCAGGTTGAGCCGTCACGGCGGAACACGTACGCCGCACCGGACGAAATACCGCCGGCGTCGGCCGCATACGCTCCGATCAGGGCCCTGTCTCCCGTGGTGCTCACCGAAATTCCGAACCCGTCCGCTTCGGCGCCGTCGGCGGGCAAAAGCTTGGCTTCCTGGACCCAACTCGAACCGTTGTAACGGAACACGTACGCTGAACCGGAGTCTGTTCCCTGGTCGTCGTCCCTGAAGTTGCTGATCAGAATGGTGTCGCCCGAGATGGCCACGCTGTAGCCGAACAGATCCAACTCGGCTCCATCCGCGGCCATCAGCTTGGCTTCCTGGACCCAGGTCGAGTTGTCACGGCGGAAAACGTACGCCGAGCCGGCGTAATCGCCGAGGGTATCATCCGCGGGCGCCCCGATCACCGCCCGGTCGTCGGAAACAGCCACTGAAAAGCCAAAGTACAGATCTGCTCGTTCGGCGGCATCTGAGGCGACCAGCTTCGCAATCTCATACTCGGCCCGGGCAGGCGTCAGGCCAGCACTGAAGCTGACGGCCACGCCCGCAACCAGAATCAGGGATGTACGAACATAGGAGCCTTCAGCTTTCCGTGGGCACATGGGTGTATTTCTCCGCAGATATCTCGAAGCAGATAATCTTGCTCGGTTGTACTCCATCACGCATTGCGTCGAGAAGCACCGGTTCTTACACCGGCGCCTCCCCACAGCGCAACGAACGGCGTTGGGCAGCTCCCTGCGTCCGGGGGGCGGACCCCGGCCATGGACGCCTGCAGGTATTGAGATGCGCACGCCAATCAGGCGTTAAAGCGAGGAATCGGCGGATTATAAAAAGTGGTCATCTCAAGGCACCTTCTGCCACTTGAGACACCACGCAGGCGTGTTTGCCCGAGCCAGTGGGGGGAATATGGTCTTTGCGGCTCAGTCGGACGGTCACATGGGGGCCGAGGCGAGCGCGCAGGCCACGCCGAACGGCGCGTTCAGTCTCCTCAGTGAAACCGAGGCCGGCGACGATCTCGACGTCAACCTCATCGAGGGATGGCTGCGTGATGCGGAACTGCCGGAGGCCCTCCGCCTCGCGGAGCACGTACATGAGCGAGAGTGCGTGCATGCGGCGCAGCTCGCCGTTCTCGCGGCAGATGATCTGGTCGGTGACGCGGCCCTGGACGCTGGCCAGCGTCATGGATGACCGCCCGCAGGGGCAGGGGCCCTTGGCGGCGACGGCCAGATCACCCGTGCGGTAACGGATCATAAAGGTGGCTACCGCTTCGAGGCTGGTGAGCACTACTTCGCCCGTTTCGCCGGGCCCGACCGGATGGCCGTCGCGAGTGAGCAGCTCGACGATCACGTTCTCTTCCGGTACGTGCAGGCGGCCGGCGGGGCACTGGAGCCCCAGCAGACCCCCGTCGCGGCAGCCGTACTCGTTGACTACCGGCACGCCGAAGGCCCAGTCGATCGCGTCGCGATCGGCATCCATGAGCACCTCACCGGTGGTGAAAACAGCCTTGAGCCACGACCAGCCCAATCCGCCGGCCTCCAACCCTCGCTCCCGCGCGTAGCGGGCAAGCAAGGCCAGGCTGCTGGCGTAGCCATAGAGACACGCCGGACGTCGCGCGTGAATGAACTCGATATAGTCGTCCATGCGCGAGGGCGACATGTCGAAGGCGTTCAAGAGATGCTGATTGAGCAGCCCGTCGCGCCAGATGCGCAGCCGTTCCTGCGCTTCCAACTCGATGGGTGCTCCCCAGAGCAGCACTTCCACGTCTCCCGGGCGCACATCCCACCAACCCCGGGCGCGCCACCGCGCCGCCCAGTCGGCGGCCTGACGGCCACGATCGGTGAAGAACTTCAAGGGTTCGCCGCTGGAGCCGCCGGTGGCGTACGGGCGGGCACCCCCTGGACAGCCGCGCCAGGTCATTTCCTCGAGATGGGTGCGGATATCCTCGCGGTCCACCACCGGCAGGCAAACGAGTTCCGAAAGCCCCAGGGCGGGATCGTGCACGTCGACGCCGGCCGCATCGAGGCGGGCGGCATGATAGGGGGCATGCTCGTGGGCCAGGCCCAGCAGGCGCTTCAGCTTGCTTCGCTGGAGCTCGCGCAGCAGGTCGTGCGGCCAATCATCGGAACGGGCCAGTGAATGGAACCGCCGCATGGTGTCGCGTCCGAGCAGTCGCTCGGTGAGTGGCCAGAAGACTTCGCCGGCCAGCCATCGATTCATAATGCCCCTCCCGAGGTGGCAAGGGGCCGCAGGCTTCCGGGGTTTTCGCGTCGCGCAGCATGAGAGCGTGCGGCCGCGTGCCGGTCCAGCACGCGCTCAAATACGCGGATTACCTCGCGGCCGACGAGTGGCCAGCCACGGGCGCCGCCATGCGCGGCAATGAGCACGTGGTTCCACCGGCGCGAGAGCGCGGCCACGACCGCCCGGGCCAGGGCGGGCAGGTCGCCGTCCGGCACCAGCAGGCCGAGTTCCTGCGAGCAGATCTGCTCGCGGTTGCCACCGACGTCGAAGGCCACGACCGGCGTGCCGACCGAGAGCGATTCGCTGAGCGTGTTGCACCAGCCTTCGGAGCGCGACACGTTCACGCACACGTCGGCGGCGTTGTACATCTTGTTGAGCGTCGCGGGATCGACGGGGCCGTGGAGGGTGACCGCATCGGCCGTGCCATCCCGCTGGATGATCCGGTGCAACTCGCGCACGAACGGTTGCTCGCGCCGAGCGCTGCCTACCAGTACGACGCGAACATCGGGAGCGATTCGCCTGATCTTTGGCACGGTGGCGAGCAGCCGATCGAAACCCTTGTGGTGCACGTAGTGCCCGACGCACAGGATGTATCGCGCCGTTGGCTCCCATCCGAGTTCCGCGCGGGCCTGGGCTCTGTCCAGCGGACAGAAAACATCCGCATCAACACCGTTGGGGATCACGTCGATGTCCAGGTCACGGCCGGCGACCTTCCGGGCCAGGTTTGCCAGGCTCTCGCTGACCGCAATGAGCCCATCGGCGTGGCGCAGCATGGTCGCGATCTGAGCCCGCCGTCCGGGTCTGCGCGACAGTGACACCAGCTTGCCGCGCAGCGTGACCACGATCGGTAGCCCCAGTCGGCGTGCCGCCAGCCAGGCGCCCACGCCGTCGGGATACTCAAAGTGGGCATCGATCAGATCGACGTCGTCGCCCGATCGCCGCATCTGTTGCACGGTTCGGCAAAGGGTGGATGCGAAGGCCAGACCGTCCAACCCCCAGCTCAGCACCGGCACGCTGAGCATGCGGGGATAGGTCGCCGGCAGGGGTGCCCTCTGCTCGGGTACGTGACGGTCCGCACGCAGAACCGGGCACCAGGGGATGGGCGCGACGACGCGAACAGGCGCCTCGTCCGGCCCGGCGCCCAGGCTGTGGCGCAGCGCACGAGCCTGCGCGGCGACCGCCAGTGATCGGCGCTGGACGAAGATGCCCTGGTCGGGCTGATCCGGTGTGGGATAGCAGAGCGTGGTAGTCAGGATTCTCATGCCGGCCCTCCTGCGGCGCATACTATGGCCGGGCGCCTTTGCCGGCGGCCCGCGAGTTCATGGTACGGCACGGACCTGTGTCGCGCGTTCTGGCCGGCCGACCGGCATGTCCGGGCCCACAGTTCAAGGGATAGCAGTGCCCAGAGTGCGCTACCTCCCATGAGTAGTCCGGATTGATGCTGCCTGAACAGTCGACGCATGGCCTGCCGGTCAATCCATTCCGCACATCGGGCGGAAGATGACAGCAGCAGATCGCCGGCCATCATGCGCAGCGGACCTTTGAACCAGGCATCCACCGGCACGTCGAAGCCCTTTTTGGGCCGATCCGCGAACGCAGGACCCAGCCAGCGGGCGACGACCTGTCGCAGCGCTCGCTTGCCCACGCGCAGCGCGGTGGGCATTCGGGCGACAAGCTCGACCAGGCGGTAGTCAAGCAGGGGAACCCGCACCTCCAGTCCGACGGCCATGCTCGCCCGATCCACCTTGGTGAGGATGCCATCCACCATGAGCGTTTTCATGTCCAGGTAAAGCAACCGTTGCAGCAGACCGCAACCGGCGCCACGAGCGAAGAGCGCCCGGCCGTGGGCGAAGGGGTCGTAGCTCGAAAGCTCTGACCGTGTTTCCCGGTTCAGCAGCCGTCCGGGCAAAGTGCCGGCCTGGAGCGACGTGCTGCGGAGGTGAGCGGTCGCCGCGTCACAGGCGAGGTTCTGAAGTGTGACCCGGGCTCGCAACGGCCGAGGCAGCCAGTCAGCCTTCGGATAGGCAGACCCGATCCAGCCGGCGGTTCTCCGCAGGCTGGCCGGGCAGCGGGCGCGAATCGCGGCTTCCGCCAGGTCAAAGCGGTAACGCCGGTAACCACCGAGCAACTCGTCTCCGCCATCCCCCGCCAATGCGACGGTTACCCGTTCGCGTGTTGCCCGGGAGAGGTAGTAGGTTGGAACGGCCGATGGATCTGCGAAAGGCTCGTCAAAGCGGGCGGCCAGATGCTCCGCTGTCCAGGCAGCATCCGGGCGAACCATGACTTCGCGGTGGTCGGTGGCCAGCAGATCGGCGGTCTGGCGGGCGGCGTTACGCTCGTCGTGATCGGCCTCGTCGAAGCCCACGGTATGGGTCAGTACCGCGCCTTTGCTCGTGCGGCACATGGCCTTTACCACTGCGCCGGAGTCGATGCCGCCACTGAGAAAGGCGCCCAACGGCACGTCGGCGACCAGCCGAGATGCCACGGCGTCCTCGAACAGTCCGGTAAACTCGTCGATCCACTCGGCTTCACCGCGATCCCCGCAGCCGGAGGCGGTGGCCCCATCATCGATCACCAGCGGAATATCCCAGTATGGCCGCAGCGCCGTTCCGGATGCGGTGCAGACGGCCAGATGTCCCGGCTCCAGCTTGCGGAGGTCCTTGAACATGGTGCGCGGGGCGGGCACGTGGCCGAAGGTCAGGTAGTCAGTGAGCGCTTGAACGTCGACCCGGGGCTCGCGTTCCTGGGCGGCCAGAACGGCCTTGAGTTCCGAGCCGAACAGGATGCGCGTGCCGTCATCGTGCCAGTAGAGCGGCTTGATGCCCAGCCGGTCGCGCACCAGCAGGAGCCGTCGGCGGGTCACATCCCAGAGCCCGATCGCAAACATGCCATTCAGCCGGTGGACGAACTCGTCACCAAACTCCTCGTAGAGGTGCACGATGACTTCAGTGTCGCTGTGCGTGCGGAACTTATGGCCGCGAGCGCGCAGATCGTCGGCCAGCGAGCGGTAGTTATAGATCTCACCGTTGAAGACAACCCAGACGGTGCCTTCCTCGTTGGTCATGGGCTGATGGCCGGCATCCAGATCGATGATGCTCAGACGGGCATGGCCCAGGCTCACCCAGGCATCGTCGTAGCCACCCAGTTCGTCGGGACCCCGGTGGCGCAGCGTGCCGGCCATGATCTCGCCCAGACCCAGCTCGGACGGTCGCAGCCCCGAGAACCGGATCAACCCGGCTATCCCGCACATGAGGATACCTCCGCACGCGCAGGATCCCGAGCTGAGAGTTCTGAGTAGAGGCTCAGCAGCGTGTCGACCCAGTCCCGCTCACTGAAGCGTTGCTCGGCTGCCGCCCGGGCGGCTCGTCCCAGCCGCTGTCGCGCGGGGCCGTCCAGCAGGAGGGCCAGCAGGGCTTCGGCGAGTTGATCGGATTGACCAGGCGGCACCAGCCAGCCGGTCCGGCCATTCTCGACCAGGTCCGGGTTGCCCCCCGTTCGGCAGGCGATGACCGGCAGACCGGTGGCCATGGCCTCCAGGATGGCGTTGCTGCACGCTTCATACCGGCTGGGCAGAACGAACGCGTCCGAGAGACGCAGCAATGCCGGGATGTCCTCACGATGGCCGACGAAGCGCACGGTACCGCCGCAGCGCAGATCTCCGGTCAGCCGCTCGAGTTCATTGCGCATCGGGCCCTCGCCGATGAGCAGCAGCTTTGAACATGGCGCCGCCATGGATACCTGGCGCCATGCCCGCAGCAACACGTCGATGGACTTGATGGGCATGAGGTTGGCCACGCAGGTGACGACAAGATCGCGTGCTGTCAGCCCGATCATCCGGCGGGCGGCGTGGCTCTCCTCCGAACCGCAGGCGGGGTGATAGCGGTCGAGATCGACACCGTTGGAGATGGCCAATACCCGGCCGGCAGGAATGGCCCATTCCTTTTCCATCATGCGCGCCGATTCGCGCGAGACGGCCACTACGGCGTCCGCGCAGCCGGCCGACCAGCGGTTCACCAGGCGTCGCCGCCAGGCGATCTCATTCAAGTCTGTGAGCCCGTGGAAACCGAGCACGAGCTGTGTTCTGGTTCCCAGGGTTGCACAGGCGGCATCGGACCAGACACCGGTGCTGCGGGCATGGACCACGTGCGGACGGAACTGACGTATGACCCGTCGTAACCGCCACCAGCAGGGAACGAGTCTGTCCTGGTCAGGCCCGCTTTGCCCCAGTATCCAGATCCTCGCCACTGGTCGGCAGACTTCCAGCAGCCGCTTGTCGGCATCGCCCAGTAGACACAGGCCGTGCTCGATGGAGGTGAATGGAGCAATGCACGATGTCTCAAGCGAGGCGGCCGTCATGAGCCGGATGGTCGCCCGCTCCATCCCGCCGCTGGACAGCGCGGGCAGGACGTGCAGGACGCGCAGCGAGTCGCGCGGCCGCTCCTTCCCGCCGCTCAGTGCCGATCGGTTTCGATTTGTCCGGAGTACCGAGTTCATGTGACTATCGAATCACTCCACTGCCTGCGGTCGCACATCCACGGCGGGCTTGCGGACCAGCCACGAGAAGAGCAGGCCATGCCTGGGCATGCAGAGGCGCGCCAGGCCGTCAGTCGCTGCCCGCAGCAGGGGCAGCCTCCTGCTCGATTGACCGAGATAATCCGATGTCCGCAGCATCAGCAGCTCGTAGCCGGGCAGTGCGTCGCGGAGCAGGTGATCCGGTTCAAAGCCGGCGGACTGCCCCGCGCCGCGGGCATGTGGGTCCACCAGATCGAGCAGTTGCGAGGCCTCCAGCGGCGCGTGGATGAGCCCGCACTCCTGGAGTCGCGCGTTGATCGCCTGCTGCGGCAGCTCCGCCGCTTCGAGCTTCGACCCGCCATGCCCATTCGCTCGGGTGAGCCACTGCCGTAGCCGACGGCGGTTCTGCTCCCAACTGCCGTACCAGGACAGCAGGTCCATGCCGCGGGACAGCCTGCACATCGTTCGGCATTCAAAGTGCGTGCGGTTCGGCTCGAATCCGAGGGCGAAAAGGCCGCCGGGCTTTAGCACTCGGTTGATCTCCGCGAGGGCCACGGCCGGTCGGGGCACATGGTGCAGGGCGGCATTCATGACCACCAGGTCAATGGAAGCAGATGCCAGCGGCAGCTCCTGCGCGTCCGAGTTGAGCCGGCTCAGCAGGGGAAGGTGCGCCGCGGCCGCACCGGTCTGCCTCCATTTATCGATCAGGTTCTCGAGCGTGCCCGCGGCCAGATCGGCGGCGATCAACCGGTCCTGCGGCTTGAGCATGGCTCCGAGCGTGCACGTTACCAGCCCGGTTCCACACGCCAGATCCAGTACCGTCAGTGCGGGGCTGGCCGAGGCCGAACGGCCGGCAGCCCGATCCGCCCGCAGCAGGGCCACAGCGCGTGCGCCGACGTGACGCCAAAAAGCGCCTTCCACCCGGTGGCGATGGCGATGCTCTCCGTCAAACTGGCCCCGCGTGAAGTCATGATAGAGCTGGTTCACGCGGCGGATGAGTGCCTCGTTGCCGGGCAGGACAGCTATTGGAGGGGACATGGTCATCGCTCAGCTCGCACTCCCTGATACACGGACGGGAGATTGTGGCAAAGTGCGAAAGCCAGAAGGTGTGAGAGTGAAAGCATTTCCAGCTCTCGTTTTCCTGCTTTTCACTTCTTCACTTTCCCGCTTTCCCACTCTCCCTCTTGATCACTCTGCTGTTGCCAAGCATCAATCCGAGAGTACCTCAGATGGTTCCTCGTGCTCATGCTGGCACCGGCCAGGCGCCCGGACGCAGCCGGCCGAGCTCGGGCGCGAGGATTGGCACGGGCTGACGGCATTCGGACCGCAGCGCGTTCTCCACCGCGCGCGACAGGCACACCGGCAGCATGGCCAGTACCCAGAATCCCTCCGTGTAAAGTCGGCTGACGAACATGCCGGAGATGACATACACCAGCAGGGCCAGCCGGTTGGCGAAGATCAGCAACTCAAACAGATCATGGGAGCCCATCTCCCGGCGCACGCGCCGGTTGAGGTGACCCAGCGTTCCCCAGGCCGTTGCCAAGGTGGCCACAAAGGCAAGCAGGCCGGGAAAGCCGACTTCCGCCGCGCACAGGACGAACGTGTTGTGCGCATCGCGATGCTGCACCCCGGGGCCGGCGTATTTGCCGATCTCCACTTCGAAATGGCCGATGCCCACACCCTGCGGGTTGGCCTTGATCATCTCCCATGCGGCCGACCAGATGGTGATGCGGGTCGAAGCGGACTCGTCGCGCGACTCGGCCGAGGTGAAGATGGTCATCATACGGTCCCAGAACCAACTGTCGCTCAAGATGACCCCGCCCACGGCCCCGCAGATCAGCAGCACAATCATCCCTATCCGGTAGCGCCGGGGAATCAACCAGATGGCGATGACACCGGTGATCATGCCGGCCAGGAAGGCGGACCGCGCCCGGCAGAGCAGGATGGCGTTGATGCTGTAACCGGTGGCCAGGAAGGCCATCAGCTTGAGGATCAGCATCTTCTGTCGAAACACGATCGCAATAAATGGCAGCAGGGCGACCAGGTGGATGGCCAGGCCGGCCGATTCGCGGAAGTCCGGTCCGCCGATGCCGTTCAGACGGTTGCGCTCGAACGCGCCCGGCGGCGCGTTATCTGCTTCGTGGCCCAGGTACAACGACATGAGCATGAGCAGCAGCGTGATGTGCCACAGCCGATCGGCGGTCACCACCACGTGGGAGAACACGAAGGTGAACAGCACGACTTTGGCCATCTTGTCCAGAAAGACCTCGCTGCGGTAGTCCCATTTGGTTCCCGTGGCCGTTGAGATCAGCATGGCCAGGAAGAACAGCAGGACGCACCATTCCAGCGGATGAACGAAACGCCGACCGAACGGCTGGCGGGGCAGATTCAGGAACGTGCCGATCAGCAGGCAGCTTCCGCAGATGAACGCATAACGGATGCCCAGGTGCTCGATCGCTTTTCCCCACCACGTGGTTTGCGGGTAGACGTGGTAGAGCACGAGATAGCAGATGACGCCCCGGGTCTTCCGACCCGATGATGTTGTCGCCGAT
>BTUC01000080.1:0-21014 GCA_045863575.1 Phycisphaerae bacterium
CCGTTGCGGCGGTTGGTGTCCACGGTGGTACCATTCTGGTCGTGGCCCCAGATCCAGCCGAAATCCGCGGTCATGGGCTGCGCGGGCGGATTCTTGTCATACGCGTACATGTGGTTGAGCAGGACGATGGAGCCGCCGGTGTCCGCCTGATTCATATCGAATGCGCCGTCGAGCAGCATGACCTCGGCCCAGTTGTCCTCACCGTAGCGCCGACCCTTCCAGTAGACGTCGATCTTATACGTGTGGCCGGGGGTGACGGGCACCTCCTGGTAGACGCCGAAGCTGCGGCCGGTAGCGCTGTTGATGCGCAGGTTGAGGCACGTGTTGCCGGCATGACCGGGCTCCACGCTGGCGAAGTCGGCCACCTCGCCGGATCCCCAGGAAGACTGCCACTTGATCCAGCCGGTGTCGCCCGACTCGAAGCCGCCATTGGTCAGCAGGCCACTGGCGTTGTTTACGTTGAGGTTGCGGCTGATGCTGGCCTCGTTGAGCATGGCATCATAAACCGTGAGTTTGAGCGTATGTGCCCCGTTGGTCACCGTGCCGGAGTTCCAGTTGAATGAAGCCACTGGGCTGGTGCTGTTGGTGGCCACGAGTTTGCCGTCGATCTCCAGTTCGGCCTTGATCACGCCGACGTTATCAGACACCCCCGAGCCTGCGATGTTGACCGTGCCGGAGACGGTCTGCCCTTCCGTGATGTTGATTCCCGTGATCTGCGGGGAAGAGGTTTCTGCCAGCACAGAGCCGGCGTAGCCGGCGGGGAAGCTGTTGCTGCGCACGGCCGCGACATGATTGCCGACCACGGTAATGAGCCGGCGGTCCATCACGCCCAGCGCATTGGTGCTGTTGGCCCAGGTGAACTGAGGGATGAGATCAGGGTTGTATTTCATGCACAGCGCCCCGATGGTGTCGACCGCCAGGCTATCCCTGCCGGCCATGGCCATCTGCATACGGGGGCTGGCATACTGCGGTGAGCCGGATACCGGTCCGTTGGTCATGCCGAGCTGAGCATCCACCACGACGAAGTCCTGCGGGCGGACGAGATTCAGGTCCACCAGGGTGCGCTGGACAATCTCGTTTTCAGCGCTCGCGGCCGGGCAGGGCGCAACGCTGCAAGGGAATTTGGCCGTGGTGTGGACAAGGCCCCATTTGAACCGGCCCACGTAATCGGGATGGTAGTAGAGGTCCTGCGGCGCGCAACCAACGCGATTTTTGAGCGACAGCGTGACCATGCCGTTGTAGTGGTTCTTGAACACGGGTACGGAAATGAGCACGTCGCAATCCATCAGCAGGCGCGGCACCCAGTACTGTGTGCGGATAACCCCATTAGGGATCGTGACCAACGTGACCTTGTTCGGGTCGTACTGGTCAATACCCCCGGTATCATTCAAATCGTAGAGCGAAACCGAAGTATCCAGGTCAAACTTGCGATCGCTGTTGGTGTCATAGCCGGCGTCCCGAAAGGCGGTCCAGGTGCTCCCTGAGGTGCCGTCAGCAATGGTGACGCTGCCGGCGCCGGCTTCCTTGGCCAGGGCCACGACGACGGCCACCACCCGCGGGTCGGTGACCACACCGGATGTGCCGCTGTTGCCGGCCTCGACGAGATTGGGTTTGAGCACGACGCTGTCACCGGGCTGGATCACACTTCCCAGGCCGCCGGCCAGACTGACCGCCTGCCGGACCATCGCGTTGATGTCCGTGACCGGTGACTGGCGGACGATGGCCACGGTGGTGGGCACACCCGTGCCGGCGCTGGCGTCCGCGGCAGGCATCTGACCGGGGTCATTGGCTTTATATTGGGAATAGACGGCCATGCCGCCGGAAACGAGCAGGAAGAGCACGCCGGCCAGGCAGACGGAGCCGGTGGCGATCGCCAAGGCACGCTGGCGCGGCGTCGCCGCCCGCGCTTGGCGCAACTTGGCCAGACCGGGGATGAAAAGAATCGAGAGGAATCCGAGGTTGGCGGCGGCCGCCTGCTGACAGGGGTAGCCAAGCCGGCGAGGCTGGGTGCCGCTGCGCCATATCAGCCAGATCAACGAAGCGATGGCAATGGAAAAGCGGTTACGCAGCACAATCAGCAGAAAGTACCGCCAGAGCCACAGAACACGGCCAACCAAGCCGGTCGCGGCCGGCGCATCCGCGCTGGCCTCTGGAGAAGCCGGACATTGCGGATGGGCATTCTGGGACAGGCAACGATGAGGGCGCTGACACGGCGTACGACGTTGACACATGTTCGATCCGCCTCCGGGGGTTCCGGAATTCTGAACGCTCCGCTCGCTCGATACAGGAGATGGGAAACGACTGCCCCATGGTTACGCAATTTCGGTGCCAGTTGAAGACCTGACGGCCCAACGGCGCTCACCCAGGTTTAAGCTGTTGCAGGCAACAGGGTTGCGCGAGGAATGGGGCGTCGTGTCAGTTGCCTGAGCGGCCGACTTGAACCGGACCGACTCGCCTGATAGCGTCTACCGGCGCGACACGTGGGGGCATTTGACGCAGGTGGCGACCACAGTCAGAAAACATGACAGCCGTGAGTGGCGGGCGGTGAATGGGGCTGCGGCGTTATTGGACATCGGTTGAGGCACGGCCTTGCTGGAGGGTAGGTGGGCTCATGACCGATGCAGTGATTGGCGAGGACAGCGGCACGGGCTCAAGCAGCGGCGCGCGAGCAGGCGTGGACAACGTTCGGACTGCCTTGCTCGACAGCAGGATGCCCCACTACGCTTTTCCCGCAACGCAGCAGTGCGTACGATGCTCAACCGAATGGTGACGGGCGAGCTGGCCCGTGTTGGTCCGCCATCCGCCATCACTTATAATGACGGCATTGATGACCTTGAATGCACATTTTGATGGTAAGACGATCGTTGTGGACGAGACGGTTTCGCTACCGTTTCGGTCAGGGACGCGGCTGAAGATCAGGATCGAAACGGTTGAGGAGGCGCCCCTCGTCACACCCGCGCCACGCCCGTTCAAGCCGCTCGACATCCAGATCGAACCCGAGCTGTCGAATGCCATCGCGTTGGACCCGGCATTCAACATCGAGGAGTCGTAGGCATGCCGCTCGACCTGCCCGATGGCCTGGTCTGTTTTCTTGACGCCAACATCCTCTACTACGCCTTGGTCCCAACACCCGGCGTCTCGCCACACTGCCTGGGCTTGGTGGATCGGCTGATTGCCGGGCGCGTTTCGGGCTCGGTGAGCGTGCCGGTCATAGCGATGCGATCCACAAGGTGATGACATCGGAGGCGGCCCAGTTTACGGGGCGCGACCGCGCGGGCATCGTCGGATACCTGGGCAAGCACCCTGAGATCATCAAGCGGCTGGTCGAGTACCCGCAGGCAATGGAGCGGCTGGGCGTCGTCCCGATGACCATCCTGCCGGTCGATGAGGCGCTCCTGCGTAGGGCCGCGTGCCTGGCGGTCCAGCACGGCCTGCTCACCAATGATGCGATGATCGTGGCCCTGATGGAGCGGCATGGGATCGGCCATCTGGCCACCAACGACGACGATTTCGATTCCGTCCCCGGCCTCACCGTATGGAAGCCACGCTGAGGCGGATTTCGGAGCTGGGACAAAGCGCCACACCGAGGAGGCCCGGCGCGCCGGCCGTGAAGTGGTCTCCGTTTCCGTAAGCTTCCGTCGCCAGGAGCAGCCTACGCCGGCGACGCCCCGTCGGGATCGGGCTGTGCGTCCCACATGCTCTGGTACTTCTTGAGCGAAAGGGTGAAGGCATCGCGGAGCTTTCGCGTGCGGGCATTGATCCGCGGGGTGAACCCAAAGCGGGCCTCGTCCTTGGGCAACTGCAGGCGGGCCATTCGCTTCCAGCCGGTGTTCATGCCGTGGATGAACAGCGCGCTGGTGAGGCTTCGCGTCATCCAGAGCGTGCGCAGTGTCCGCAGCCAGACCCAGGAGGTGCTGGCGGCCGCGTGGCGCAGCTCGTAGATCACCTCGTCGAGCTTCTCGGCCGACATCTTGCGGGGATGGTACACCGTCTCGACGAACGTGTAGCGCTCCCAGTCCTGGGGGTAATTAGTGGCAAAAATCCGCCCCTCGGCCATGAAACGGTCATACATCTTCGTGCCCGGCAGCGGCGTCAGGTTGGTGATCTGAATGGTATCGATGCCCAGCTTCACCGCCTGGATGGCCGTCTCGGCCACGGTTTCCTCGTCATCCTGGTCCGCGCCGATGATGAAGCCGCCGAAGACGGAGATGCCGGCCTGGTGAAAGCCGTCCACGAGCTGCCGGTAGCGCGAGAGATTGTTGCGGTTGATACCTTTGTGGTAGTCCTGCAGACTGTCGAGGTTGAACGTCTCAAAGCCTACCAGCATGCCTCGGCAACCGGCCTTGTAGGCCAGCTGCAGCCCCTCCGCATCCTCGCCCATGTTGATCGTGGTCTGACTGAACCAGAGGCGCTTCTTGCCGCGCTTGATGATCTCGCGGAGAAGCTCTTTGGCCCACTCGGCGTGCCTGGGGCCGACGCCGAAGAAGTTGTCGTCGGTGACGAAGATGAAGCGTTTGGGAGTGGTGTTCCACTCTTCGATGATGTCGTCGATGCTCCGGCGCCGGATGGGAGCGCCGTTGAAGTTGGTCACCGAGCAGTATTCGCAGCCCACGGGGCAACCACGGGAGGTCTGTATGCTGGAAACGTCGTAGGTGCCGTTGATGGGCTGGAGCCGCTGGCGGGCCCGGCCCACGCCCGGCGTGCTGATCTCGGCCAGGCTGCCGGTGTAGCGGGGCTGCAGCCGGCCGGCAGCGGCATCGGCCACAATCCCGGGCCAGATGGCATCGCATTCGCCGATGGCCACGGAATCGAAGTACTTCGCCGCCTCCTCCGGCATGGCCGAGGCGTGCGGGCCGCCCATGATCGTCGGGATGGCCGCGCGGCGGCACTGCTCGGCGATCTCGTAAGCCCGAGTGGCCCCGCTCGAGTAGCTGGTCACCCCGACGAGGTCGAACCGCTCCCGCCGCAGTTCGCGGTCGGAAACGTCGAATCCGAAGATCTCGTCGATGATCTCGACGGAGTGCGGCTCAGGCGTCAACTGGGCCAGCACCTGCAGGCCGAGCTGAGGGATCTTGCTGCCTATCGTATGGTATCCCTGGCATCGCCGGGCGATGGGGTTGATCAGCGCAATGCGCATAAAGAGCTTCCTGCTCAAGACTTCTGAAAGACGGTTTCCAGCCCGTCATGGGGGAGCGGGGGTAGACACACGCTGAAGCCCGACGATCAAACCGCGCCCAAACCATCATCAGGCAACGACATACAGCGGGTCACCTTAGCGGGCGGGCGGGGGGAAGTCAACGCTCGCGCCGTGGAGCATGACGGGCGGCCGTCTGCGGGGATGGGGAGACGGAGAGAAGGAGCGGCGGAGGGACAAGGAGACCAGGGACCGGGGGGACAAGGAGAGGAGTTGCGGCAGCACGTGCTCACAGTGCACCAGGATCAGATAATTCAAAGGGGAGGTAGCGGAAACGACGATCATCGCAGGAGTTCTTGTGGCGGGACGTTGAACGAGATCGTCAAGGCGTCGGGTGACGGGAGTCCGCCCGGGCAGGTAAACCAAAGCGACCAACCGACGAGCCATGCCTGCAGGAAGAATGGGAGACATGCGGCCTGATCAACGTTGCTGAGCAGCAAGCAGCGCACGGACCTGCGGGACCAGGTCTGTTGGCACCGCGATCCATGCCCTTGCTCCGATCGGTTTCATTCGCCAAACAAACTCGACGGAGGAGAAATGTCAAGTTTCCGGCTGCCGTCTTCACGTCCTGGTGACGCCAAATACTTCTATGATTCCTGAGCTTCGCTGATCCTGGGAACGGTCGGATTCGTAGGACACTGGCGGATGTTCTCGCGGGCAATGAAGGCGCACCGGCTGGAATGATGCGTTCGGCGGGGGGCCGTGGCAAGTCAGGCAGGGACTGGTACCGGGCTGAAGGCAGCAGGAGAAGCCCGTTGCAGCGATGAGGAAGGGGAAGCTGCATAGCGCGGCCGACCAGCCAGAAGGGCCGGCCTGAAGCCGCCTGCGTCGGAAATCCCCGTCAACGGGGCTCATCGCAAGCGCCGCCCCTGAACGCCAGGCCGGTTACGGGAATGCTCAGCAACCCGGGAGACAACCGGCTCTCATCGGACGTCAAACAGGCCGGCGAGATCCTCGTCCAGATCGGATTTGACCCACGCGCGGATTTCCGCCGCGTCCGTCGAATCCCTGAAAGCGCTCATGAGCGAAGTGTGGCGGATATCGCCGCGACTCAATTCAGGACGACGCAGCGCCTGGTTGTAGATGGCCATGGAACGGCGTGCGTTATAGGCGATGAACTCACGCAAACGCTGTCCTTCAAGGCTGCCATAATAAGCCGGGTCGTACTTCTTGACGGCCATACCCACGGCAAACCCGTAGAAGGTGAACTCCAGCACGTTACCGGCGGTCATGGTCTGGATAGCACGCAGATTAAAGGGATTCAGCGGCTTCCCGTGAGTGAGTTGATCGACCGCGATGGTCACGTCGTTGGCATAGGCCGTCCACTCGTCGAACAGGTACAACGGATCCACGCGGGCATTTGAACTGTTCTGCACCAGGTAGAGGTCGTACAGATCGCCGCGCAGACTCGCCGGGACATGGGGGACAATCCCGCGCAGCCGCTCGGGAACGGGCAGAGCAAAGTACCGGCCACCAAGCACATAGAACGCGCTGTGGCCCACTCCGGTCAGGGAGCACAGGTGCGCGTTGACGAAATGCGTCCACTCGTGGCCGGCCGTCACCAGATCGCCTTCCCGCGTGTAACGCTGGTAGGCATCGTCGTATTGACCGCCGGCAGGCAAATGGCGGGCAACGTCGGTCAAGACACTGCCCCACTGCCCGCTCGACCGCCGCGACTGCTCGGGGAAGCTCTGCCAGCCGCTCACCGGTGGGGTCCGGCGTCGCACCCCGGAGACCTTGGGAATCGTGATCGCTTCCAGCCGCGTTGTACTGGAACCGGTGCTCCTGGCCGCGCTGGAGCGCGTCGTCCTGGCCACCGCGAGCGGCGCTGCCGCGCGGCTTGCCTTGGCAGCACCATGATCAGGGTTCAGGCTACCGGCGGCGTAAACGGGCAGGGGCAGGCCGGTGGCTACGACCAGTAGAGCAGTCAGCTTCCGTGTCATCATGCTCTCGGCATTCAGAATGAGGGATACAGATTTCCCGCTCCGGCAGGAGTCTGTCCATGGGGCCACAGCCTAGCAATGAGACGATTTTCCGTCAACGGCACAATCAGGGAAAGAGAGCGGCCAAAGTGGATTCGGGTAAATGCACCCACTCTTCGCCACGCGGGGCGAATCAGCTCTCCACTGGACGGACGGCCTCGGGCCAGGCTTCCTCGCGTGCGGGCTTGAAAGTGAACAGGCTCTTGATGTCTTCGAGAATCAAATAGAGGCAGGGGATGATCAGCAGCGTAATTCCAGTGGCGAAAAGAATCCCATAGCCCAGTGACAGGGCCATGGGGATCATGAAGCGGGCCTGCCGGGAGGTCTCGAAGATCATGGGCGCCAGCCCGCCGAAGGTGGTGACCGTGGTGAGCAGAATGGGCCGGAAGCGTCGAACGCCGGCCGCGAGCACCGCATCGCGCGCCGAGAGCCCCTGCTGCCGCTGGCGATTGGCGTACTCGATCAGCACGAGGGCGTCGTTGATCACCACGCCGGAGAGAGCAATCACCCCCATGACGCTGATGATGCTGAGGCTGTAGCCCATGAGCAGATGGCCGAAGGCCGCGCCCACGATGCCAAAGGGTATGGAAACCATCACAATGGCGGGCTGGAAATAGCTCCGGAAAGGAATCCCCAGCAGGACGTAGATCATCATGAGGGCCATGAGGAAACCGTTGCGGAGACTGGCCATGATTTCGCGCATGTCCTCCTGCTTGCCCTGGAAGCTGCAGCTCAGGCCGGGAAAATCACGGGCGAGTTGAGGCAGAACAGACGCTTCGAGCGTTCTCATCACCTGCTCGGTGTCGCTTTCCGGGATGACGTCACCGGTGACGCTCACGGTGCGCCGCGCATCACGACGGTTGATGGAGGTGTAGGCCCGGCCGGGCTTGACGGTGGCCACCTGGCGCAGCGGCACGTCGGCGCCGGCCGGCGTGCGAACAATGAAGGACTCGATATCGTAGGCGCTGACCCGCTGGGACTTGGGCAGTCGGACCATCACCTTGACTTCGTTCCGGCTGCGCTGCTGGCGGAGGGCTTCGGCGCCGTAGAACGAGCCGCGGAGTTGCCGAGCCAGATCGGCCGCGGTCAGGCCCAGGCTGCGGCCCTCGGGCAGTATCTGGAAATCAAACTGTTGTTTACCGGGTGAATAACCGTCGTCGACGTCCTTGACGTTGCTGAACTGGGCCAGCACAGCAGCCAGTTCTTCGCTGGCCCGATCCAGGGTGGCGATGTCGCGATGCGCGAGCTCCACGGTCAGTGAAGAGCCTGAGCCGGGTCCCCGTCGGTCAGACTGGAAGCGGAGCGACTGAAGCCCCTCGAGCGGCCCGGTCTGCTCGCGCCACAGACGGGCGAATTCCGTGGTGCTGATCGGCCGGAGGTCCGGCTCGAGCAGATAGGCGGTAACCGACACTTCGTTTTCTCTGATCTGCGCGCGAACCCCGCGCATGAGACGCTCTCCGCCGTTGGCCTCCGCCACAGACTGGGCGGAGTGGACCAGACGGTCGCGAACCGCGGTGAGCTTCGAAAGCGGCGTGCCAAAGGGCAGAACCGCAGTGCAGTCCGCCTCATCACTCTCGACCCGGGGCATCATCTCAAAGCCCAACCGTCCGCTGGTGATGTAGCCGACCACCAGAATGAGGCTGGCCAAAGCCGTACCGGCCATCAGATAACGCCAACGAAGGACAGTGGCCAGAATCGGACCAAAGACAAACTCGATGGCGCGTTGCAGAAAGCGGCTGAGCCGCTCCTGGGCTGCGTGGACGAACTTGCCCAGGCGCGTAGCGCTCTCCTTCTTCATGTGGGCCAGATGAGCGGGCAGAACGAAGACGGATTCCAGCAACGAAATGATGAAAACAGAACAGACCACCAGTGGGACCACACGCCAGACCTTGCCCATAATGCCGGGAACGAAGAGCAGCGGCAAAAACGCGGCGATATTGGTGAGGATGCTGAAGGTCACCGGGCCGACGACGTCACGCGTGCCGCGGATGGCCGCCTCCATCCGCCCCATGCCGGCCTGGCGATAGTCGAACACGTTCTCACCGACCACGATGGCGTCGTCCACCACGATGCCCAGCGCGATGATGAACGCGAACATGGAGATCATGTTGATGGTGACGTCGACCGCCGGCAGGAACAGGAACGAGCCCAGAAAGGAGATGGGAATACCCATCGTCACCCAGAAGGCGAGCTTGTACTCGAGAAAGATGGTCAGGATCACCAGCACGAGCACCAGGCCGCTGAAGCCGTTCTTGAGCAGGAGCTCGAGCCGCTGACGGTAGATCTCGGACTGGTCGCGCCGGACATCGATATGGATGCCCGGGGGCAGGTCGGGGCGGATCTCCTCCAGCTTGCGGTGAACGGCGTCGGATACGCCAATGGGCGTCTGATCCCCGACGCGGTAGATTTCGATGTTGACCGCCGGCTTGCCGTTGTAGTCGAGGAAGTTGTAGCTCTCCTCGAAGGTGTCCTTGACCTCGGCAATGTCGCCGACGAGAAGCTGGGTACCGTCCGCCGAGGTCACCACGGGAATGCGGCTGAACTCGCGGGCCCAGTCGCGCCGGTCCTTCATGCGCAGGAGGATTTCGCCCGATTCGGTGCGCAGACTGCCGCCGGGCAGTTCGACGGAAGCGGCGCGGATGCGCTCGGCTACCGCCTGCAAGGTGAGGTTGTAGGCCCGCAGGTTCTCCTGCGACACCTCGATGCTGACCTCGAAGGTGCGTTGAGGCTCGATCTCGATCTGCGTGATGCCGGGGTCCTGGAGAAAACGGTCGCGAACCTGCTCACCGATCTCGCGCAGCACCCATTCATCGGCCTCGCCGTAGATGATGACGTCCATGACGTCGCGGCGATGGGTGGCCAGCACCACGTCCGGCTGCTCGGCCTCCTCCGGAAGGGTCGTGATGCGGTCCACCTCCTGGCGAATTTCCTGGTAGACGCGCTGAGAATCGATGTTCTCTTCCAGTTCCGCGGTCACCACCCCGGCGCCCTCGCGGGCGACCGCTTGAACCTCCTTTACACCGTTAATCCCCCGGATCCCCTCCTCTACCGCGAGGATAATGCCCTGTTCCACCTCCTCGGGGCTGGACCCGGGATAGGGCACGGTGACCGTGACCATGTCCAGCTCAAACTCGGGAAACACCTCCTGCTTGATGCGCAAAGTGATCACCAGCCCACCCAGGAGCATGAAGAGCATGAGCAGATTGGGCGCCACTGAATGCCGGGCCATCCAGGCCATGGCGCCGCCAAGCCGAGGCTCATCGGACATGGGCACGAGCCTCCGTCACGCGGGGTGGCGGCTCGAGGTGAGTCGCCGGCCGGGTGTCGGCGACCTGAGGGTGAGGCGTCCTCCCCCCCGAGGCTACCAGGGCCATACCGGCAACCGGAGCCGCCAGTTCGCTCACCACCAGCCGCTCGCCCTCACGCAACCCGGTCCGCACCAGGACGCTGTCCCGATTGCGCCACACGACCTGCACATCCCGGATTTCGAGGGCGGCCTCTTCGTTCATGATCCAGACGCGCTGACCATCCCGCAAGGCCGTGCGGGGCAACGTGAAAACGTCTTCGGCCACACGACCCTGGATGGTGACATTGACGTAAGCTCCGATCAGAAGAGGCACGTGCCAGTCGGAACCACCCGGGCGCAACGGATCGGGCACCGAAATGAGCACCTGAGCCATGCGGCCCTGCGGCTCCAGACCGCTCATCAGTCGGACCACCTGGCCCTGCCACTCGCCCTGCACCCCCGTACCCAACTCCTGACGAATGTCGACCGGCGAGCCCTCAACGGCCGGTTTGCCCGGGAACTCGATCCACTGCAACTGATCCACGGGCACGGCCGCCCGAATCCAGTATTCGTCGGTACCCACCAGTGTGGCGAGTTGGGTCTGCGCCGCGACCTGCGAACCCAGATCGATGTTTTCATCGGCCACCATGCAGTTGAAGGGGGCTTCAATGACCGTACGTTCCAGCGCGAGCTGGGCCTCGCGCACGGCCGCCTCTGCGGCTTGAAGCGCGGCTTTGGCCTTGATCAGGTGAGGCTCGCGCAGGGCCAACTCGCGGTCCACGTCGTCGGCGTTGTCCGCGAGATTCAGAAGATCCCATTCGCGGCGGGCAATCTCCTGATGGCCCTGCTCGACCTTCAACTCGTACTGAGCCTGGGCCACCTGACTGCGCGCCTGCTGAAGAGCCAGTTCGTAATCTTTGGGGTCAATCTGAAGCATGAACTCGCCGGCTGTGAACCGCCCTCCGGCCACAAACTGCGGGCTGAGCCGTACGATCTCGCCGCTGACCCGAGGCTGAAGCGTGATGCGGCGAGAGGGAATCACTTCGCCCATAACCTGAACCCCGGCCCGGGCGGAGGTCCGGGCCAGCGCTTCGACACGCACGGGGGTCGCCTGCGGCGGCATCGGCCGGCGCTCGGCCTTGGGGGCCGTGTCGACGAGATGCTTGGCCCCAATCACGCCTCCCACGACAACCACGACCGGTAGGAGATACATGAGCAGGGCGCGGACAAACCGGAACAGAAGCCCCGCGCCAGCGGGGCGGCGGGCTTCCAGTGAGGCGGGTCTGGGCACCATGTAGGTATCGACGCTCATGAGGCGGCCTCCGAGGCCGTGGGGACTTCATCAATGAAACGCTCAGGCGCCTGGAGTTCCTGCGTCCAGGTGCCGCCCAGCGCCCGATATAGACTGATACGATAGAGCAGGAGCTCCCGCCGCGAACTCACCAGGATGCGGGCGAGCGACTGGGTTCGTTCCAGGGCAGCCAGGACCGGCAAGTAGTCGCTGACCCCGCGCTGGTACCGCCGGGAAGCCTCGCGAAGGGCATTCTGGGCGGTTTCGAGCTGCCGGGCCAGGGCCGCGATCTGCTCCCGCTGATAGCGTTCCAGCACCAGCGCGTCTTCTACTTCGCGGATGGCGGTCAGAATGGTGAGCCGGTAGTCGGCGAGGCGTTCCTCGGTGACGGCCAATGAGCGCTCCACCTCCGCGCGGCGGCGAAAACCATCAAAAACAGGCGCACTCAGCTCGCCGGCCACCGTGAGGAACCAATCGTCGAACAGATGGCGAATCTGGCGGGTGTTATGGCCGATGCCGCCGCTGAGCCGCAGCGCCGGCAGCAGGTCGGCACGGGCAGCGGCCACGCGGTAATCCGCGGCTTCCAGACGGGCCCAGGCCGCACGGATGTCCGGCCGTCGCAGGAGTAGTTCCGCCGGAATGCCCACGCCGGGCACGTCGGGCACTAAAGCCAGGTCGTAACCCCCGGCCGCCACGCTGGCCAGTGGCGGACGACCGAGCAAAACGGCCAAGTCGTGCCGCAGCACCTGTTCCTGAGCTTCCACCAGGGGGATCTGGCGCTCGATCTCCTGGACCGCCTGGCGCTGCTGGTACACGTCCAGCGCGGAGACTTGCGCCTTGCGGAAGCGCAGCTCCACCAATTCGAGATAGGTGCGATTCGTCTCGAGTTGCTCGCGGAGGATGCGCAGGAGTTCCTGCTGCTCCGAGATTCTTATCCAGCGGTCTGCGACTTCAGCCGCCAGCGTGATGGCTGCGGACTCGAGATCCTCGCGGGTGGCGGCGTAATCGTAATCGGCGGCGCGGTATTGCGACGCGATGCGGCCCCAGATGTCCACCTCGTAACTGGCCAGCAGGGTCAGGTTGAACTGACGGCTCTCCTGGACCACGCGATCGGGGGACGAGGCCCCACCGCCCTGGGCCCCACCGGTGAGCACCTGGCCGATGCTGCCGGCCAGGATCTGGCCCACGCCCGGAAGCGCCTGGCTGGTGACGGTTGAAGAACCGGCCAGGGTCTTGGCTGTCGTTTCGGCGCCGGCGCTTCGCAGTGCTCCATTCACGCCCCGGACGATGCCGCTGTTCACCGACTCGCGCAGGCGCGAGAGCAGTGACGGGCGGTTGGCATCGACGGCCGTGACCGTTCGGGTATAGCGGGCGCCCCCTTCGAAATTGATCTGCGGATAGAAGCCCGAGGCGGTCTGCACGACCACGGAACGGGCCTGGTCCAGGCGGGCCCAGAGCTGCCGGAGGCTCAGATTCGCCTCCATGGCTTCATCGACTAATGTCGTCAGTTCGGTGTTTTTGAAGTCATCCCACCAGCGTGCATCGGGCGCGGCGCCTGCGTCTTCGATGCTGAAGCTCGCCGGAAGCTCACCTTCCGGGGGAGTGCTGCGCCTGGGCAGAAAGGCCGTACACCCCGTGGCGAGCAGCAGGAACATCGCGGTGAGCGATCTCATTTCACTTCCCCTGGTCCCTGGCCATTGGGAGCGAATACGCGGATGAGGCTCCGGGTAGCCGCACTGATCGAGGCGAGTTCCTCCGCCGGCAGCGCCTTCAACGTGCGGGCCAACGCCACTTCGGTCGCCGCCAGAGCCGCCTGGAAGGTCTCCACTCCCCGGCGCGTGAGGCTCAGGGATACATACCGGCGGTCACTCAACAGCGGCTGGCGTTCCAGCAATCCCCGCTTGACGAGGCACTGGACCATGCGGGAAGTCGCTGGCAGGGAGAGGCCAACATGCTCAGCCAAAGCCGACAGCGTGGCGTCTTCGTGCTGGTTCAGGAAGATCAGAGCGCGGAACTGGGGGACGGTCAACTCCGCTCCACGGTGTTGCCGCATGTGGGCCCTGATGAAGCGCATCAAGCCAGGTACGGCCGTCAGCAGATCCCGCGCACACGCCTCAGCAGAAGCGGATCCATTGGTTGCTCTTTGCAACTGTTGCACGCGTTAATTGTAAATCCGCCGCCGGCCGGGTCAACACAGGAACCGGATCGAGCGCCCCAGATGAAGGTCTCGGTGTAAAAAGAGAGCCGGCGGCACCCTCGGGCACCGCCGGATCCCGTATTCCTAAAGGCTGCCTTAAGAGCAGCGTGCGTTCGCTGCCTTAAGGCAGCCCACCTATCTTACTTGACAACGGATCACCTCCTTCCTGGGCGAAACCTCCCGGTTCGGCCGTCCCGTCGGACGGTAAGAAGCGTCCAGAGACGCCATCGCCGGGCTTGGCCCAAACCGCCGGCCGCCGCCGGTCGGTACGCTGATAATCCTTCATCAGGATTATCGGACGCGACCTGGAAGGCTCGTGAGGAAAACTGCTCGTTTCCTGCTGAGCCTTGTCGCGTCACCCTATTGTATACGCCTGAGCCAAAAAGTGGATCAAAAAAAATGCTGAAATCAGGGGGGAACCCCCTGAAAGAATGGCACCCGGTAGCCTCGGCTTTCAGCCGACCTTGAGCAGGCTCGCGAGGTTACGTTCGATAACGTCCGCTGCGGGTGGCCGCAGCGAAGCTCGAGTCGCCAGCCCTTGCAGCGTGGAGAGTCGCTCACGAGCCGTGCCGGTATCGGCGCGAACCTGATCAAGGATGTTGAGAACACTGCCGCCCTCTGCGCACCGGACAGCTTCGATACGGCCGGACACATGCAGGATCTCCATGATGCGGAGTTCCTGCAAAAACGTGGCGAAGTGACGCTGCAACCGAGAGAGTTCCCGCGCGGCGGTGTCGGCCTGCCGGCAGGCCCTGCGAACATTGTTCCCGGCCACCGCTGCAAGCTGAGCGATGTTCCGGCCGGCCTCGCCCGCGTTCGACTCTGCGGCAGCCAGTTCTCCGATAAAGATGGAGGTCATTTCAAGGCTCAGGTCGGCGGTGACGATCTGGAAGGCCGCCTGTTTCAACTCGCGCGCGGCCCGTTTCATCTCGCCGGCCATGGTATCGATTTCCGTGGATATCGACCGCGCTCCCCCGCCAATCTGTTCGGCCACCGTCCGCAGGGCGGCGCCGTTCTCGCCCAGCCCCGCAGCGCGGATCTGCGCATTGATCGCGAGTCGCCGCAGGCCCCGGCCCAGGCCCAGCATGAACTGAGTATCGGCGAGCATCTCGTGATCCAGCTCGATGAGCGTGGCGAGCTGTCGAGACATGCCGCTGATTTCCTGAACCAGCATTCCACAGTCGGCAGCCATCTGGGCCACTCCCACCGACATGCCCGAAGTGGATTGGGTCCCCGCGCGCGCCAACGGCGACTCCGTCAGTTGGCGCGTTCGCGAAGTCGCCTCGGCCACCAGCAGGTCGCACATCAGCTCATCGTAGCTCGGGTAACCGAGCGCCCGCACTGCCTCATCGAGCAGCGGGCGGGACACGGCGATGGCGGCCTTGCGCGAACCGCCTTGCGATTCGATTTCCTTCTCGCGCACGAGCAACTGCGCATAGAGCCCCTGGATCTGCTGAAAAAGCTCGGTCGAGGGCTTGAGCCGAATCGACAGGAAACCGCCTGAGATGGGTGCCACCAGGGCGCATACCCAGTAATAGGCCCCGCTCTTGGCCCGATTCTTCACGTAGGCAACCACGCTCTTGTCCGCCAGCAGGTAGTCCCATAACAACTGGAAGACGACCCGCGGCATATCCGGGTGGCGGATGATGTTGTGCGGACGTCCGATCAGCTCGTCGGCCGAGTAACCGCTGACGCGCACAAAGACGTCGTTGCCGGCGGCGATAACACCGGCATGGTCGGTGGTTGAGAAAAACAACTCGTCCAGGCGGAAGCAGGATTCTTGCTGGGGGCCGGTTTTTCCACTGATTTCCACAACTACCCCTCTCTGCGCAGGCGCGCTGCTGTCCAGCCATCGTCCATGACCCACCCCGACTTGAGCAACCGCCGCGCTGCTTGTGAGTCGAACCTGCTGAGCCGCCGCCGGGTAGGAAACCTGGGGCCGGCCGCAGGGCGTGCCGCGCTGCGGAGCCTCCTCCGGAGGGTGCCCGTGAGAATCGCCCGGGTCATCGGTTGGCTGCTCCTCCTGACAGCCCTGAGCATTACCTCAATCGGCATACTCAGTTATCGTTGGCCCGCATCTTGTCTTCGGTCGCACCTGCCTCCCGCTGAGACGCCGCGGGATGGCCCGGGCCTCCTCTTCCTCTATCCCGTTCGCGGTGCAACGGCCGACCACGGGGTGTTCAGCCTAGATTGGTCCCGCTTTCGCATGGCCCCTGCTCCGCAGCCCGGCTGGGAAGATCCACCCCCGAACGACTGGGTCCTGTGGCGGAACTATTCGCACGGAGGTGTGCCGGAGCCCCCCTTTACCTCCCGATCGAGGCATTTTCATGTTGGCCCGATGCACTGGAGCACCAGCCACATGGCCACGCAATTGCGGCGATCGCCCGCTGAGCCGTGGCTCTGGATCGACAGTTGGTCCCTGACCGCCCCTGCCTGGCTCCTGGGTGCGCTTCTGATCGCGGGACCGCTGCTTTTCGCCGGCCGCCGGATGGTTCTGATGATCCGGCGCCCACGGATTCGGGAGGGAGCCTGTTGCGTTTGCCGGTATGACCTGACCGGCAACATCAGCGGGATCTGCCCGGAGTGCGGGACGCTCGTGCATGCGCAAGAAAGCCGCCGTCGTGCTCCGGATCCCCGGCCCTTCCACGACGCCTTGCTCGCTGTCGTGCTGCTGTTGACCCTCGGGCTGGCAGCGTGGAGCACGGTGCTTTCCCCGACTCCCCCGGCGCCGCCCATAGTTTACCCCTGATTCGAGCCCGAGGCGTTGTCGTCGGCTTCCAAAACAAGACCCGGCAATGCCCTGCCAGGCACTGCCGGGTCGAAGCTTATCCATTATCAGGAGTTCCAGGTCGGGAACGCCTGCGGAAACTGCCTTGAGAATTACTTGCGGCGCTTCACGCCGTACTTGCTGCGACTGCGATTGCGGGGGCGGTTTTCCTTGTCGCCTTGGACGCCGGCGCAGTCCAGCGAGCCGCGGACGATGTGGTAGCGCACGCCCGGCAGGTCACGGACACGGCCGCCACGCACGAGCACGATGGAGTGCTCCTGCAGGTTGTGGTCGATGCCCGGGATATAGGCCGTCACTTCCTTCCCGTTGGTCAGGCGGACACGGGCCACCTTCCGCAGGGCGGAGTTGGGCTTCTTGGGCGTCTGGGTCTTCACGATGAGGCAGACGCCCCGCTTCTGGGGGCTGGCCTCGAGATCACGGACCTTCGACTTGCGCCGCTGGACGGCACGGCCCTTGCGAATCAACTGGTTGATCGTCGGCATTCCAATCCTCGAATTCTCATATCACGGCCGGCCCCCTTCGGAGCCCGGCGAATCGCACACTATATCATGCCCGGGCCGCGGTGACAATCACGGCCATCGGTCGCCTCTGTCGCCTTCGGGGCTCGGGGATGGTTGGCGGCCGACTACCGGGCTTACGGCCTCGGCTAATCACTACCGCCCCTTCGGGGCTTCCCGCCCTCCCCCAGCAGCCGCCGTTACTGCCCCATCAGCCGCCGTTATTGGACTCCTGGCCATTCCCGTTCTCGCCGCCCTCGCCGTTGGCGGTGACGCCGGCGGGCACTAGGGCGGGCGACGGCTGCTGCCCGGCCATCTCGGCCGCGGCACTGGCGGCCTCGGTCATCATGGCATGGGCATCAACCGGGGCCACCTCGCGCTCGGGCATCGGTTCGGCAAGCCGTTTGACGCGGATGTTCATGTGGCTCTTGAAAGCCGTACCCGCCGGGATCAGGTGACCCAGGATGACGTTCTCCTTGAGACCCTGGAGCGTATCGGTCTGGCCGTTGATGGCGGCCTCGGTGAGCACCTTGGTGGTCTCCTGGAAGGAGGCCGCCGAGATGAACGACTCGCTCTGCAGCGAGGCCTTGGTGATGCCCAGCAGCAGCGTCCGGGCAGTGGCCGGCCGGGGCTTGCGGTCCTTGGTCGGGGGCGTACCGCCCTCGTCGCGGACCTTGTTGACCACGGCATCGAATTCCGTCCGCGAAACGATGGCGCCGGCGGCAAACTGGCTGTCGCCGGGGTCCTTGATCTTGACGCTGCTGGCCAGCCGATCGTTTTCCGCGCGGAACCGGAACTTGTCGGTCACCTCGTAAGGCAGGAAGCGGCTGTCGCCCGGCGACTCGATGCGGACCTTGCGGAGCATCTGCCGAACGATGATCTCGACGTGCTTGTCGTCGATGGTCACGTTCTGGCTGCGATAGACGCCCTGCACCTCGCCCAGCAGGTAGCTCTCCAGGGCCTCTTCGCCCTTGATCCGCAGGATGTCATGCGGCACCAGCGGACCTTCGACCAGCGGGTCACCGGCTTCAATGTAGTCGCCGGCGTGAACCAGAAGCTGCTTGTCCTGCGGAACGTGATGCTCCTTCTCCATGCCGCCCTCGGACCGGACGATGATGGTCATCTTGCCGCGGCGCTTATCGGCGCGGATCTCGACGGTGCCGGAGATTTCCGCCATGGTCGCCGGTTCCTTGGGCTTGCGGGCCTCAAAGATCTCGGTGACGCGCGGCAGACCTCCGGTGATGTCCTGCGTTCCGGCAATGGCCCGCGGCTGACGAGCCAGGAGCACGCCCGGGAGGATCTCGTCGCCTTCCTTGACCTCGATACGCGCCTTGGCGGGCAGGTAGTGGTAGTCGAGCACCTTGCCCTCGCGATCTTCAATGATGATCTGCGGGTGCTTTTCGCCCTTGTGCTCGATCACGATGTACTTGGCGCCGGCGCGCTCCTGCTCGAGACGTACGGTCTCGCCTTCGGTGATATCGTGGAAGCGGATGTAGCCCGCGACCTCGGCAAGGATGGGCGTGAGGTGGGTGTCCCAGGTGGCCAACTGCTGGCGGGCCGGAATCTCCTGGTCCGGCTTGACCATGATCTCGGCGCCGTAGGGCACCTTGTAGCGCTCGAGCTCGCGGCCCTTGGGATCGAGGATGGCGATTTCACCGTTGCGCTTCAGGGCGACCGTCCGGGCGGGAATGTCACCCACCGCGGGGACCTCCACCGCGTTGAGATCGTGGAAGACGACCTTGCCCGCCTGCACGTTGCGGATCTCGTTGTCCACAACGGCGCGGGTGGCCACGCCGCCGGTGTGGAACGTCCGCATGGTGAGCTGGGTGCCCGGCTCGCCGATCGACTGGGCGGCGATGATGCCCACCGCCAGTCCCTGTTCGACCAGATTACCCGTGGAGAGATCCACGCCGTAGCAGCGGGCGCAGACGCCCTGCGGGCTCTCGCAGGTCAGGCCGCTGCGCACCCGGATGGTGTCCAGCCCGAGCTTCTCGATCCGCTCGGCGATGTCGCGCGTGATGACCTGGTTCTCCGACACGATCATCTGATCGGTGACCGGGTTGCGGATCGAGTCGCGGGCGCATCGGCCGATGATGCTCTCGCGCAGGGGAACCGCGATCTCTTCGCCCTTGTAGATGGCGCCCTTGGTCACGCCGTTGATCGTGCCGCAGTCCAGCATGTTGATGATGACGTTCTGGGCCACGTCGGCGAGCTTGCGGGTGAGATAACCGGAGTCGGCCGTCTTGAGGGCCGTATCGGCCAGACCCTTGCGGGCCCCGTGAGTCGAGCTGAAGTACTCGAGCACCGAAAGGCCCTCGCGGAAGTTCGACTTGATGGGCGTTTCGATAATCTCGCCGGAGGGCTTGGCCATGAGCGCACGCATGCCGGCGAGCTGGCGGATCTGGTCCACCGAGCCGCGGGCGCCCGAATCGGTCATCAGGTAGATCGGATTGAGATAGAAGGTTCCGCGGTTTTCGCCCACCGGAACGTAGTCGCCGTTCGGGTCGCGGCGATCCGCCTTGAGCTCCCGCATCATTTCCTCGGTGACCTTCTCGCGGGCGTGGACCCAGACGTCGATGAGCTGGTTGTGGCGCTCCATGGGCGTGATGGCGCCCTGGTTGTAGCCGCGCTCGATCTTGTCCACGGTCTTCTGGGCGGCATTGATGATGGCCGGCTTGGCGGCGGGGACGCGGAGATCATGGATGCCGATGGACAACCCGGCCAGCGTGCTGTGCCGGAAGCCCAGGTATTTGATCCGGTCCAGCAGATCGATGGTGGGGGCGCGGCCCAGCTGGTGGTGACAGTCAGCGATGACGCGGCCGGCGCCCTTCTGGCTCAGCGGGTAATTGTACAGCGGCATCTTCGGCGGGAGCATGTCGTTGAAGATGAGCCGGCCGACCGTCGTCTCCACCACGCCGCTGGCGGGCACAGGCTCCGGGCCGGACTTCTGCGACGTGATCACCTGCTTGCGGTCAATGCGGCAGCGGATCTTCTCGTGGATGGTGATCTTCCCGGCATCGTAGGCCATCATGGCCTCGTGGGCGTCAGTGAAGTTCCGCGGCTTGCGCTGCTGGTCAGCAGGCAGCGGAGAGAATTCGCAGGTCAGGTAGAAAATACCCAACACGATGTCCTGGGAAGGCGACATGATGGGGCTGCCGTTGGCCGGGCTGAAGATGTTGTTGGTCGCCATCATCAGCACATGGGCCTCGGTCTGGGCCTCGATGGACAGCGGCAGGTGAACGGCCATCTGGTCGCCGTCGAAGTCCGCGTTGAACCCCTTGCAGACCAGCGGGTGAATCCGGATGGCGTTGCCTTCCACCAGCACCGGCTCGAACGCCTGGATACCCATGCGGTGCAGCGTCGGGGCCCGGTTAAGCAGGACCGGGTGATTGACGATGACCTCTTCAAGAATGTCCCAGATCTCCTGGTCGCGGCGCTCCAGCATCTTCTTGGCCGATTTGATGGTGTCGGCCAGGCCGCGCTCCTTGAGCTTGCGGATGATGAACGGCTGGTAGAGCTCCAGAGCAATCTTTTTGGGCAAGCCGCACTGGTGCAGCTTCAGCTCGGGGCCGACGACGATGACCGACCGCGCGGAGTAGTCCACGCGCTTGCCCAGCAGGTTCTCGCGGAAGCGCCCCTGCTTGCCTTTGATCATGTCGGTCAAGGACTTCAGAGGCCGGTTGCTGGAGCCGAGCACCGGCCGACGGCATCGGCCGTTGTCGAAAAGAGCGTCCACCGCCTGCTGGAGCATCCGCTTCTCGTTGCGGATGATGACCTCG
>BTUC01000081.1:0-10026 GCA_045863575.1 Phycisphaerae bacterium
GATCGCCCGGGTGGATACCCGGCCGACGCCAAACTCGGCGATCAATTCTCCGGCCGCGCCAATGAGCGCCTGTTTGGTTCGACCGCTGGTGGAATACACGCTCATCAAAGGCACTTCCGCTCTGCCGAAAACCTACACGGGGCGACAGATTAGTCGAATGACCTAAGTTGGTCAAGTGAGCAAATTAGGGGCCGGTTGCGATCCAGCCCCCCACGACGCGCCTGGGGCACGATAAACCATTGATTGGACGCGACTTAAATGCATCAAGTCGCGAGGCACGTCAGGAACCCCGGCAATGCCAGCCCGAAGCGCAAGCGAAGGTCCCCTCCATCACAAGTGCTTTTGGATATAGGTGCCTCGCTGGCACTTCCGACTGGTATTCAGGGGCGATCGGAGGCGCTGAGCCGCTCGGGCGGCGTCCCTTCTCGATAAACGGGAGACCGGCGCAGGGCGTCGAAATCCTGCTGGCTGAGGAGTTGGTCCAGGGTGTACTCGTGACCGCATTCAGGGCAGCGGGATTCCTTGAGACCGACCATGCTGTAGCGGCAGGCGGGACAGCGCAGGTCGAGCACACCCTCCTGCGTATACAGGGTCCGGCCGATGGAATACCTGCGGTACAGCAGCAGCCAACCCACCAGCGTGCACCCTCCCGCCGCGCACACGATTCCAAAGATGAGAAACTCCTCCTCATGGAAACCGAGCTCGTCGACGGCCACGCACAGGACAATCGTGGTGACCCAGAATCCGACCGTCATGAACGCACCGAGCCAGAGTCCCCGGTTGTGTCGGTGCCGGCTCCAGATCCAGAACAGCACCCCGAGGTAGGCAAACCCCGCACATGCGGAGGTCAGAGCAATCGTGCGGTCAGCCACGTAGACGTCTTTCTGTCCCAAGCCGTAGGAATAGACCCGAGCCCAGGTCGCTGGAAAGGCGCAAGCCAAGGCATAGGCCGACACGCTGGCGGCGGCGGCCAGAAACAGCCCGCAAGCCAGGGAAATCAGTAGCCGCGTAACTGCGCCGGCCGTGCCGTCTTGAATCGAACGCAGCAACGACCTCACTGAATCCGAACCTCCGCTGGAGATCCTGTTCGCTTGCATCGCTCTGCCCCCATAGACGCGCAGGTTGTACAAATGTTACTGGCCCAAGTGGACGACGTGAAGGCCGCGGGCCCAGTCGGTCCAGGAGCTCCTGAAGGACAGTTGGTGCCCGAGCTCCGCACTTGCACTCTGTCGGGCAATGGGCAACGATAAGCGCGACTACTGACGCGAGGTGCACTGATGAACAGAAGCCGTTCGGCCGGAATGACGCGACGGGGACTTCTTCAAGCGGGCACGGTCGGGGCGGCCGGGATGATGTTCCCCCACCGCAAGGCCGGCGCCGCGCCCGATTCGCCAGACGCTGTTTCCACCTCGAGCACCGCACCCTCCGCCAGGGTGCTCGAGATACGGATCATCAGCCCGCAGCCGCAGTATTACCATGGCTGGCCGACGGTCGCCCGGCGCAAATCGGGTGAGCTGCTGCTGGCCTGGTCCGGAGGGCGCGAAGCCCACGTATGCCCGTTCGGCCGGGTGGACTATATGAACTCCAAAGATGGGGGTCGCACGTGGACCTGGCCGCGAACCTTGCTGGATGGGGCCATTGATGATCGCGATGCGGGTGTCCTGGAGACGGCCAAGGGCACGATCCTGGTGACGACGTTCACGTCGCTGGCCTATGTGCCGATCCTGCAAAAGGCGGAGAAGGACAACGCCTGGCCGCCGGAACGACTGGCGGCGTGGCAGGCCGTTCATCGCCGGCTGAGCGAAGAAGCGCGGAAGGCCGATCTCGGGCAGTGGATGCTCCGCTCGACGGACGGCGGCCGCACGTGGTCGCCGCGCTATTCATGCATCGTGAACAGCCCGCATGGCCCCAAGTCAACTTACCGACGGGCGGCTGCTTTACGCCGGAAAAGAGCTGTGGACAGGACAGCAGCGCGTGGGCGTGTGCGAATCGACAGACGACGGCCAGACCTGGAAGTGGCTGGCCGAGATTCCCGCCCGTCCGGGGGACAAGCCGTCCGAATACCACGAGCTGCACGCAGTCGAAGCCGCCGCGGGCCAGATCATTGTCCAGATCCGCAACCACAACAAGACTCACGAGCGGGAGACACTCCAGACGGAAAGCACCGATGGCGGGAAAACCTGGTCCCAACCGCATCCGATCGGCGTGTGGGGTTTGCCCTCACACCTGCTGCGGTTGAAGAACGGGCACCTGCTCATGACTTATGGTTATCGCCGCCCGCCATTCGGCAACCAGGCTCGCATCAGTACCGACCACGGCCAGACCTGGTCCGAGCCGCTGATCATCTCGGATGATGGCGCGGGCTACGATCTGGGCTACCCGAGCACGGTCGAACTGGACGGCGGCGAACTGCTCACCGTGTGGTATGAGCAGATGAAGGGGTCGCCCAACGGTGTTCTACGGCAGGCCCGTTGGAAGCTGGGGACGTCAACTGACGAATGACGCACCCGGCGCCCGGACTGGTGGCTTGATTCGTCGTTCGGCTCTGTCATTCTTTCGTCATTCGGATCTGATCCCTCTCTCTTGAGCGACAGGCTGCATATGTCCGACATGCTCGGCGACGGCTATGACCTGAAGCGTCTTGAACGGCGCGTGCGCCCGCTGGTTGTTCGCCATGCCGCTGTCATGACCAGCACGAACGACCGTGCCAGGCAGGAGGTGGAGTCCGGCCTGCTCGATGGGCCGGCCCTGGTGGTGGCCGATGCCCAGTCAGCCGGTCGGGGCCGCGGGCACAATAGCTGGTGGTCGGCACCCGGCAACATCATGGCCACCTTCGTCCTCTCGCAGAGTTCAACGGTTCCACCGGGACTCGTGCCACTGCTGGCCGGTGTCGCCGTCCGACGGGCCCTTGTGGAAGCGATGGCCATGAACGGGTTCAGCCTCAAATGGCCCAACGACGTGCTCATCGGTGAACGAAAGACGGCCGGCCTGCTCTGCCAACGCTTGCAGCGGGTCGATCTGATCGGGATCGGTGTCAACGTCAACGCCGGAAGCAACGAGGCCCCGGAGCCGCTGCGCGGCCGGATAACTTCCCTCCGCGAAGCGACCGGCCGTGCATGGGATCTTACGGAAGTACTCAGCGCCGTCAGCCGCCAACTGGCCAGCGTCCTCTCGACGACATCCCGGGCAAATGTGAGCGAGATGATGGCGGAATACGCGTTACACCACGCGTTGAACGGGCGGGACATTGCCCTCATCGATACGGACGAGGCAGTATCTCTCACCGGCCGCTGCCGGGGCATCGATGCCGAAGGTCGATTGCTCGTCGAAACGAAGCAGGGGATGCGCTCGTTTATCACGGGAAGCGTTATGCCACTCGCCGGAACCAGGGCGTAGCCATAATCACCAGATAATAGCACGTATCTGCGTGCATCGGCGTGATCTGAGGGCAAGCCTTCCTCACTTGCGCTTCGGACAGAGGAATTCCCCGCTTGGGGGTTCGGGCTCGTATATCATTGGGGCGGGTGGGTGATTTCGATGTGAGCTTCGGAGGGCAGGTGGAGCCAGGGGATGGTGGGGCCGCGGTTTTCATGCGCGGCGCGAGGGGCACCGTTCACGCGGACGGTGGTCTGCTTCGCGGCGGGGTCGCGGCGCACCTGCACGGAGATTCGCGAGTTGCGCACGTGGAGGTTTTTCATGGCGGCATGCTCCCAGCTCTTGGGGAGTGCCGGCAGGATCTCGAGTCCCTCAGCGGTTGGACGCAGACCGAAGAACAGGTCTACCACCATGGCCGCCGGGATGCTTGCCCAGATGTAGTCGGTGAGGTCCGTGGGCTCGCCGGTGAACGTGTTGTAGAATTCGCGGAAGTGGCCGGTCTTCTCCAGCGTGCGGAAGACCATCCGGCAGTTGGCCTCGGCCACGCGGGCCGCTTCCTCGTAGAACCCGTAGCGCTTCAGACCCAGCACGACCAGCCAGCTCATCTCCACCCAGTTGGAGCCGCGCCAGTGCCATTCGCCCTTGCGCTTCTCGGGCATGTGCCTGACCGCCAGCGTGGCCACCGGGTAGTCGGTGCCGAAGGTCTGCGGGTCGTGCAGCAACTTGACGAGCCTGGCCGCCTGCTCCTGACTCGCCAGCCCGCACCACAGGGGCAGGAAGGTGGAAATATCCATGACGTCGGCCCACGTGCCGGTGAGCAGATCACGGCCATAGAAGACGCGGTCCTGCTCGTGCCAGAGGTGCCGGCGCATGAGCTCGGCGCGGCGGTCGGCGTCGGCATCCCACGAGTTGGCGTCGTCCTCCCGCCCCAGCTCGCGGGCCATGGCCGCCAGTGTCCGCTCCTCGTTGAGCAGATAACAGTTCAGGTCCAGGGCTTCCTGGTTCTGCGCCTTGCCGGTGGCAGTCCAGGTGGCCAGGTCGGCGTCATCGCGAACGGTCTCGATATAGTCCATCCAGTGCTGGAGGCCGACTTCCCCGCGCGTGCGGGCCGGTGACCGCCACCAGCGGACGGACCGGGCCCCGGCCTCGTAGGCCTGTTCGAGAAATGTCCGGTCCTGGCTCCAGGCATAGGTTTCCCAAGCCTCCCAACAGAGGATCGGGCAGGTGGCCAGGCCCTGATCGTGCTGGGCGTTGTGTCCGCGATGGTTGACGCCGTAAGGGATCCGGCCGTCCGGCTGCTGCACCTGTAGATGGCCTCGCAGAAAGCTCTGTGAGAGGCCAGGCTCGGTGAGATTGACCACGAACGTGGTCAGGTGCTCGTGGGCATGCATGCCATAGCTCCACCAGAGATACGGCTCGTGGCCGTGAACGCGGCAGAGCGAGTAGAATGGCTGCCGCAGGACGTCCTGGGCGCTCCACGTGTTGCCGCGCGGCAGCTCCATGGCGCAGAGCAGGCCGGCGGACCAGGATTTCTCGGGCAGGTCGAAAACGGGAACACGACGGTACCACGCGAAGCTCTCGGCGATCAACCGGGGCCAGTCCGCGGCGAGGGCGTCGATCGACGTGCGGACCGCGTAGTGCAGGGCCTCCTTCGGTGTCTCCCGTGGGTACAGCAGGATGTCGTTGGGTGTCTCCAACGGCTGGGGCCCGAACCGGTGCACGTTGAACCCGATCAGCAGCGTGCCGGTCGCACGCGGCCGCGCCTCCAGCCGGTATTCCAGCTCTCCCCCAGCCAGCCCGGCTTCGGCTGCCTGGGTTACCGATTCCGGCGACGGGCGGTGCGCCAACGGCGCCAGGTTGCCGGCGATCGTGCAGATTAGCGAGCCGAGTTGCCGCGGCTTGGAGGGAGGGCCCCACTCCCCGAAGCTTGCCACCAGCGCAGAGTTAATGGCGTTGTAGCCGACCCACTCCAACCGGCCCGTGGTGGGCGTGATTCCATAGCCGTAGCGGTCCGGCGGCGGCCCTTCCACCGGCGGCTTGGTGCAGGCGGCGACGACGCGGAGCGTTTTCGAAGTTTCCGCCGGGTTGTGGGCCTGCACAATGGTCAGGAGCGTGTCACTGGCTGCTGGCAGAAAAGCCACGCGCACTTTGAGACCATCGAGTTCAAGTTCCTGAACGGCCAGGTTGGCCAGGTGATCCGTATACTGCCGCGGCTGATCGAACTTGATCGGCTCGTCCCCGGCAGCCAGGCCGATCAGGAAGCTCACCTCGGCCGTCGTGTTGAACACGCCCAGCGCGTAGGGATGGGTGAGTTGAAAGCGCGGATCGCGCTCCTTGTCCAGCAGGTGCCAGGGGATGTCGCGATGGAAATCGGTCGGCCCGCCCACGTCGTGCACTTTGACCAGCCAGGGGGATGGTTTGGAAACAAGGAGTTCACGAAGTCCTCGGGGCAGATCCGCGGCGGCATCGACGACGATGCCGCCGAGGTCACCCGTCTTTACCGTTGGGCGAGGCAGTCCGCCGGGCTCAGCGAGCGACCTGACCGTGGGCGCCGCACGTGGTGCGAGCCCGGAGATGGCCGCGAAAGTCATTGTCAGTAACAAGGTTGTGCCCAGCATGTCTCCCTCGCGACCGGCTCAGGACCACCGGACCAGCGTTCGGTCCAGATCATACCATGATCATGAGCAATGTGGACATGGAGGGAATGCGCGAATGTGGCGGGTGGAAACGTGAGGTCTGGCCGGTATTACCCTGGTAGGTGGAGCCGTTCACGGAGACCCAGTAGACCGTGCTCTGGCCGCTGCTCAGCGAAATGGCCGGCAGATAGATGGTATGCGCCCCGCCGTGCGCGTCCGTGAAGGCGATGGTGCTCTGGGGCTTGCTCAAACCGCCGCTGACGTTCCCCGCGTGGACCAAGACCCGGACGTCCACGTGATCGGCCAGGGCGGCCGGATTGGTAATCTGGTTCTGCGTGCCGTTCAAACCGCGAAACTCGAGGAGCAGACCGGTGCCGTCCGCGGACTCAAGCCGAAGGTAGGGTTGAGTGCTGGACGAGGGAAGAATCATGTCCGCACTGGCGTCGTCGCGCCAGAGCGGCGCGGGGACCATGGCGATATCTTCGGTCTCCAGTGAGAAGACCTGCGTGGCCGCCGCCGTGACAAAGCCCCGAATGGCGTACGGGCTCCACACGCCGGTGTTGTCCTGGTGGCGGACCCTGAGCTTGTAGGGGGTACTGAAGAGAAGCTGCGTCGCGCCGGTGAGGCTGTTCTCGAAGACACCATCTCCGAAGTGGACGTGGATCTTCTCGGGGCCGGTCACGTTGAGCACGCGCCAGACGCGCTCGGTAAGGCTGTTGTTCCAGATCTCGTAGTCGCTGGCCTGATGGGTGTTCCCCGGATCCGGGTCGGAGAAGCTGGAGACCATGTGCACATCGGCGGCGTTGACAATAGCGCCCTCCGATGTCGGCTCGAATATCGTCGGGGCGTTGGGCGGAGCCGCGGCGGCCCAATCCGCGAACGTGACAAGAGACAAAATGCCCATCCACAGCGCGCACCCGCGGCGCGACACAAGCTCTCCGGCCATCCGCATCTTGGCATCCTTCCTTTCTGATTTCTGCCCTTGGGAGGTGACGGCGGGCCCATGTTCCGAGCACGGACCCGCCGTCGGGCAGTGGTAGCTTGACCTACTCAAAGTAGACAGTAACTATCACTCGATCCTCAACGTGTCCCACTTGATGGTGGGCGCGGTGCCGCTGGAATTGCCGGTCTTGAAGCCGACACTCACCTGCGTGTTGCCGCCGCTGTTGAAGGTCTTGGTGTACTGCACCCAGGCTTCACCATTCCCGTTTGTACCCGTGTTGGAGAACTTCTTGATCTCGGTCCACGTGCCCGGGCTGGAATCGAAGTTCTGAGCCGTGTTGGAGCCCAGCTTGTAGTAGCACTCACGCCAGTAGGAAGCCGTGGAGCTGGGGCAGCGCATGTACACCTTGATGGTGTAGCTGGTATTGGGAGTCACGTCGTACACCTTGACCTTGGACGACGAACCGGTGTTCGCGCGGGTGGCCTGCAGGCAGTTGCCGGCCTGGCCGCCGGAGACGGATGACCAGGTGGCCACCCCGCCCCAGCCCGCATCGAACGTGCTCGTCCAGCTCGGGACCGAGTTGAAGTCCTCCGCCACGACGCGCTTGAGATTGAAGTTCACCGTCGTGGTCTGACCGGCCGCGACCGTCTTGCCGGTCTGGGTGACAGAACCGTAGCCGGACTTGCTGGCGGTCACGTTGTAGGTGCCGACGGCCACGTTGTTGATCGTGTAGTTGCCGCCGGCGTCCGAGGTGGCCGAATAGCCGCCGGTATTGGTGGTCACCAGGGCGCCGGAGAGAACCGCGTTGTTGGTATCGCGCACGACGCCGCCCAACGTGCCCGTGGACGAGGCGACCGAGAGGTTGAAATTGACGGTCGTGGTCTGGTCGGCCAGGACCTGGACGGCGGACTGCGTCTGTGAGACGTAGCCGCTCTTGGAGGAGACCACGTCGTACGTTCCGGTGGCCACGCCTGCCAGCGTGTATGTGCCGTTGGCGGCGCTGGTGGTCGTGTAACCGCCCATGGTAGTTGAGACGGTGGCGCCGCTCAGCGGATTGCTCGACGTGTCGCGGACCGTTCCGGAGATGGTCCCACTGGAGGTCGGGCCCAGATCGACCAGCGCCGCGTCGTCGATGAACGCGTTGCGGTTGGATGCCACCGTGTTCTGGGCCTTGATGAACAGCGTGACCGTGGAGGTGGTGGCCGTCGCCTGGGCCGAGATCTGCACCCAGTTGGCTCCCGGGGTGGCCATGTTGCTCCAGACGATGCTGGCCGCGTTGGCATCCGTTCCGCCGGCCGGATCCACGCCCACCCAGAAATTCAGCGAAGCGTCGGAACCGCGCACCCAGACGGAGCCCTGGTAAGCGTTACCGATGGTGGCGTTCGCCGCCTGCTGGTAGATACCAGCCGTCCAGCTCGATTCGTAGATCGTCTGGCTCCAGTTGGCCGAATGATACGTTCCATACACCCCACCCGATTTGCTGCTGCCGGCCAGCGAGAAACGATGCCAGGAGTTGCCCGACTGGTGATCCCCATCGGGATTGTTGTAGAAACCGCCCTCGAAGTTACCGTTGGCGATCCCGCTGAACGGGGCAATGGGGGCAAGGTTGACGTTGGCCGTGGTGATCTGCCCGGCAAGGACATTGATGCCCCCTACCTGGTTGGTGACGTAACCGGTCTTGGAGGCGCGGACGGTATACGTGGCCGGATTGACGTTGGCCAGCGTGTAGGTTCCGTTCGCCGCCGTGGTCGTCGAGTAGCCGCCGGTCGTGGTTTCGACCAGGGCCCCCGAAAGCGGGTTGTTGGAAGTGTCACGAATAATGCCCGAAATCGTTCCCGTGGTCGGGCCGGAAGCCAGGTTGAAGTTCACGGTGGTAGTCTGGCCGGAGGTGATCGTCTTGTTGGTCTGAGTCTGGGCCGTATATCCCACCTGCGACGCCGTGATGTTGTACGTCCCGACGGGCACATTGCTGATCGTGTACACCCCACTGCCGTTGGTGGTCACCGTGGCCGTCGCCGGGGTGGTGGACACCGTCGCTCCCGAGATGGGATTGTTGGACGTGTCCTTGACGGTGCCCGAGAAGGTGCCGACGGCCGTGCTCACCGCCGGCGTGAGGCCGCGGATCAGGGCGTAGAAGTCGATGCTGGCCTGCGAGGTGCCGCCGGGGTAGGCGTTACCGCCGCTGTAAGGGTTGGAGTTGCTGGCATAGCAGTAGACGGGCTGCCCGTCGGTGCGCTCCCAGCGGAGGAAATAGGTCGTATTGGGCTGGACGACCGGCTCCTGCCCGTCGGGCCACTCGTTGCCGATCATGTTGCCGCCCACACCGGGCTCGAGCGTGGCGGTCATGGGCTGACCGATCTGCGTGCCGTTGGGGCCGCCCTGGCGGATGGTGAAGCGGATGGTCAGGTTGTCCACGTTGGGCTTGCAGGCGGCGTACTTGATGAAGCCGACGTCGGAAGGCGTAGTGAAGCTCTGAGCGTGGTAAGTGGCCGAGAGCTGGCAGCCGCTGCATCCGCTGTGGCCCGCGAACGTATCCACGAAGTAGAAGCCACGTGAAATTCTGCCGGTATGCAGCAGGCTGAAGTTGGCCGTGATGGTCTGGCCGGCCGTCACGGTGATCTGTTGCGTCGCGGTCTGGAATCCGACCTTCTGGCAACCAAGCGTGTAGGTCCCCACGGGCACATCGCGGACTTCATAAACGCCATCAAAGAGAGAAACGTGGCCGAACTCGTAACCGTCCGTGAAAAGGGTCGCCCGGGGCACGATGGCCCCCGGGTCGCTGCGGGTGATGGTGCCGGTGATGTTGCCGACGGCGCCGGTGTAAGGGCTGGTCCGGCCGGGCGGCAGGTTGAGGGCGATTCTCAGGTTCCGGGTGTCCGTGTACTGAGGCCACGGGGCGGTTGGAGTGCCGTCCGGGTTGGTACCGCTGCTGGACTGCACCCAGGAAAAGCCCTGCCACGCCAGCGCACTCAACAGGAAGGGCTGGGAGGCGATGATCTCGGGCCACTGATACCAGAACGTTCCGAAAGCGGACACGTTGTAGTCCGCGGCCAACTGGCGGCTGGTTTTGGG
>BTUC01000081.1:10036-13504 GCA_045863575.1 Phycisphaerae bacterium
CGCCGTAGGCCGTTTCGGTAATCATGACCGGGAAGCCGCGGCGAGCCTTGGGCGGATTGCCGTGAGGCGAGGCGATGACGTCGAGATCCATCAGGTAGCTGTCGATGGTTTTGCTGGTCTCGATGTAGACGTCGCCATCATGCAGGTTGTAGTGCGGAGGGTTGGCTTCCGGATAGGGGTGCGTGCCCCAGACGTCGAAGGCGAACTTCACGTTGGGATTGGCGGTGCAGGCTTGGTCCCACCAGCTTGGCCCGTTTTGACCGGGCGTCATGACCTTCATGGTGCCGGCGATGGCCGGATTGATGGCCGCAGCGCCAGCCTCCTGGCTCTTGATGTCGTTGTACGCGGTGATCAGGTAGTTCGCATAGATGTTGGGGGCGATGCAGTCACGCGGGTCGGATGGCTCATTCCAGATCTGAAGATAGATGAGCTTGTTGGCGTACTGAGGTTTGGCCAGCTTCCAGTTGAGGATGGTGGCGGCCACCGACCCCGGGTACCACGCGCCCGGATCGCCGCAGCCGGCCACGGGGCCGTTCTCAACGCGGACACAGGGGATCATGCCACGATCGATAACCGCCTCGAGCCAGGTGGTGTCGTTGTTCACCCAGTCGAAGGCAAAGCCGCCGGTACCCACGAGTTGTTTGGTCCAGTCCAGGCCCACGTTGGTGGCCGGTCCGCCGTCGCGCAGGTTGTGCATGCCAAAGATGCTGCGTCGCTGCCGCAACGGTTCCTGCCCGAACGCCTGCCCGGCGGCCAGTGTCACCACCACGCCGAGCAGAAACCAACCGTGGAGTCTCTTTTCTACGCGTGTGTTGTCAGTCGCGAACATTCAGGTTCCCTTTCCACGAGGACAGAAGATCCCTGTCGCCCGGTCCCGTCCCCTACGCGGACAGGATCGGCCGTTACACCTGCGAGAGGCACGACCGGCGCGCACTCTCCACGTTCTTCGCGTCGGGCCTGTTCAGGACACCGACAGCACCAGCACTAAGCGTGAGGCAAACAAGAACTGCCAGACCAGACGTGAGCGCGTGCGCGCACCCCACGCCGGAGTACGCACCCACCGTCCACATCGATGAGCGATCCAAACACCGCAGACAAACTAAGACCGCGTCAGCAACCGCGGGTCACCAAAGCCCAGGGGCCGACAGGACATGCTGATGTGCAGACTTGGGTTGGCTTCTGACCATGTCCTCACGGCGAACGAGCCACATGCAAACGTTCAGAATTGTCACTGAGGGACACTATATAACTTCGTTTATCGGGCGTCAACGGGCAGTTATCGGATTAAGTGAAGTTTTTTCACATAGAAGACCCCCTGCAAGGGTCAGGGGGAGACCGGCTGGACGAGCTGGCGGGCTGCTTCGGCCTGCTGGAGGAATTTGTCCGTATAGCGGGGCTCGACGCGGTGACACGCGGCCGTGGCCGTCTCCGCGACGCGCTGGTAGTCGGGGTCTTGGGCCAGCGCAAAGAACTCCCCGGCCAGGATCACCAGCCGCAGCAGATGGCGGAGGACAAGCCCCTCCTGCTTTACCAGTTCGCGCGAGCGAACAAACTTGTAGAAGTCACCAGCGGCATCGATCACGCCCCCGCCGATCCACTTGGGTTGGACGAACACCGGCTCGGGCGCTGCCAGCCTGGCCTCGAACAGAAGCTTAAGCATTTCCGGAAAAGTGGGTGGAAGCTCCTCCTCCTGGTCATCAAAGTAGTCGTCCTCCTCCAGCAGTTCGTCATCTCCGGCGCCCGCCTGCGGCCTGGCCAGCACGATGCCCATCTGCACGAGCTGCGGCTCGAGCACCTGCGTCTGCAAAGGGCCGGGCGGGAGCTCGGGCGGCCGCACATGGCGGAGAATCGCCGGCGGCACCTCCAGGACCGATTCGAGCGCCAGCAGCTTCTCCTCGAAGTTGCTGTAGGCAAGCTGCTCGACGAGGAACATGCCATACAGCGGGTCGATGCTGCGGAACTGAAGCAAACGGTTGATGCTCTCGTTGAGCGTAACGTGGTCGCCGTCTTCCGAGCGGGTCAAATAACCCAGGCCCGCCAGGTTGTTGATCATGAAGTCAACCTGCTCCTGGAAGCCGGCGATGCGCTCGGCCGTGTTGAAACGCTTGGAGAGAAAGGAGCGTACGGCCTGCAGCGTGCCCGTCTTGGTCAGCAGATAGAGGAGCACATTGTACGGGATCATCGAGCGACTCATGAGCCGGGCCGGACCGGCTTGAATGAGCTGCTGGAACTGGCCCTCGGACCAGTACTGTTCCGTCTTGCGGCGGGAGGGCTTCTTGCGCTCGAGATCCTTCCTGGCCCGCAGGATGCCGGGGTCCTTGGAGTCGCCGAGCTGATCGTACTTGCGCTTCCATTTCACCAGGCGGGCGTCGTCCTCGTGGGCGATCGCATAGACATAGCCCTGCCTGTCGAACTGCGGCCGGCCGGCCCGGCCGAAGATCTGATGGGCCACAGAGGGGGGAACCAGCTTTTTCTCGCCGCGCTTGCCCTTCAGCAGCGTGCTGAGCACCACCGAGCGTGCAGGCAGATTGATGCCGGCGGCCAAGGTTTCTGTGCAGATCACAAAAGGCACCAGTTTGCGGTTGAAGAGTTCCTCGACGACCTCCTTATGCTTGGGCAGAACACCGGCATGGTGCACGCCGACGCCGCGCACGAGCATCTGCCGGAGCTTGGGGCCGACGCCCTCGGCGAAGTCCTCCTTGGCCTCCATCAGCCGGGCCTCGATCTGTTCCCGGGCCGGACCGGACACGATGGGCAGTCCCTTCAGCCGCTCGGCCACCTCCCAGCACTCATCGCGATTGAAGCAGAAGACCAGGGCGGGTGTGCGGTTGCCCGCGTCGTCACCCGAAACCATCTCCGGCAGTTGTTCGGTCAACAGCTTGTCACCGACCCAGACGAACTCCAGTGGGACGCGTCGCTCGTGAGAAATCACCACGCGCAGATTCCGCCCGTGCTGCTCGCGGAGCCACCCGGCGAAGTCGAACGGATTCCCTACCGTGGCCGACAAAAGCATGACGCGGATGTGCGCCGGCAGCAGCACCAGCGAGAGCTCCCAGACGATGCCCCTCTCCTGATCATTGAAGCTGTGGAACTCGTCCATAACCACGCCGTCAACCTGGCTGAAGTCGGCGATGGCCGGATCGGCGGATAAGAGGTGGTTCAGCAGGATCTCCGCCACGACCACCCGAACGACGGCGTCGGGATTGACGCGGCGGTTCCCGGTGATCAGCCCGATGTCATCCCGGGCGAAGCCCCACTTCTCGGCCAGGTCCTGAAACTCGCGAAACTTCTGATCGGTCAGGGCGATGAGCGGCGTGGTGTAATACAGCCGCCGGCGCGTGTGCAAGGCCTCGAACAAAGCCGCCTCGGCGATGAGCGTCTTGCCCATGCCCGTGGGGGCACAGACCATGACGCCGCCGGCGGACTCGAACCAGGCCAGCAGCGCCTCCTCCTGGACCGGGTAGAGGT
>BTUC01000081.1:13514-20918 GCA_045863575.1 Phycisphaerae bacterium
GAAAGCGATTCGAGAAACTTCGAGCAGACTTCGTCGCGGGTCATGGGCACAGGATGGCCGCTGGCCGGGCCGATGTCAAAGGCTGTCACAGACCTCGACGCGGCCCAGTACAGCTCAAAGAGCCCCGGGCTTCAGCCCGCGCGACCGCTCGCAACTGGAGAACGGCACCCCAAGTGGGCCACTGCTGTGCTTGCCACGCCGAAGCCTGTTCGCGAAGGCGGGTCAGCAGTGCTTGAGAACCAGGGGCGCTCCGCTTACCTCCAGCACTGCTCACAGTCACAGAGCAGTGGCACTCGCACCGAACCCGGACGGGGCGACTTTAAGTCACCAGCCGGGCCTCAAGTTCGATCTGGGTCGCGGCCAGAGCCTTGGACACCGGGCAGCCCTCCTTGGCTTTGCGGGCGTGATCCTGGAACGTCGCCTCCTCGATGTCCGGCACCGTCGCCTGCGCGTTCAGCCGGATGCGGGTGATGCTGAAGCCCTCGCCCTGCTTTTCCAGGTGCACGTCCGCGCGGGTCTCGACCCGTTTCGGCGCGAAGCCGGCCTTCTCCAGTCCAGCCGCCAGGGCCATGGAGAAACACCCCGCGTGAGCGGCGGCAATGAGCTCCTCGGGATTGGTGCCCGGGGCTTCTTCGAAACGGGTCGTGAACGAGTACGGCCCCTCGAATGCTCCACTCTCGAACTTGATCCTGCCCTGACCGTTCTTCAGACCACCCTGCCAGGCAGCCTCGGCTTTGCGTGTCGGCATATGTTCTCCTTTCGTTAACCCCCTGCCATGGATCGTCATCAATCATACGCCCGTACCCCGCGGGCCGGCCGGAAATCTCACCCCGAAGCCACAAGACGGAGAGAAGGAGTGACAGAGCGACGGAGAGAGAGGCAGATGACCGGGCGACACGGTGACAAGGTGACAAGGAGCTTGAGCCACACCCTCTCCGCTCTCTGTCTTCTCTCCGCGCGCGGCAGCGGCTACACTTGAGGACCATGACTCGGGACATCGAAAACACACCGAATACCGCCGGCCCGGCGAGAGCCTCGCTGGGCCTGGTGTTTATCATCGTGGTCATTGACCTGCTGGGCTTCGCGATCGTGCTGCCGCTGCTGCCGCGGTACGCTGAGCGGTTCGACGCCTCGGATCTGACCATCGGGCTGCTGTTTTCCAGCTTCTCGGCCATGCAGTTCCTGTTCGCGCCGGTCTGGGGCCGGTTGTCCGACCGGATCGGCCGGCGGCCGGCACTGTTGGCCGGGCTGGCCGGCTCCGTCCTGTTCTATGCCCTGTTCGCCGTCGGCACCCTCGCCGAGAGCCTGACGTGGTTGTTCGTCTCCCGGATCGGCGCCGGGATCTGCGGCGCGACCATTTCCACGGCTCAGGCGTACATCGCCGACGCCACCGGCAAGCATGACCGGGCCAAGGGGATGGCCTTGGTGGGAGCGGCATTCGGAGTCGGCTTCACTTTCGGACCGATCCTCGGTTCGATCGCCCTGCCACACACGGCCGGCACTGGGCAGCCTCAGCCGCTCAACGCAATGCCGGGGTTCATCGCTTCAGGATTGTCTCTGGCCGCCCTGCTCCTGGCGTTCTGGAAGCTGCCGGAGTCGCTCCGGCCGGGGCAGAGCGCCCCCGCTCACGCCTGGTTGAATCTGGCCGCTCTGCAACAGGCCGTTCGCGCGCCCACCATCGGCATGCTGCTGACCCTGTTCTTCCTCTCCACTTTCGCCGTCGCCCAGCTCGAATCGACACTGTCGCGTTTGACTGATGCGGTGTTCGGGATGAGCGACAAGGAGAACTTCTACCTGTTCACGTATCTGGGCCTGTCGCTGGCGATCATGCAGGGGGTCGTGGTCCGGCGGCTGGCTCCGCGCGTCGGCGAGCCGCGGATGATCTTCATGGGTATCCTGTTGACGGCCGTCGGATTCGAGATGTTGAGTTTGTCCTCCAAATACGAATCCGTCGCTGGGCTCATTGTGACGATCCCGATCGCCATGTGCGGCTTCTCGTTCGTCACCCCATCGGTGCAGGCACTGATTTCGCGGCGCAGCGATCCGGCCCGTCAGGGCGAGGTCATGGGCGTCGCACAGTCGGTGACGGCCATGGCGCGCATTCTCGGCCCGCTGGTGGGGAACCTGGTGTTCGGCTGGGGTGGCCGCCTGGTCTACGACATGTCGGCCCTGCTGCTCATCCCCGCACTGGTTCTGGCCGTGCTGAGCACCAACACCGGCCGGGACTGGAGTGCCGCCGAGGAGTTCGACACCACGCCGGCGATTGAAGAGGAGCCCGGCTGAGGACGTTGTGAGCCTATCCCAACAGCAGGGTGTGGCACCGGTTTCCAGCCGGTGTACACAGGTTGAAAACCCTGTGCCGCATGGGGGGCGTCATGAGACAGGCTCTTAAGCCTGCGCACTCCCTGCCAGCGCACCCGCGACAAGCCGACGGTGGCGTGTTATCGTGTGCGCGCGGTGAACCGGTTCATTGGAGATCATCATGCTCGTACGTAAAGTGCTGTCGGTCGCGGTCCTCGGACTCGCGTTGTGTTCTGCTTCCCTGGCCGCGGTCGTCTCGACCGAATCGCTCCTGGATGAGATGACGGATCTCAAGCGGCTCGCGGAGCTACCCGATCCGGCCTACACCACGAAGCAGTTCTCCAGCTACGATCGCGGCGCCAAGTCGCCCTCGGAGAACTGGTTCGCGAACGGCGACGCGGGCAATTACCTGCGCGTCGAGGAGAAGGATGGCCGCAAAGAGCACGTGATGATGGATATCGCCGGGCCGGGCGCGATCGTCCGCATCTGGTCGGCCAATCCGGCCGGCACGCTGCGCATCTACGTGGACGGGGCCGACCGGCCGGTGCTTGAAACGCCCATGAAGGACCTGCTGGGCGGCAACGCGCCGCACCTGCCCCGCCCCATCGCCGGCGAATACGCCCGTGGGTGGAATCTGTACTTTCCGATTCCCTACGCGAAGCACTGCAAGGTGACCAGCGACCAGGGCAGCTTCTATTACCACGTCAATTACCGCACCTACGCCAACGGAACGGAAGTGAAGTCCTTCACGGCCGGGGACCTGGCGCAACTGGACGGAGACATTAAGAAGCTGGCGAAGGTGCTGGAGGCGCCGCTGCCAGCGACCAAGCCGACCGGCGACGTCAAGCGCGCCGTTCTGCCGCGCGACCTCAAGGCGGGCCAGGAGGAGTCACTGACCATCCAAGGACCCCGGGCGATCGCGGCCATCGAGCTGCACATGATGCCCGACAACGACGAGGCAGCGGCCAGGGCGGTGATACTGAGCATCGAATTCGACGGCCAGAAAACCGTGGAATGCCCGCTTGGCGATTTCTTCGGGACAGCTCCTGGGTTCAATTCGTACAGCTCACTGCCGCTGCAGATCCACTCGGGTGGGAAGACGTTCGTCTTTTCCCGCTGGTTCATGCCCTTTGCCAAGCAGGCGAAGATCACTGTGCGCAACCTGTGGGGTACCATGGTGTCGCTGGACGGTACCGTGGCCACGGTGCCTTACGAGTGGACGGAGAAGAGCCTGCTCTTCCATGCCAAGTGGCGCATCGAACACGATATTCCTACCCGGCCGTTCGTCGACTGGACGCATCTTGACTGCACCGGCAACGGCCGTTTCGTGGGCGGTGCGCTGCACCTGGTCAATCCGGTGAAGACCTGGTGGGGTGAAGGCGACGAGAAGATCTACGTCGATGGCGAGGACTTCCCCAGCCACTTTGGCACCGGCACCGAGGATTACTACGGCTACGCCTGGGGCAGTTCGGAAGTCTACACCCACGCCTACCACAACCAGCCGCGCTGCGACGGACCGGGCACCTACGGCCACAACTCCGAGAACCGCTTCCACATCATCGACGACATCCCCTTCACGAAGTCTTTCAAGTTCGACATGGAGAACTGGCACGCTAAAGAAGGGATCAAGGTCACGCGGGCGGCGGTCAGCTACTGGTACGCACGGCCGGGCGGCTCCGACTTCTTCAAGCCCATCACCCGGGCCGACCTGCAATTGGCCGAAGTCCCTCCCTTCCCCGGCAACCTGCCCGGCACGATCGAAGGTGAGACCCTGGTCAACTCCGTCGAGGAAAACACCGGCGGCGACGTCCGCGTCCAGGAACTGGGCGAGCCCTACAGCGGCGACCGGCAGCTTCGGTGGGCCGCCGGCAAGAAGGGCGCCCGACTCGTACTGACCTTCGAGAGTAAAAAGGCCGGCCCCCGGCAGGTCCACGCGCAGCTCAAGAAAGCCTACGACTTCGCTATCGTGCAGTTATACATCAACGGCAAAAAGGCCGGCGAACCCGTTGACTGCTACAGCAAGGAGACGGCCCCCACCGGTGAGCTGCACCTGGGAGCGTTTGACCTCAAGGAAGGGCGGAACGAGCTGGTGATCGAAGTCACTGGCCGCAACCCGGCAGCGGACGAAAAGACGCTCGTGGGACTCGATTACATCCGCATCCCGTAGCCGGGAATCCCGCTCGGTCGCCAAGGATTCCTGTTCACATCGGGAGCGAGGGAGACTTGGCCTGCGGCGTCCGCCGGGCCATGTCCAGCACCCGCATCGCATAGGTCCGAATGCCTCTGGCGAGCTCCAGCGCCTCGCTCGGGGTCGCCAGAAAAACCGGTCGGAGATCCTGGGTTAAGCTTCGCCCACTTCCTTCAGGATTTCCCGCGCTGAGAGCACGGGGTCGGCGCTCCAGATGCCCCAGTAGCGGCCGTCACGGGCGACGATGATGCGGTGGGTCGGATCGTCGTCATGCGTAGGAGGCGTCCACTGCACTGAGAAGCCAGCCGCGGTCAGTCGTTCCAGAATCTTGTCTACCTCATCCGCGCGCCGGTCAAACTCCATCCCTTACCTCCGCAGAGCAGAACCCCGATTCCTCTCGCTGTGGGCAACAATCCGAGACGCATGTTTGCCCCCATAAAAGCCGCAGGGCTGGAGCGGTTCCAGCCCGGCGGCGGAGGAGAGCGGCAGACAGCTCGGGAGAAGGAGAGCCGCCTGCGGAGAGTCTCGTTCATATAGAGTGCCATGCCGCTGTTAACTTGGCGAAGGGCATTCACCCCATAGTAAGGCCCTGGCACCCTACGGCGGGAGCAAACGGCCCGCAGGCTGGAGTACTTACGCCCATCTCAAGGTGTTTCAGAGTCCGGGAATGGGCCGAAGCTGAGGGCACCAAACAAAGCCGCTGGACAGAAGGGAATCTGTCCAGCGGCTGAGAAGCAGGCAGACGACTGGGGGGGAGGCCGTCCGCCAGGGTTGCGTTTCTTGAATAGTGTATTTGGAAAGTCGGTCTGGCATAGGGAATACACCCCATTAGCCGGGAATTCTCCTAACGTCCTAAAAGCGTGCTGGTTCCGCCGAAGGAGCCTTAGGCCCATCCTTTCTCAGGCTGGTGAGGCACTGCTCCGCGCGATATGCTCCCCCGTCGTCGATGAGTCGCCCGTTTTGACGCTGACCTCCCCGGCTTTGCCCAGTACCCGTCCGCCAGCCCTGCCCGGACCTGCGGGTGGTCGTCCCGCCCTGCCGGATTCCAATCTTGGGAGGCAAGTTGCAGGACAACAGCACTGGCGTACTGCCCGGTTACCCAGCTATAATGCCGATCCGTTGCCACGCGGAAGGACGGCCGTGCGCCGCCAGCCCATATCTCGCAATCTGGGCCTGGCGACCGTCTCGGGAAAACGGCCATCCGGTATGCGTGGACAGCACCAGCCCTGGAGAGGTGTCCGAGCGGCTGAAGGAGCGGCCTTGGAAAGCTTAGAACCAGAAGCTGGCAACCTGCAAAGTTAGATCTCACCGACAGTTACAAGTCGCACCTGCACACGCAGTTCAGTTTAAGCAGTCGTTTGGGCAAGTTCAAGATCGAATTCCCAATCCGCTGAAAACCTATCCGGCCTCTACGCAGGAGGAAAATCTGAAAACGGCAAAACCGTTCAGCCAAGTTTCTGCACGGCGTGAAGTACACTTTAAGGGGCGGCCAGCAATCAATCCGTTTTTCTGGAGTTTTGCATGATCTTCGACGCGGATAAAGATGTTAAAGATGTAAGTCGCCTTCCTCCGGAAATACCGCTGGACGACCCGGAGTTTGCCGAAGTCGCGGCCCGTTGGGGGGAGCTGTCGGAAACCGTTCGTCAGGCGATCCTGGAGGCGATCAGGAAAGCCAGGCGACAGGAGGCCGAGCAGAACGGCGGGGATGTTGACGAGAAGTGATCTGGAGAGGAGTTACTGTGCTAACGGAAACGCAAGCGTTGAAGCAGTTGGAACACCGGTTTCATTACGCAGTCGGTCAGATTCCTGGATCGATCGCGATTGATGTTCAACCGGTCACCGAAGCGGAGAACCTCGTTCGCGGGCGGGTGTATGACGTTCTCGGCCGAGCGATGGCTGGGGAGTGGCTGGTGGACGTTTGGCTCTCGGGCTCGTCCACGTCCAAGGCCCCGACCGATGCTCCTGCTGAGGTACGATTTGGCCCCGCGAGGGTAGGCGAGATCGTCGAGTCCCGTGAGGCTGGCCATTCGCTGAAGGTAGTCACGACCCCCGGAGGCGAACTGGAGATCCCGATTCAACACGGCGGGAAGTCGGTTCAGGTCCACGCTGCGATCAGATCCCCAGTGGTCAGCCTGCCATCGCCTGTTGGGTTGAGGTCGGTCGCGTAGGGCTGGCAAGATCCTCAGTTGGGCGAAGGCGAGGGGTGGTTGAATCCCCAATCCAATCCCCAAGCGGCTAGCGATGAAAACCCAGCGGAATCCCCGATCGGTCGGTGGGTGGAACTTCTGGGAGCCCGCTTCCGATCTGCTGAGCCCCCCGTGAGCTGCTTCAGGTGAAGTCAATCGCTGCCGTAGGATCGTTGGGGCTGGGCTCGTCGTGTGGCGAAGCTCGGCTCCGAACCGCTAGCAGTAGGCGATTGGGGGCTCTTGAAACCGCTGGCCGTAGACGATTGGCAGTGCCGGGAGAGGCGAGAGAAGGATTGCAACCAAGCTGAAAAGACTGGGCCAGCCTTTCAGCCGATCGATGGGGTTGCAAGCTTCAATCGGCTACGCGGAACACCTAACACCCCATCGGCAGATTATTCATACACCAGAAAACCCCCGCCGTCTAACCGGATTTCGCAAGAATGCAACTACTTTCCGGCGGGATTAGCGTGCAGTCTTTGCGGCTAATTCCGGCCGACAGGCGAAAGAAAACCCCCGATACGGCCATAGCGACCATACCGGGGGCAAATTGAACGGAAGCGAAAGGCTAGCGGATTAGCTCTGCAGGTTGTGCCAATCCGGATAACACCTGATTTCCCATCGGCCGGATTCATTCACCAGTACCCTTGTCGGATGCGTCGTGAGAATCGATTCTTCGCCTTTCTTCGGGATTCGCCAGCCTAACCGGTTTCCGGCGGCAATGATCGCATC
>BTUC01000082.1:0-20676 GCA_045863575.1 Phycisphaerae bacterium
CGATCTTCACCCATGACATGCGGCGCTATCGACGCGTGCTCTTTGATCGCATCGGCGATATCGCCTGCCTGATCACCGGTCCCTCGGGCACCGGCAAGGAACTGGTCGCCCGGGCGATCGGGCTGTCGCGCTACATCCCTTTTGATGCGAAGACGCAGACCTTTACGGAAGACTGCCTGGGCTCGTTTCACGCGCTGAACCTGTCGGCCCTGTCCCCGACGCTGATCGAGGCGGAGCTGTTCGGCCACCGCCGCGGTGCGTTCACCGGTGCGCTGGGGGATCGCACGGGCTGGCTCGAGGAATGCCGCCCGCTGGGCACCGTCTTCCTTGACGAAATCGGGGAGCTGGACTCCGGCCTCCAAGTCAAGCTGCTGCGCGTCTTGCAGACGCGAACATTCCAGCGCTTGGGTGAAAGCAAGCCGCGGACGTTTCGCGGCAAGATCATGGCGGCCACCAATCGCGACCTGGCGGAGGAGATGCAGGCGGGGCGCTTCCGCGAGGACCTCTACTACCGACTCTGTTCGGACATCATTGTCACACCACCACTCCGCGAGCAGATCGCCGCGGAACCCTCAGAGCTGCGGCTGCTGGTGCTCCATGTGGCCCGCCGGCTCATCGGGGCGGAAGCCGAGCCACTCGCGGCGGAAGTGCTCGCGTGGATCCACGAGCACCTCGGGCCGGCTTACCCCTGGCCGGGCAACGTCCGCGAGCTGGAGCAATGCGTCCGTAACGTCATGATTCGCGGCCACTACCGGCCCGCTCGGCCACCCCGCCCAAACACCCAGGAACAGTTCCTCGAAGCGGTGCGCGTGGGCACGCTGACGGCCGACGCATTGCTTAACGGCTACTGCCAATTGGTGCACGAGCAGACCGGCAGCTATCTGGCCACCGCCCGGCGACTGGGCCTGGATCGACGGACGGTGAAGACGCGGGTGGCGGCGGCCAGTGCCCATCTGCCCACTCCCGCCCCGCCGCAAGCGCGAGCCACTTGATCACGGACAGGGTGACACGACTCGACGGGCTTCCGTAGGCACCAAAAAAAGCGGATTTGACATTTTGGCGGCATGAGTGCACATTAATGTGGGCACGCCGCTCCGGCTCACGTCGTAAATGAGTATTCAACCATGTGCCGGGGCGAAGCTGTTCCAAGGGCTTGGGGGCATGGGCTTGAGTTGATGTACTGTGCTTGTGTACACGATGTAACATGCCCCGCGGAGATGTTCCCATGGCAACGGGGAAGGTCAAATGGTTCAATGACCAGAAGGGCTTCGGCTTCATTCAGGCGGATGAGGGCGGGCCGGACGTGTTCGTGCATCACAGCGCGATCCGCGCGGACGGCTTCCGTTCGCTGAGTGAAGGCGAGGCGGTCGAGTTCGAGGTGGAGACGAGCCCCAAGGGGCCCAAGGCCACCTCAGTAAAGCCACTCGCCCGCTAAAGGACACAGATCCGCCCTTCCACATAGCATGGAGGCGTTGGGTTTCGACGGCAGCACCTCACCTCGACTCGGGCGCTGCACGCGCGCTCACCTCATCGGCAGTAGCGGTATAATCCCGCGACATGACGATGACGGGGATTGTCTGGTCAGACCGTTTCCTGGAACACGATACCGGCGCGCAACATCCGGAGCGCGCCGGGCGGCTGGTGGCACTGCGGGAGCGACTCTCGTCGTGCGGGTTGGAGGAGCGGCTTGCCCCCCTCGACGCCCGGCCGGCCAGCCTCGAGGAGCTCCTGCGGGTCCACGATGCCAGTTACCTCGAGCAGTTTCACGCAGCCTGCCTGCAAGGCGCGCCGATGATGCATACGGCCGATTGTCCGATCTGCCCGGCCACTTTTGAGGTCTGCCAACTCGCGGCGGGGGCGGCCCTGGCCGCGGTGGATGCCGTGATGGCCGGCGCGGTGGGCAATGCCTTTGTCGCCTGTCGCCCGCCGGGGCACCACGCGGAACGCGGCCGGGCCATGGGGTTCTGCTACTTCAACCATGTGGCCGTCGCCGCGGAGCATCTCCGCGCGGTCCACAGAGTCGAGCGCGTGGCCATTCTCGATTGGGATGTGCATCACGGGAACGGCACGCAGCATCTCTTTGAGGCGGACCCGGATGTTTTCTTCTGTAGCATCCACCAGCATCCTGACACCCTCTACCCGGGGACAGGATACGCCTGGGAGCGAGGCCGGGACGCGGGTTTAGGGGCGACGTTGAACGTGCCGATGCTGCCGGGCAGCACGGACAGTGACTACCAGCGGGTCCTGGAGCAGACCATCATGCCGGCCCTCTCAGACTTTGAGCCCGAATTCATACTGATCTCGGCCGGATTCGACGCTCACCGGGACGACCCGCTGGCCAACGTCGATCTGACCGCGGAAGCTTTCGCCGCCATGACCCGCGTGGTACACGACCTGGCCAACGCCTGTTGCCGGGGCCGCCTGCTCAGCGTTCTGGAAGGCGGCTACAACCTCGCTGCGCTAGCGGAGTGCGTGGAAGTCCACCTGCGCGCCCTTCAGGCTTCGAAGCCCTGATCCCATCGCCGCAGAGTTCGTTCAGCCCAAGGGGGCAGGGTAGCCCTGAGATCGTCGGGCGCGAGTTCATTGGCGCGTCTACCGGATTCTTCAGAATCTCGCCTCCGCCGGAGCGGACACCGGTGACGCGCAGAAAGGCGGGGCGTCGTGGTCAGCCACGACGCCCCGCCGGGTCATAAACTTCTGGGCCTAAACTCGGCTCCAGCTAGTTCAGCGGACAACCGCGTTCATTCAACTTGCACAGCAGGTTCTTCGTGCCCTCCACGTCTCCACCGGGTGCAAGGGCGGCCTGGACCAGGGCGATGACCTCCTGCGGGGTCATGCCGTAGTTCACGTGGGGGTTGGCCGCGTTGAGCAGCGCCGCCACCGCGTGTCGTCCGAGGGCCTTCACACCGCCGCCGCCCTGTTTGACGGCCGTGTAGAGCGTGATGTTCGGGTGGAACGCGTTCACGCCAAAGACGGTGTCGAAGTCGGCGTGCTTCGGGTACTCGGAAGGCCACTTGTCGGTGTGGTTCTTCCAGTAACCCGGCGTGCAGCCCTGCGTGCCGCCGTTCTGCTGCTTCTTGCGGATGCAGAACTCGACGACCTCATTCTCGCACTTGTCGACGCAGATCTTCTTGCAGGTCTTGCCGTCGCAGGATTCATAGCCGGTGGGCACCTCGATCTTGACGTAGTACTCCGCAGGTTTGACATGCTCATCGAAGCAGACCTCCCCGGTGCTGTCCGTGTAGCCCTTCTTCTCGAAGTACTTTTTCCAGACCACCACCTTGACGCCCTGGACCGGCAGTCGCTGGCCGTTTTTATCCTCGTAAACGTTGACGCAGATGGACTCCTCGCAGACCGGAATCTTCTCAATGCAGAATTTGAGCTGCTTGTGTTCGCACTTATCGAGCGTGAAGCACTGGTAGTTCTGCTCGCCGTCGCAGATTCGGTAGCCGGAGGGCGGCGTCACAGTGACCTTGTAGCTCCCCGGCTTGATCTTGTAGCCGGTGAAGCACTTCTCGCCCTCGGAATTCGTCTTGTCGTAGAGGTTGCCAGTGTAGTAGCTCCACAGCTTGACGGAGACATCGGCGGCAGGGGTCTCATCGCCGTCCTCGTCGCGGACCACGACATTGACGCAGACGGATTCCTCGCAGACCTGCTTGGGACAGGCGATGACGGTGATTTCCTTCATCTCGCACTCGGCGAGATTGAACTTGTAGTAGCAGCTTCCGGAGAGCTGATAGCCGGAGGGAGCAAAGACCTTCACAACGTACCAGCCATCCTTGATCTTATCGCCGCTGAAGCACTTGGTGCCGTCCTCACCCGTGCTGCCGCAGAGCAGGCCCTTAGGACCCCAGAGAATGATCTTGGCGTCCTTGACCGGCTTACCATCCTGGTCGCAGAGGACCTTGATGCAAATCTTCTCCTCGCAGACGTTTTCACGGCAGACGCAGAAGTCGGCCGTACCCGTCTGCCCACAGTCGAGGTTCACAGACACTGTCTCGGGCGAGCAAGGAGTAGTGCCCTGCAGCGGAGTGACGACTACGGAGTAAGCGCCCGGAGCCAATTCCCCGATCGTATATTGCCCGTTTGCGTCGGTGACCGCCGAGTCAACCTCGTTGTTATCAGAGTCATAGACGGTCACCGTCACGCCACCGACCGGCACGGCCACACCGGTCTCATCGCAGTAAACGGTGCCGGTGATCTGTGCGTCGGGGCAGGAGTCGCAGACGCAGAAATCTGCCGTGCCGGTCTGCCCACAGTCCAATGTCACAGATACCGTCTCGGGCGAGCAAGGGGTGGTGCCTTGCAGCGGAGTAACCACCACGGTGTAAGAGGCCGGCGCCAACTCGCCGATCGTGTATTGCCCGTTTTGGTCGGTGACCGCCGAGCCGACCGGGTTGTTATTGGAGTCATAGACGGTGACCGTCACGCCTTCGGCCGGCAACTGGGCTCCGGTCTGATCGCAGTAAACGGTGCCGGTGATCTGTGCGTCGGGGCAGGAACCATATGCGCCGATGATCAACTTGGCCGGGGCTCCGCCGAAGCTGACGGCAAAGCTGCCCGCGAAGGTCGAATTCTCACTGGTCAGCAGGACGCCAATCTCGCTATCCCCGTAGAGCTCCTGGAGTTCACCTCCAGTCAGGCTGAAGTGGAAATCAAACTGATCCGTGGCCCCACTCTCCGCGAAGCCGAAGGCTTTGATTTCGCCGGTGAGCAGAGTGCCGGAATAGGTCACCGAATTGGAGGTTAGTTCGCCGACCACGATGAAATCAGGACCATTCGGATCTCCACCTGTCAGGTTGCCGTTCTCATCGACATGGATCCGGATCGTCATCTGGGCAGTGGGAGGGTTTCCCGTCGGATACACCGTGATGTCGAAATCCGGAGACATCTGATCGGGGGATGTACGCGCCAGGAAGGGCGTGGCATCGACGGAGAACAGGTCGCTGCTCGCGTCGTAAGCGTTGCTGCCGTCAACGTTCGCGAACATCAGTGGAAGCCCAGGCGTCGCGCCGATCAATGCCCCCTGGGCACTGGTGACGAGCCCGGCCAGAACCATCAGACTGAGCGCAATCGATCTCATTTCAGTTCCTCCCCTATATATGGTGATATGGCGATAATGCACTTAGACAGAAGGTCAGACGACGGTCTGCGGGCGGCGTGAGCTCACGCGCGCCCGCGACCGGTTGAGTTTTGCAGATGAATGACGGGCTTATCAGACGAATCGGCGCTTGATCCAGCCGATCGCCGTCATGCCGATAAGGGCAAGCCCGGCCGCGCCCGGAGCGGGTACGGGTACCCCAACATCAGCCACGCCCCCACCGAACCCAGCCACGCCGCCGTTGTTGTTGAAGCTGGCAGCGAAGGTGCCGTTAAACGGAGACGAGGTGAAGTTGGCATCCAGGAGCACGACCACCGGCGAGCCGGCAGGACCATAGTGCGACGCGAGAGCCAGATCGCCTCCCGTCACGTCGAACTCAAACCGGAAGAGATCTCCGCCACCGGCGTCGTAACTCAGGCCCGTCAGGCTGCCGGTGAGCAGCGAGGGGCCGAGCCCCAGCACACTACCACTGATCGTGAGCGTACCGGCACCGAGGACACCGTTCTCGTCAATGATCGCATCGATCTGGAAGGGTCGCGGAGCACCAATGACGTGGGTGCCGCCTGCGTCCTTCAACTGCACCGAGCGACCGCTGGCCTGGAACACATCCGTGGCGGCGTTATAGCTGACGTCAATCAGTGCGGCAGAGATGTCAGGGATGCTCTTGAGCGGCAGGTCCGCACGGGCCTGCAATGCGCCGGCCATGCTGACAACCGCCATGGCCCCAACGAAGTGGAACAGTCTCATTCGCATTCTTTCCTCACCCTCTGGGCATCGCCTTCCGGGCTATGCGCGAGTGCCAGCGCAGCGCGAATCGGCTCGCCCTCCTGTAGCTTTGTGATCCTCAAATCCCGCAATCCCGAACCGCGCGGCACACGACTGCGCACTCTTAAACCGCCTGATGGCAAGCGGCGCCACTTCGGTTCGCAACCCGAACAGCTTGTCAAATGGAAAAAAGCTGATGAAGCTTCTTTCCTTTCTCCTCCGAAACCATGCAGCCATGGCCCTCGGCCACATGAGATGCGACTCATCATAACCCGCGGCATAGGGAAGTCAACCTATGGGTGCGCTTTTTTCATGCCACTCTTTTTTATCGGACCCAGCGCCTGTCTTAGGTCGGGGCAGCTCATGGACAGCGACGATTATCCGTCACACCAGGCCGACGGCCACCGGAGGCGGATTAATGTGTAATTCCGTGCTGAAGCGGACGCGTTGACGGGCGGCCGCGGGTCGGCTAATCTGCGCTTGCCGGGCGGTGAAGCGTTCGTTGGTCCCGGTGTGGGCGGGATTTAGTGCCCGCGATCCTACCCGAGTTCGTTCATGCCAAGGATGCCGCCGACGCGCAGGCGCAGGCGGTGACTTCCCCCGATCGGAGGCGATGATGGGACGCTGCTGGCTAGGGGCCGGTTACGCGAAAGGGACACGTGCAGTTTTTGCGGTCGCACTACTGATGGCGAGTGTGGGGGGCGGCTTTGTGCTTGCCCAGGCGCCCGATGAACCGGAAATCGCTGAACCCGCCGAGGTGGATCTACCCGCTCCGGGCGAGGCGCCGGCTCCGCTGGAATCTCCCGCAGCCGCTGCCGGGGAGGCGGCTCCGGCCGAGGCCCCTGTCGACGCTGATCTTCCGGGGCCGCAGCGCATGGAGGAAGCCTTCAAGAACTATCTGCACTTTGCACTCATCGGGCAGTTCGAGCTCGCGGACAGCTTCGCCCAGGCGTTGCTCAAGCTTCCCGATCTCAATCCCATCACCGATGAGGCCGCGGCGCAGCTCCTGGAGCTTTCCGAGAAGTACGAAGGCAGCCTGGATACGCTCCTGCTGTTGATCAGCAATAGTCCCATCGCTGAAAACGCGGAGAAGGTCCTCGCGCTCGTACGTGAGGCCCATCGGCGCGCCCGCATGCGGCCGGATCGGATCAAGGAGAACATCAACCTGCTGGCAGGCGCCCCCAACCAGCGGGCGTTCGCCATTTCGCGGCTGCGGGAGTCCGGCGAGTACGCCGTGCCCTGGATGCTCGAAGCCCTGATTGACCCCGCCCGGCGCAACCTGCAACCGTTCATCACGCGCGCACTGCCGCAGTTGGGCAAGCCGGCGCTGAACCCACTGGTAGAAGCGCTATCGCTTCAGGATGAAGCTCTGCGGCGGTTCGTGGCCGAAGCCCTGGGCCGGCTCTCCTACCCTCAGGCACTGCCCTACCTCAAGCGCCTGGCTACTGATGAGAACGTCAGCCGCGCGGTGCGCGACGCCGCGGCGGCCGCCATGCAGGACATCATTCTGGAAGATCCGCGGTTGCGCGATCTTCCCGCCAGGGTGCTGTTTGCCGAACTGGCCGCGCAGTATTACCAGGGGGCCGAGTCCCTCATGGCCGACCCCCGCGAAGATCGAGCCAACGTCTGGTTCGCCCGCGGCGGCACAGTCGTGCCGGTAGAGGTGCCGCGCAGCATCTTCAGCCTGGTCATGAGCATGCGCTGCTGCGAGGCAGCGCTGGCCTTGGACAAGGATCAGCCTGCGGTTTCAGCCCTCTGGATCGCCGCCAACTTCCGGCGCGAGGCGGAGCTGGGATTGGACGTGCAGACGGAAGAGGAGGCCGTGGGGGACGATGGCACCCGACCCCCGAACTTCCCCCGCAGCGTCTACTTCGCACGCAGCGCCGGCCCGGACATCTGCCGCATCGTGCTGAGTCGAGGTGTTCGCAACCGCGAACGCAGTGTGGCCTTGGGAGCGATCGCGGCGCTGGCCGTCACCGCCGGCCCCGCGGCGATGGTGAGCCCCGGCGGCTCGATGTCCACAAGTCTCGTGGAGGCGCTGGCCTTCCCCGATCTGCTCGTGCGCATCAAGGCGGCGCTGGCCGTCGGCAAATCCATGCCCCCGGCCGGGTTTGCGGGCTCGGAAGACGTGGTCGGCGTACTGGCCAGCGCGCTCTCGCTCACGGGTCGGCAGTACTATGTGCTGGTTGAGCCGGATGACACCGCCCGGCAGCAGCTCGAGACGGAACTGACCCGCGCCGGTGGCAATGTCGCCGCGGCGGCCCGGCTGGAGGATGCCCTGCGGCAGGCCCGCGCCTTCACGCACGTGGACGGTATTTTCGTGGCCAGCGACATCGAGCGGCCGACGGTCATTGAGGCCGTGCGTGCGCTCCGCAACGATGAGCGTTTCTCGCTGGCGCCGCTGATGGTCTATATCAAGACGGCCGATAACGTCCTGGCCAACCGGGTCAACGCGGAAGACCCGCGCGTGGGTGTGGTGTTCGTGGTTAATGGCGAGGGAGCCAACCCATGGCCACAACTGGCCGAGGCGCTGATGGGCAAGTACCCGGCCACGGCCGCGCGCTACGGGCACGTCGCCCTGACCACGGAGGCGAGCCTGCCGCTGGCTCTGGATGCGGCCGCGACGTTGCGGCTCATCGCCTTCCGCGAATCCGCGGTCTTCGACATTCGCCCGGCCGAGCGAGCACTGATCGAGGCGCTGGGACATCCGTCGCCGGAGCTGCGCGTGGCCGTCATGGGCGTGCTGGCGCTGATGCCGTCGCCCACCGCACAGCGGGCCCTGGCGACGGTAGCACTCGACGCAAACCAGACGGAGCCGCTGCGAATGACTGCCTTTGCAGCTTTGGCCGAGTCGGCGCAACGCTTTGGCCATCGACTCGAGGAGGCGGCGACGCAGATGCTGGTGCAGCAGGCACTGAAGGAGCCGAACCTGGCCCTGCGGACGGCCGCCAGCCAGGCCTTGGGGGCGATGAACCTGCCCGGCCCATGGGCGGCGACCGTCATTCTCGCCCAGCCGGTGCAGTAACCGTCGCGTGGATCACACGGGGTGATCCCGCTGAGGCGCAACCGCTCATCGGAAAGGAAGCACCCATGTCCACACCGCAGTTCCAGCCCATGTCGGTAGGTCAGATCCTCGATCAGACCTTCCGACTCTATCGCGAGCACTTTGTGCGGTTCTTCACCATCGTGGCCGTGGTCTATGTGCCCGTTGGTCTGCTGAGTATCCTGCTGATCGCCCTGGTCTTCCAGGAAACCACGCAGATAACAGTGGACCAACAGACCGGCGCGATCGATGCATCTGGGGTCGTTGCCAGCATGATCACCACCGGAGCCATCGCGCTGCTGGCTATGGTGGGGACACAACTGTGCAATGGGGCATTGATAAAGAACGTCTCGGAGGCTTATCTGGGCCGGCAGTCCTCCGTCGGTGAAGCCTATCGATTCGTGTTACCCAAGATCGGGACGCTCATCTGGGCCAGTTTTCTGGTCGGTGTCGTCGTCATGATCGGCTTCATTCTGTTGATCGTGCCGGGCGTGATCTTTGCCCTCTGGTTTGCGTTGACCACACCGGCGATCGTGGCCGAGAATCTGAAGGCCAGCCGCGGCATGTCCCGTAGCAAGGTTTTGGCCTCGGGCAATCTGGGCAAGATTTTTGGCACGTTGTTCATTGTGGCCGTGATCTCCTGGATCGTTCAAGTACTCTTCCAGTGGGGCGGCGGACTCCTGACCGGTGGCATCAGCGACACGCCATTGGCCGCCGTCGTCCTGACCCAGGTCTTCTCGATCATCGGCCAGATCGTCGCCATGCCGATCGGGGCGACGGCCATGATCCTGCTCTACTACGATCTCCGCATCCGCAAAGAAGGTTTCGATCTCGAGATGATGGCCCAGTCGCTGGGCGGTGCGTTCCCGGTCGCGGAGGTTTCCGCGGATGCCCCCACTCGCTAGTGGTACTGCTTCGGCGGCAGCCGCCTTCTCTCGACCCGACCCGGAGACGATCCGCTCGGTGACGCGGGAGATCCTGGCCGATCCGCGCTTTGCCCCGCGCAAGACCTGGGCCCAGTGGCTCGCCGAGAAGCTGGGGAACTGGGACGGACCGGACCTGGGTCTCCCTGAAGGCATCGCCGAGGTGGTGGTCTGGATCCTGCTCATCTGGTGCGTGCTCACGCTGCTGGCGATCCTGGGTCACTTCATCTGGACGATCGCTGTTCTGATCGGTTTGCCGGGCGGACGCAGGAGCGTGCCGCCCGCTCGCACGATGCAGGCCCAGCGGCTCACCCCGGACCAGACCCTCGCGCGCATGCAGGCGCTGGCTCAGGCGGGGCAGTTCCGCGAGGCGCTCGGGCTGATGATGGCCGCGCTGCTGGAGGCGTTGGGATCCGCCGGGATCCTCAAGCTCCACGAGAGTAAGACCAACGGCGAATACGTGCGCGAGTACCCGGACGGCCGGCCGGGCAGGGAGGACTTCCGGCAATTCATCCGCAGCGGGGACGCGGCCGTTTATGGCGGTTCACCTTGCGGAGCTGCGACGTACCACGAACTGCACGGCTTGTTTGATCGGATCCAGCAACATGTCCAGCGGCGGCCGTAAATCCGATTACGCCATTCTGGCGACACTGGGCGTGATCCTGATCGCCGCGCTGCTGGCCATGACCGCCGCCGGGTGGCTCGACGACCAGGACGACTCCGTCCGGGGCATTCGCACGACGCACTCGGCGAATATCGATGGGGCCATGGCCGCCCACGCGCTTTTCGAACGACTCGGGGCGACACTGGTGAGGTCCGAGCATGCATTGGAGCCGGACCGCCTGGCGGGCATGGATGTGCTCTGGCTGATCGACCCGGCCATTCCCGTCAATGGGGCGGAGATGCGCGCCCTGGAGGAATGGGTTTGTGGCGGCGGCGTGCTGGTCACCACCGGACTACCTTCAGAACTGTTCAGAGGTTTGACCGCCTTCAGTCCGGCACCCTACCAGGGCTGCCGCTCCTGCCGCGTGCAGTCTCCGGGTCCAACCGGCGACGCGCACGCCGTGACCAGAGTACCGACTTTCGCCAGGCAAGTACCTCTGGCACAGGACGTGAGGGAGGTCAGCCTGCTCACGACCGAAGCGCTGCCCGTTAACAGAGAGCCTGACGAGGACAATCGCATTCGCGTATTGTTCGAAGATGGGGAGGGACCCCGCATTGCCTCGCGCCGCGTCGGCCGTGGCCAGGTCATTGCGCTGGCCGACAGCTCGTTTCTGGCCAACGGCATGATCGGACGCGGGGACAACGCGATCCTTGCCCTGAACCTTACCGCCTATGCCCTCTCACAGGCACGCGGCCGGAACATGGCTTATGATGAGTACCATCTGGGCTTCGGCCAGTATGAAAGTGGCATGCGCCTGCTCGGCGGAATGCTGTTCACGACCGCACCGGGCTGGGCGGTGCTCAGTCTGACCGTGGCGGGGGTGATGTGGCTGCTGAATCGCGGGAGGCGGTTCGGACCGCGCCGGGCCATCGAGCGGGTCCGCCGGCGGTCGAAACTCGAGTTCGCTCGGGCGACCGGCGCCACCTGGCGCGCGGCCGGGGCGCACCGGCTGGCGTTACGACTGCTCCTCGCCGCCTGGCGCCGTCGGGCGGCCACACTCACCGGCCTGCCCATCGAGGCCCCGGCCGGGCAAATCGCCGCTCATCTGGCCCGGCGCACCGGCGTACGCCGGGAGCGCTGTGAGGCCATTCTGCGTTCGTGCGAGCAGGCGATCCACGGAACTTCGCTGTCGAGCCGGCGATTCGCCACGCTGGTCGAGCAACTCGGCAATCTGGAACGTGAGGCATTGGATGCAGATTCAAGAAGCACATGAGGTGGCCGCCCGGGTCATGGGCGAACTACAGAAGGTGATCGTGGGGCAGAGCCAGGTGCTCGAGCAGATGTGCGCAGCCCTGTTCGCTGGCGGGCACGCTCTGCTCGAGGGCGTGCCGGGAACCGGCAAGACGCTGCTGGCCAGGGGACTGGCCCGCGTGACCGGAGCGGCCTTCCGGCGCATCCAGTTTACGCCTGATCTCATGCCCTCCGACGTGCTGGGAGTGAACATCTACAACACCGCGGCCGGGCGGTTCGAGTTCCGGCCCGGGCCCGTCTTTGCCGACCTCGTGCTCGCGGACGAGATCAACCGGGCTCCGGCCAAGACGCAATCCGCGCTGCTGGAGGCCATGCAGGAGCGGCAGGCCACCATTGATGGACATCCGCACCCGCTGTCGCGCGTATTCACGGTGTTCGCCACGCAGAACCCGGTGGAGTTCGAGGGTACTTACCCGCTGCCGGAGGCGCAGGTGGATCGGTTCCTGATCAAGATTCTCGTGGAATACCCCGGCGAGGAGCACGAAGCGGCGATCCTGGACCGGCTGGAAGAGGGCTTCGACAGCGCGGATCTGTCCACCGCCGGCATGGAATGCGTGCTTAGCGTCGAGAAGCTGGCCGACCTGCGCGAGACGGTCCGCCGCGTGCATATCGAGGAAGCCGTCCGACGCTACGTGACCCGAATCGTGCGCGCGACGCGCTCGCTTCACCAGGTGTCCCTGGGAGCCAGCCCGCGCGCCGGGGTCATGCTGGTGCTGGCCGCCAAGGCCCATGCGGTGATCGCCGGGCGCGAGTTTGTCACGCCCGACGACGTCAAGGAGATGGCGGCGCCGGTTCTGCGGCATCGCATCCTGCTGCTGCCGGAGGTGGAGGTGGAAGGCCGGACGGCCGACGATTTCCTGCGCGAGCTGCTCTTGCGCGTCGAGGTGCCCCGCTAGCCATGGTGCCGTCGCTGCGACTGGTTGCGATGTGTGCGGCCGCCGCGCCGCTGTTTCTGGCCGGCGCGTTCTTTGACCCCCTGCTGGCGCTCGCGGTGATCTACTGCCTGGTGGTGTGCGTGCACCTGAGCGTGGACGCGCTCCTGCTGCCGCGGCGACGCAGCTTGAGGATCGAACGGAGTGTGCCCCCGCGGCTCTCGCTGGGGGCGGGCGTGCCGGCCACGCTGGAAGTCACCAACTTGAGCCGCCGGCGCGTGCGCGTAGCAATCGCCGAAAATCTGCCGCCACAGATCGAGGCTCAACCGGCGCGCTTGACCCTCACGCTGGCGCCCGGCGAGACGGGAACGGCCCACTATCGGCTCCTGGCCAGGAAGCGCGGACGCTATGCCCTGGAGGGGCCTGACGTTCGCGTGCTGCCCGCGTGGGGGCTGTTGCATCGGCAATTCCGGGCACGTCTGCCCGGGGAGGTGCACGTCTTCCCGAACCTGCTGAACCTGCGGCGCTACGATCTGCTCGTGCGCCGTGGCCTGTCCGCCGAGCAGGGGCTGGCCCGCTTGCGCCAGGCCGGTCAGGGCTCCGAGTTCGAGAGCCTTCGCTTCTACGTGGAGGGAGATGAGATCTCGCGCGTGGACTGGAAGGCGACCGCCCGGCGGGCGCGTCCGATTGTCAAGAATCACGCCCCGGAGCGCCAGCAGAGCGTGCTGGTGGCCATCGACGCCGGACGGGCGACGGCCGGGGAGTTCGCGGGCCTCAGCCGGCTGGACTACTACGTCAATGCGGCGCTCATGCTCGCGTACGTGGCCCTGCGGCAGGGCGACTGGTTCAGCCTGGTGGCGTTCAGCGACCGGGTGGACAGCTACCTTCCGCCGGTCCGGCATGTGCGCAGCATCGACCGCGTGGCCCGGGCGTTGTACGAGCTCGACTCGAAACTGGTGGAGGCCGATTACGCCGGGGCGTGCCGCTTCCTGAGCCTGCGCAACCGCAAGCGCAGCCTGATCTGCCTCATGACCGACGTGGTGGACGCCCAGGCCAGCGGTGTGATGATCGCCTACATGGCGAGGTTCGCCCGCTACCATCTGCCGTTGGCGGTCACCCTGGCGGACCGCGATCTGCACGCGCTGGCCAACCGCCCGCTGGAGCGCCGCGCCGACCCTTACAGCCGGGCAGCCGCCCAGGATGTGCTCACCGCGCGGGAGGAGGCCCTCAACGCCATGCGCCGGCAGGGCATCGGTGTGATCGATGCCTTCCCGCCGCAGCTCACCCCGGAGCTGATCAACCGATACACGCAGATCAAGGCGACCCGCCGGTTGTAGCCGCCGCCGGGCCATCAGTTCGTCCCACCAGCACAAGGTAGGACAGGGCGGTTACTCCCAGGCCCAGGCCGAGGGCCATCTTCAACCCGCCGGGCAGATACGAAGGCGTGATGAAGCCCTCCACGAGACCGGCCACGACAAACAGAGGCATGGTGCCGATCACCAGCAGCACGGCCTCCCGGGCGCCGGCCCGCAGCGCCGCCAGCCGGGTCTGATCACCCGGCACCGCCAACGCCAGGCCCATGCGCAGCCCCGCGCCGGCCGCGATCATGATGGTCATGATCTCCAGCACGCCGTGAGGGGCGATGAACGACCAGAACTCGTACGAGAGCCGGTGGTTGGCAAAGTGCCCGGCGATTCCACCCAGCATCATGGCATTGAACAGCAGCAGGTAACAGGTGCCGATCCCCGCGGTGATGCCAAACGCAAAGGCGGTGAACGCCACGGAGATGTTGTTGGTGATGATTCCGGCCGCCATCGGCGGTGAAGGCATGCTGCGGAAGCGATCGCTGATGTCCGCGGAAGATACCTCCAGGTTGCCGTCGGGCATGTCCAGGTCGCCCGGGACGAAGAGATAGGCGGTGGCCGGACGAACCTGAGTGGTAACGTAAGCACCTGCGGCGGCCACCAGGAAGATGACGGTAGCCAGCGCCGTGTAGGCCCACAGCCGTCGGAACAGGCGCGGGTAATCATACCGGAAGAAGCGCAGGATCAACGGCAGGACAGGGCCGCGCGAGCGGCGGTACAGCAGCCCGTGGGCGCTGATGGCCAGCCGGTTGATTCGCTGTTGCGTCTGGGGGGCGAGCTTGTACAACCGGGCGCGGGCCACGTCCACGGCCACGGACGGGTAGAGGCGGGTCAGCTCGTGCAGCTCCTCCTCGCTGAGGGCCCGCAGGCCGTGTCGGCCGCATCTGGCGATCAGCGCTTCCAGCCGATCCCACGCGGGGCCACGGGTCTCCAGAAAGCGCGCGGGACTCAAGACGCCTCCTCCGGCACTGGCCGCACTTGCGCACCTCCTAGCAGGAGGTCGACTTCGGCCTCCATGGCCTCGATGGAGATACCAGGGGACGGCCGCCCCAGCCGGGCCAGCACCGGGGGCAGAAGCTTGTCCAGCACGCGCAGGCGTGCATCGATGGTCAGCTCCTGGCGTCGAAGTTGATAGCTGGAGAGCAGCCGGAACTCCTCCGGCGTCAGCGCGGTCCGTCGCAGGTCGGCGGCGGTCTCCTGCGCAGCCCAGTCCATCGCCCGGCGGCGGTCGCTCTTGGCAGAGTAGTCGAGAGGGGTCTCGGAAACCACCACCGTGCCCGCAGCCAGATCGCCGAGCCGCTGAACCTTGCGGCTGACGAACATGCACACCCCGGCGATGGGATACAGCGGAAACCCGTCGATCGGCCGCAGCAGGTTGCGGATGGCCGCATCCACAAAGGTCAGCGGCCCGCCCCCTTCCTTGACCACGCGAATCTGCATGTGCTTCTTGCCGGGTGTCTGGCCGTTGCGGAAGAACTCGAACAGAAAAAAGTATCCCCAGTGAAGCACAAACACTCCGACCGCGAAGATGACCCACGCCCAGTTGTCCGCGGTCCAGATGTCGTTCACGTCCAGGGCGTCCGTGGCCAGCATGACGCTGAACACCAGTACGAGCACTCCGAGGATGACCAGCATCGTGTCGACAAACCCGGCGATGAACCGCGACCCGATGCCGGCCAGGCGCTGCTCGAGTTCGACGTTCTCGGGTGTTTCGATGAAGTCGAAATCCTGTGCCATACGCAGCATCCTATCGCCAACCAGCCTGTGCTGTCAGGGGGCGCCGCCGGTCAACAGGAGGGGGGTTGGCCGGGGTCATGAACTATCCTAATTTATGGGCTAGCCAGGAGAATGAGGTCAAAAGACTCAGCACGCTGGTAGGGCCGGCGGTCATAGCCACCGTAGAGCTCTACCGCGGATGCTCCCGCAGTGCGAGCCAGACCTTCCAGCTCAACCTCCGACAGCCCCAGGAACGGCACGGCTTCACTACGCAGGGTGGGGTTGCTGCCCGCCTCGGTGGTCAGGAGCGTCACCAGCATATGGACAAACCCGCGGGAGCCGCAGCGGTGTACACCCTTGATAATGAGGCTGTCGCCCTGCGGCAGTGGGGCGCGGCGGCACTTCTGCCACATGGGCTCGCCGTCCGGCAGCCGCCAGAAGTTGAGCAGGTGGATCAGGAGAGCGCCGCCCGATCGGACGGCCGTAAGCATCTCGCGCACAGCCGCGGCAACGATCTCAGTATCCGAGGCCAACGCCAACGAGTTGCCGGTGCAGATGACCACGTCGAACGAACCCGCCGCGGGGACGGGCTGATCGTAACCCCGAACCGCCCAGCGAAGATTGTCGGATTCTCCGTGCCGCGCGCGGCAGCGATTGATCATGGCCGGACTGAGGTCGGCGCCCTCCACTTCCAGGCCCCACGAATGGAACATGGCGGCATGGTGGCCGGTGCCGCAGGCAGCATCCAGCAACCGCTTCGCGTCGACGCGATCAAACAACCAGCGGTAAAACGGTGTCTCATGGGCGAGCCGCCGCGGCCAATCAATCATGGCCTCGTAAGCATCAGTCAGGTCATCGAAAGGGGGGCTGCTCATGCGTCGTGAGCTCCTCAAACCGACGTCCCCACGGCCGACACCATCCGTAAAAAAGCCGCGGGCCTCGTGCCACCAAAGCCGAGGCCCACGGGTGCTTGCCTTCGAGGGCGTCAATCGATCCAGTTGATCGCACGCCTGCCCCTTTACTGGAGCGCCGGATCAGCTTGCAGGGCCTCCCGGAGCTTGCCCAGCGCGATGTTCTGAATCTGCCGGACACGCTCCTTGCTGAGTCCGATGGAGTCGCCGATCTCCTGGAACGTCAGCCGCTGCTCCCGCTGGGCGGGAAACCGCTGAGACAGGATGCGGGACTCCAGATCGGTCAACTCGCCCAGGTTCTGGTCCAGGGCCCGATGCAGCCGCTCGACGTAGAGCTCCGTCTGGGAGTCCTCCGATTTGGTCGGACGTTCGAAGGACACCTCGTGCTGGACGGGGAAGCGCTTGCGGTAATGACTCTCCTGCTTCCCACGACGCATCAACGCACGGGCGATAACGTTGCACGCGTAGGTGCTGAAACGGTACCCCCGCCAGGGGTTGAACCGGTCCACGGCCCGGGCGATGGCGAACAGGGCATCGCTGAGCATATCGTCCTCGTCCAGGTTTCGAGATCCGAAACGAGCAATCATGGAGTAAACCAGTCCGAGATTTTTCTCGACGATATATTCACGGATCTGCTGCCACCGGTTGGCCCACTCCATCCTCGTCTTCTGCGGGATGTGTGTCTTGCTTTTGCGGGCCGCCTGGTAGGCGCAAACGTGCAGGGCGATGAACAGTTCCTGCTCGTTGGGCTCCTGGCCCTCTTTGCCGGCCGCGATCCAGTCCGAGACCCGAACGGCGTCCTGAACGGCCGCCTTCGATCGGAGCTGCGGATGGGGCGCGTACCAGAGCTGCTCAGGGTCCAGAGCCCCGACAGGAAACGCGCTGTTGTGCTTCAAGGTCATCATAGCATTGACTTTATGCGAAAAGTGGCCCTTGGTTTATCCAATAATAGTACCAAAATAGTCCTAAACTCAAGGTCTGCAACTCGCTCGCCAGCAGACAATAAGGGAAATACCCCCGGCTCATCAGTCCGGTGAGGCAGACCATTCGCCGCAAGGGAGTCTCAAGCCCCTTGCAGACCAGCTTGTCAGTTGAAGGCCCAAATTCGGCGGGCCATCCGGCTCGTTTCTGCTTAGTAGGCAGTGGCTTTCGGGTCTGCTATAATCTACGTCACCCGGACACGAAAGTTGCGACATCTCCAAAGTTTGCAGTCAGGAGGAGAAGCCCCATTCTTCCACGCACCTTTCCTGTTGCGGCAGTCCTGCTGAGTCCCACCTTTCTGTTCACGCCCTGTGCCTGGGGTCAGGAAACCGTCACCGATGACGCCGGAAGCGGCTTTGCCGTGCTATCCGGTGACTGGACCTCGACCTCAACCACGCCCGGCTACTGGGGAACGACCTATCGCTACCGACGGGTCCAGGATGGCAGCATCACCTCCGGGGAGGTGGAGTTCCGCCCAAACCTGGTCCAGGCCGGTACTTACGAGGTTTCCGTCTGGTATACGCAGGGAGCGAACCGCGCCACGAATGCTCCCTTTACGGTCGAGTACAGCGGGGGCTCTCAGACCGTGGCAGTTAACCAGCAGTCCAACGGCAGCCAGTGGGTGGTTATCGGCAGTTTTCCCTTTAACGCTGGAACGGGCGGGCGGGTTCGCCTCAGCAACCAGGCCACGGGGACGCACTCGACACCCGTAGTCATCGCCGATGCGGTGCGATTCGTCAAGACCGGCGGTTCCCCCATTACCGTACAGATCGGTGCGCCCTCCCGAAACGCCGCGCTCGTTGATCCGGTGGCTTACACCGTTACCTACAGCGGGGCGACTGGAATCAGCCTGGGAGCCGGCGACATCACGCTGAACGTGACCGGCGATCCGAGCGCGGTCGTGTCCGTCAGCGGCACGGGGCCCACGACCCGGAAGGTCACCCTCTCCTGCTTCGAGGGCGGCGGCCAGTTGGGCATCTCCATCGCTCCCGGAACGGCCACTGACGGACTGGGCAATTCCGCGCCTGCGGCCGGCCCCAGCCAGACTTTTCATGTGGGCGACGATCCGCCGTCCAGCGGTGAATTCCGCGGCATGTGGGTTTCGCGATTTGAATGGCCCAGCACGAACATGGCCACCGCCAAGTCGAACATCGATAACTTCATGACCAAGCTTCAGGCCAATCGATTCAACGCCGTACTGTTCCAGGTGCGCGGGCAGGCGGATACGCTTTATCCCTCGCCGGACGAGCCGTGGTCCCCCCTCATCTCACCGAGCGGCGCCCACCCGGGCTGGGACCCGCTGGCGTACGCCGTTCATGCCGCCCACGTGCGGGGGCTCGAGTTTCACGCCTACATCAATACGCACGTCGCCTGGCAGAGCGGTGCCCACACGGGGCCCGCCAGTGCGGCCCACCTGTACTGGCAACACTGCAACGCGGCCGATCCCGCCAGGCGCGACTGGCTGATCCACGACGCCGGCGGAAATCCCGTACAGTATGCCTCAGACGATTATGTCTGGTTAGCACCCGGTGTACCGGAGTTCCAGGCCTATCTGCGCCGGCAGGTCATGTACGTGGTCCAGAACTATGACGTGGACGGCGTTCACTTTGACCGCATCCGCATGCCGGGCACGGCCTACTCGCACGATCCGATTTCCGAAAGCCGCCGGAACGGGGAGGGCAATCCTGCCGGGCTGGGCTTCGCCGACTGGACACGCGATCAGTTCACCCGTCACCTGCGCGATCTGTACGCCCAGATCATGGAGGTCAAACCGCACGTCAAAGTGAGTGCCGCCCCCCTGGGCCTTTACCGGGGCGCGAGCTACACGTGCTTTGGTGGATACCCGTCAACGGCGTGCGGGTTCCTCTACAGTCAGAGCTGCACGTATCAGGATGCCTACGCCTGGCTGGCCGCGGGGGCGATGGATTTCATGGTGCCGCAGATCTATTGGGAAGACGGCGGCGCCAAGCCGGATTTCCGTGAGGTCTTACCGGAATGGATCGCGAACGGCGCCGGCCGGCACATCTATGCGGGCCATAACCGGTCGGTGGGCGCCGGCGAGTTGATCAGCAACATCAACACCACGCGCAATATCGGTGGCGAAGGCAATGTGGTGTTCAGCTACAGCGGCTTCAACTCCAACAACTACTGGACCGCTTACTCCGGCCCTACCGGCCCTTACGCCCAGCCGGCGACCGTGCCGCCCATGCCGTGGAAACTGAATCCCATGACCGGCATCATCATCGGAACGGTGAAGGGCACAGACGGAAACATGCCGGTCACGGATGCCCATGTGACGCGCAGCGGCTTGAACGACGTGGCCTTGTCATCGGGCGACGGGCTTTACTCGTTCCTGCTCGTGCCGCCGGGGACATACACGCTGGAGGCAACCAAGACGGGACTGGGCAGCCGGCAGGTCGGCGGTGTGACCGTCGTGGCCGGTCAGGCGACACGCGTGAACATCAGCTTTGCCGCTACCGACCCGCCAATGATCACGGCTCAGCCGGAGCAGCAGACGGTCGCGCCCCTGGCCGCCGCCTCGTTCACCGTTCAGGCGACCGGCAGCGGCGCAGTCAGCTATCAATGGCAGAAGAATGGCGTCGATCTGACGCCGGACGGACGGATCCAAGGAACGCAATCGCCCATTCTGGCCCTTGAGGATACCAAGGTCACGGATGCGGCTTACTACCGTTGTGTCATCAGCAATGAGTATGGGACCGGAATCAGCGACGCAGCCGCGCTGCTGCTGAATCCAGGCGTCTCCGATTTCGATGCCGACGGTGATGTCGACGTCGAAGATTTCGGACGCTTGCAGGTCTGCTACAGCGGCACCGGCACGGCTCAGACCGATGAGATCTGCCTGGCCGCACGCCTGGACGGGGATTCCGATGTGGATCAGAACGACTTCGGCATTTTCCAGGCCTGCTTCTCAGGGCCGAACGTTGCTGCTTCCAGCTCATGCACCGGCCAGGGTCCGTGACAGATCGGCCTGCAATCAGAGCCCACGCTGCCGCCGGCCGCAGCGGCCCATAGCCCAGGTTGCGCAGTTCGTCGATTGAATCGGCCTTGGCAAGGGCGCCAGGGC
>BTUC01000083.1:0-20460 GCA_045863575.1 Phycisphaerae bacterium
TGCGGAACAGGCCCACGACACGGGCCTCGATGAGGCAACCGCTAAACGTGGGCTCGTTAACCATGACCAGGACATCGAGGGCGTCGCCGTCCTCGGCCAGCGTCTGGGGAATGAAGCCGTAGTCACCGGGGTAATGGCTGGACGAGTAGAGATACCGGTCCAGGCGCATGAGCCCGGTCTTCTTGTCGATCTCGAACTTGCTGCGGCGGCCCCGCGGGATTTCGACGATGGCATGGACCACGTTGGGCTGATCGTTCAAGGGGGGTACATTCGCGAATGCATCGCGGTTGGTCATAAAGGATTCCGCCTGGTAAGAATACTTGAAAGCGTCCGCGCCGGCCGCGCGAACGCCCAGATGAGAGAGTGTAGCCTGGCGGTCCATGAGAGCAATAGCTCCCGTGGGCTTCAACTCTTCAACGCAGGTTGAAGGATTCGTGGTCGCGGTACCCTGACCACCCCTTCAGGCAAGCTCGCGAACGGCCGGCACTCCAGGCGTGTGCCACTGCTCTGTGAGCTTGTTGTTATCCACAAGCTGGCGGCGGCGTGTCCTCCGCTCCGAAGGGACGCTGGTCAATAGCCCCGGGCGCAAGCCCTGAGGAGAGTGGGTGCTTGCAGCGGCGAGAGCCCCGCAGATCTTGCCATTTGGCAGACCGCATATCTTGTGTGCGAGGCACCGGTGTGCCATTTGGCAAGATGCGTGGGGCGACAGATGGGGCGCGAGCTTCTGTCGCCGTTTCAAGGCTTGCCGCACCCTCAGCTCGCTGGCGAACCGGCGGCTTACGCCCCTCGGTTATTCCCTCCCGCCCCTGGGAGGCTGAAAGCGGCGCTCAGACGGAACAGCCAGCGCGAGCTCATGCTTGGCCGATAGCGTGCCTGGGAGCCTCTCTTCCAGCGTGCCCTCGGTGGGCTTTCCGCCGCAGGCGGCTCCCCGCCCGTCCTTTTGGGGCTGGTCAGGCCTGTCCCTGACGCTTGCCTGGCGGTAGACTGCCTCACCCGGCCGTGCGGCCTGGAGGTGCATTCATTGTGCTTACGCGTTTGAGGCTGCGAAGGCGAACTTTCGCGGGTGGCTTGTTGCTGCCCGAGGGATGGGGTCTTGATCTGGGTGTCCCCCTGCGCGAGGTGAGCCCGGCCAGGCGCCTCACCGTGCCCCTGGTGCAGCATGACGGGCCCCCTGCCCGCTTGGTGGTGGAGGTCGGCCAGCGGCTCGAAGCGGGCGAACTGCTCGGGCGCGCGGGTGCGGAGGGGGCCGTGGCGGTTCACGCGCCGCGGGCGGGTCGTGTGTCGGGCATCGTGAGAATCGACACAGCCTGGGCCCTGGACGTGCCCGCGGTGCAGATCGATCTGGACGAGATTGTCCTGCCGTTCCCGGCCGAACAATGCGATGTCACCTCGCCGGCGCCATCGGCAGAGGCCGATGGCCCCCGCGCCCCGCGCTCGGATCAGCCCAGCGGCGGCTGGAAGCCAACAGGCGATCTCTCTCTGGAACGTCTCATCGAGTGGGCCGGTGAACTTGGTCTGGTGGCGGGCGGCCGGCCGGCCATGGGATTGGCCGATGTACTCTCCGACGCCGGTCCGCGCCGGATTCGACACGTGGTGATCAACGGCTTGGACCGTGAGCCCACCGACGCGCAGACCGGCTGGATACTGGAGCATGAACTCGATGCTGTCCTGACGGCCGGAGCCGTCATCCGCGACGCGCTGCACGCGAAGCGACTGTGGTTGGCCCTCGATGCATCCGATTCCTCGCGCCTCGGGCAATGTCGAGACGCCGTGAGTCCCTATCGAGCACGAATCGCCTCATTGCAGAACAAGTACCCGCAGGCCGAGCCGGCGCTGCTGGCCTTCACGCTGACCGGGCGGGAGACGCCGTATGGCGGAACACCGCTGGACGTGCGCGTGCTGGTGCTGGACGTCCAGTCGCTGTGGGATCTGTTCACGGCTTTGCGGGATCGGCGGCCGCCTGTCGATCGCGTCGTGATGGTTACCGGTCCGGCGGCGTTGCACCCGGGGTGGTTTCGTATTCCAATTGGCACGCGCTTCGGAACAGTGGTTGAGGCTGTGGGACTTGCCCTGCCCTTGGCGCGACTCATCGAGGGGGGCGTGATGGCCGGCCGTGCTGTGCTGTCACTGGATGCCGTTGTCACCCGGCGGACCTCCTCCCTAATCCTCATCGATCCCGAGCACGACCGCATACCGCTGCCTGGCGCCTGTATCCATTGCGGCTGGTGCCAGTCCGATTGTCCCGTAGGTGTGAACCCGCAACGATTGCTGGATCTGGCCGAGCGCGAAAAATGGACCGAGGCACTGAACGAATACCCGCATGCCTGCGTGGAATGCGGGCTGTGCAGCTATGTTTGCCCGGTGGATCTGCCGCTGGCCGAGGGCGTGGCCCGCGTGAAGCGGTTTGTTCCACTCCACCGGCGCAGGAGCGATCCGCCCGAGACCACGATCGATTCCGGGGTTTACTCGCGTGCCTGACCTGCCTCGTATATCACTGCCCGAGCCGGGGACGCTTCGCGGCGGATGGCCGCCTTATCGTTGGGGTATCGGCGGGTTGACTCCATTACTGGCGGCGCTCTTTGCCGCCGCACTGCTTCCGTTGATCGCGGGACTCGTCCTGTTCGGGTGGAACTCCATCCGCGTCCTGGCCATCTGTGTCGCGGCGGCGCTGCTGACCGAGGCGGCGTGCAGGGGCGTTTCCCGCCGTACCGACCCCTGGGCCCGGGAGCAGGCGGTGCTGATGGGCGTGCTCATGGCCGCCACCCTGCCGCCGACTGTGAGATGGACGGTGCCTTGGCTCGCCGTCGTCGTGGCCGTTGCATTCGGACAGATCCTCTCTGGGGGAGCAGGGAATTACCTCTGGCATCCGGTGGCCGTGGGGCGCGTGCTCGTTCAGCTCCTGTTCTCCGACGAGCTCTCGCCGCGGCAGTGGCCGATTCTGGCGGCAGGCCGGTTGCTGTGGGGCAACCTCTCTCATGCACGGCCTCTGCCGGAGTTGGCGACCTGGAGTTCACGGCCGTTGCCTTCCGGCGTGGACGCCTGGCTCGTGGTTCGCCCGGCAGATGTCTTGCAGCAGGCGGTTCCCGCCACTCCCGGGCAGGCTCCGTCCGAAGCGTTGTCGGCGCTTTTGCGCGACCATCTGCCTCCATGGATCGATACGCTGACCGGCGTGGCCGGCGGTGCTGTCGGTGAGGCTGGCGCGCTGGCCGTTCTCCTCGCGGGATTGATCCTGATGTGGCGCGGCCTGCTGCCCTGGACATTGGCTGTTGGCGGTGTCCTGGCGGCCGGCCTGTTGGCGATCGTGCTGCCCGTCTCCATCGGATCGCCCGCGTTGGATAACTCGCTGTGGTTCCCCGGATTCACCTTCGCGCAGGGAGTACCCGTGGGTCTGGCCTATGCCGTGTACCACCTGAGCGCAGGCGAATTCCTGTTCGTGCTGCTGTTGTTGGCGCCCGATCCGACCAGCTCGCCGCTGACTCATCGCGGTCATCTGCTGTTCGGATTAATCATTGGAGCGGCCACCATGCTGCTGCGCATCGGTGTGGGTCTGCCCGGGGCCGGATACTGGGCACTTCTGCTGGCCAATACGGCCGTGCCGGCGATCAATCACCTGACGCGACGGCGGGTGTTCGGAACTTGATGGGAGGGCCTGGCGCGGCAGTCGCATGTGGCGCGGGTCTTCAACCCGTATTCACCGGTTGGACGCCGGTGCCACATACGGGCCCAGCCCTCCAATCCCGTCCAGGTGTTACAGCAACTCTGTGGGCAGAGCGGCGGATTCTTCGCCCGGTGCTGGAGCGCGGGCTTCGCTCTGAGCAGGAGAGCCGTTCGGGCTGGGGTGCGGCAGTGACCGTCGAGCGGGTGTGTCGCGCACGGGCACGGGGCTGAACTGAACCACCTGCACCTCGAAGAGCCGGCGGACATCACTCTGCCAGGCGGCCAGCGGCTCAGGCTCAACACGGTAACGCAGGAAGCGACCTTCGCGGTGCAGCGAGACCAGTCCCGCTGACTTGAGCCACTTGAGATGGAAAGACACCGCATTGGGCGCCAGCCCCACGCTACGGGCCAAGTCTCCGGCCACCTTGGGCCCGGCGCACAACGCGGAGATGATCCGCCTGCGGCTCGAGTCCGCCAATGCTTTGAAAATGTCGTCGTGTCGATCACTCATGGCTCAATGCTTCAACAAGCATTGAGCAGTATCGGCAATATCGCCTTTCGAGCTTGAGTCGAGCGTCACGCTGTCGAAGTCATCCTCACGATCTTCTTCCAGCAGGAACAGAGAAGCGGCCCTCCGTGTGCCACGGCTGTGTCAGCTTGCTGTCACCCGCAAATCGGCAGCGGCGTGCCCTCCGCCCGGAAGGGGGCTCCTTCCGCCCCTGCGGGGCTGAAAGCGGCGATCGGACGGATCAGACCGATCAGCCGGATCGGACCTATTGCCCCCTGTGGGGTGGCAACGGTACCTTCTGGCGAATTCTGAGACAGAAGATGTGGGAAACCGCAAGCTCACAGAGCAGTGGCACACGCTCTGCAGCGCCAGGCTGGCTTGGGAGCAAACTCCGTCATGGCCCGGGCGGCGACGTCCGCACCTGCTGAAGCTTGAAGTTGTTGAAATCCGCATGGAACGGCTGATCAGCGGTGGCCGTGGCCCGGCCACGCAGCCAGATGCTGATCGCGTCAGCATTCGGGCGGATTGGGGGGCTGGTCCAGTCCTGCCAGACATCATGAGCGTCCGGCAGAATGGCCCATTCCACCGTGGCGGCGTCGGCATCCTGGGTCTGGCCGGTGGGGTCCCAGCCGATCATGGCCTGGTGCTTGTCGTCGGCGAGCCAGGAGGAACGCACCTGGCCCGAGAGCCTGTAGGTCTCCACCCGGTTGAGCGCGCCGACCTTCTGGACGTAGCCACCATCCACCGTACGGCCACTGACCGAGCCCCCAAGCAGCCGTGCGATACGATCATGCCCTGCCTCGGTCTCGGCAACGTACGCGTGGGCCGTGCCCGCATCCAGCGCGAAGCGCTGCCAGCCATTCGGCCCGTCCGCTCCGCTGACCTCCGGCTTCATCATGCCCCCTTCCATGTCCCCATTGGTCAGAAGATTCCGCTGCTCGACGGCGTCCGACCAGCTTGAGGCATCGTTCTCGTACTCGACGATGATCATGTCCAGGTCGTAATCCATCTTCTGGCCATTGAACCAGGCCGTGCCTGGCTCATAGGGATCGAGTGGCTGCTTCATGTACGGGTTGAATCCGCTGCCGGGCCCGAAGCCTTCAAACTCGATGGCGTATCTCTTGCCCGGCTCCAGTGGCACTTCGCCCGGGGCGACGGCCGCGCCGAGAAAGCCCGACTCCGCGCCTGCGTGAGGCTGACCGATGGCCAGTTTCTCGACGCCGATGATTTCCCCGTCTGGTCCGCCGCGACGCACGCGGACACTCGCTCGCTGCAGGCGCAGCGGCGGCTGGCTGGTGGCCACGGCCGCATAAAGCACCACCCCGGCCAGGCCCCGCCCCTGAGCAACGTAGGTCTGCGACCACTTGGGGCCCCACTGAGTGAGTGCATGGTGTTGGCGCTGCACGCGCCTGTTGTAGGGGACCAGCAGTCCGTCGCCGTCGCCCGCGATGTACAGCCATAAGTCGTGACCCGTGTAGCCCCGGCGGTCACCGCCGATCCGATAGCAGTCGCCTGGTTTGTAAGTGGCTTCCCGCCAGAAGCACTGGAATTTACCGCCCGGGGTTTCCGAGCGCAGGTGCAGCGCGTACTTCCTGCCCGGCTCCAGCGGCACCTCGCCGGAGTTCCAGCCGGCCGCCCACTGGAGGTTGAGAGCCCCGCCGCCATTCACGCCCAGAATGGGCACGGCCGGGCCGACCTGGGGCCAGGCGCGGGGATCTTCGTCGGTCACGCGGTGAACGCTGGCCAGGAGGTTTTGAACCTCCGGGCCTTCACCATCGAGGCCGTCATGAACGATGCGAAACCCGATGTGAGTCACCGACTTGGAGCGGGCGACGAACGTCTGGTAGTACGCGTGAGCCGCTTTCCGATCCCACGTGCCTTCCCACATGACCGCATAGTCCGCAGGCGGCGAGGTTTTGCGATCGACGACGGCTCCGGGACTCAGAAATTGGTTGGTCAGCACGACCGGCCGCATGAAATGGCCGGGACCTGCCTGCAGAATGGTGTACCGCCCGGCGACACCGGTCATGCGATACCAACCCGACGGGTCGGTTTCCCAGGTGCGTGAGGCCATGGACTGCTTCCCCGCGCCCGCCGGCGTGCCGAACACGGGGACGGCCGTGCAGGCGTACATCTGGTCCGACCCGTCAAACCGCGGCAACCATACCCGCCCGCTCCAGACGACCTGGGCCCAAGCCGGCCCGGCCGCGCTGGCGATGAGCATCAGCAGAGTGGTCCTGCACGTAACTGGCATCAGAAGCTCTCCTTCGGTGTCATAAAGCTCCGCCCTCAGGCGGAGAGTGTAACCGAAGGAGGGGGGTCCGTCCGGCAGCGGGCGATTCGAGGCCGGGCGGGCGGCCATGATGCCACCCTTGTGGAGACGAGACAGTGCAAAGCAGCCGCAAAGTGGTAAGTTCGGATCGCCGAACGCGCGAATGGCGTCTGACTCGGCGGTGGTGGGGTCCTCGTCCGGCTTGGCCTCCGCGTGGCAGGCCAGGTGATCTGCGATCTCGTCGGCGATGTCCTGCTGCAGCCCGCCCGGCCCGCGAACGGCCGTGGACATCGCATCGGCGAGTGCGCGGGCGTGAGGGAAGTCAGTGATGCTGCGTTACCTTGTTTGCGGAACGGACGGGCAGACAGAGTGAAGGAGAGATGGAGAGAATGAGAGAGGCCGAGAGACTGACGCCTGTCGTTTCTCTCTGTCTCTCCATCGCTCTGTCTCTCCGTCTTTCGCCTTCGCGCAGACTTCCGTTGCCTCTCAGAACGCCGGTGCCGCGCGCGACGCCAGCACGCGCTCCACCGCGGCGGCGAACGCCTGCCACTCCTGACGCTTGCGGGCCAGCGTCGTCTTGCCTCGTTCGGTAATCTGATAGTACTTGCGCCGACGGCCGGTGTCCGCCTGCTCCCAGAACGCCTTGAGCAGCCCCTCCGTCTCCAGCTTATGCAGCGCCGGATAAAGGCTCCCCTCGCGCAAGTGGAAGTAGCCATCCGTTTCGGCGTTCACCGTCTTGCAGATCTGATAGCCATACATCGGCCCGCGGGAAATCGTCTCGAGCAATAGCGTATCCAGCGTCCCGCGGACGAGCTCCCGGTCCGTGTTCATAACAACACCTCTCGAACAGCCAGGCAGACGGCCAACCGGCGCGATGCCCAGGCTGCCCATGTAATATACATCGGCAAACTGGGTATGTCAAATGCAACTGGGCCTTTTCCCCAGGATCCTTCGAATGCAACCGTCCCCTTCGCCTCTCATTCTTCTGGCCGGTGACAGGCCCTGCAAGGCTCGATAGACGGGTGGACAGATCTCCCGAGTAATTCGTAGAATGCGGGCATGACCCGTGCAATCAAAACAACAGCGACTGTCCTGGAGGGCGGCCGTGTGGAGGTCGTGGCGCCTGAGTTGCTCCCCGGCGCGAACGTGGAAGTTATTGTGTTGCAGGAGGATCCGGCTCAGCTTCCGTCGATCAATGAAGTTCTCCGCGACTACCCCGGCGGGCGCCTGTTTAAGACGGCCGAGGAGGTCGATGCGTACATTCGGGAGGAGCGCGACTCTTGGGATCGCTGAGTCTGCCTTCCAATGGCCTCGCCTATCTTGACGCCAATAGCATCATCTATCGTGTTGAACGCCTGAACCCGTTTTATCATCTATTCGATCTGATCTTCGAGGCGGCTGAGGTCGGATCGTTGCGAATTCTCACGAGTGAGGTCTCGCTGCTGGAATGTCTTGTCAAACCTGTTCGTGAGCACGACTCGGCATTGCAGGCACTTTTCCGCCGTGTGCTGACGGGTACACGCGAGACCACCCTGGTTCCAATTACCAGGACAATCCTCGAGCGCGCGATCCATACGCGGGCCGACTACAACTTGAAGACCCCGGACGCAATCCATGCTGCAACTTCACTCGAGCTGGATTGTGGAGCATTCTATGCCAATGATCGGACGCTCTTGAGAGTGGCGGATCTACGCGTACAGGTGCTGGGGGACGCCTTAGTCTGACGATCTCTTCTATCTGGGAGTAATGCCGATGCACAGGGACGATAGCGGCGTATGCAGCGGTTCCGGCTGCTGCGGACCGATGGACCGCCGCGAATTTCTCAAGACGGTTGGCCTGGGTGTCGCCTCAGGCGTGCTGACGTCGCCCCTGGGTGCCATGGCCGGACCGTTCACCAGGCCGGCGGATGGCGTCGAGCATTTCGTGCCCATCGACAAGAAACTCTCGCGCGAGTGGGTGCGGTCGCTGCTGGAGCGCGGCGGGCCGGAGGTGTGGAGCGGCAAGGCCCTCGATACCATCGGCATGCCCATCGGCGGTATCGGCGCCGGGCAGCTCTACCTGCGTGGCGATGGAACGCTGGGCTGCTGGCAAATCTTCAATCATCTGCATTTCACCGGCTACGGCGAGACCAACTACCAGTACCGCACGCCCGACGCGCCGGTGGACCAAGGCTTCGTCGTGCGCGTCGAAGTGGATGGCAAGACCATCGAGAAGCCGCTCGACCGCAAGGGATTCGGCCGGGTCGAATTCATTGGCGAGTACCCCATCGGCAAGGTGCGCTATGCCGACGACAACGTACCCGTGAAAGCTGAGTTGGAGGCGTTCTCGCCGTTCATTCCGTCGAACGCGCTGGATTCGACTCTCCCGGCCACGTTGCTGCACTTCACGGTCGAGAACACGACCGGCCAATCGATCAAGGCGGCGGTTCACGGCCATCTGGTCAACCCGGTCCTGTTCCACAGCTTTCCTCACCTGCGCACGGCCAGGCGCAGGAGCTTCTACCGGCACAACGAAGAACGCGCCCTGGGCGTGCACACCGCAGAGGCGTTGCCGCCCGACCAGGCCCCGCCGGTCCGGCCGCCGGTGCTGCTGGCCGACTTCGAGGGAACGGATTACGGCGACTGGAAGACGGAAGGCGAAGCGTTCGGCGCCGCTCCCGCCCCCGGCTCGCTGCCGAACCAGAACAAGGTGATCGATTTTGAAGGCAAGGGCCTGGCCAGCTCCTATCACGGAGGCGATAAGGCGAAGGGTGCGCTCACTTCGCCACCGTTCAAGATCACCCGCGCCTACATCAATCTGCTGGTGGGTGGCGGCGCGCACAAGAACATCACCTGTGCCAACCTGCTCATCGATGGCAAGGTCGTGCACTCGGCCATCGGCGAGCACAAAGACAAGCTCTTCTGGCGCACGTGGGATGTACGGCCCTATGAAGGCGAGGAAGCCCGCATCCAGGTGGTGGACAATCACTCCGAGGGCTGGGGCCATGTCATGGTGGACCACGTCGAGCTCTCCGACGAGCGCCGTGAAGCGCCGACGGGTCCCATCGAAAAGCTCTACGACTTCGGTTCGATCGTGCTGGGCTGCCAGGGCGAAGCCCACGGCCTGACCGATGCGAGCAACGGGCTCTGCACGGTGCAGGCCGGGCCGGTGGAGATCGCTGCCGGCGCGAAGCACACGTTTGTTTTCGTGCTGGCCTGGTACTTTCCAAACCTCCACGCTGCCCCGCAGATCGGCGGCAACCTCGTCGGGCGGGAGTATGCCAACCGTTTCGCCGATGCGGCCGCGGTGGCCGACTACGTGCTCGACAACCACGAGCGGCTCACGCGCGAAACCCGGCAGTGGCATGCGACCTACTACGACAGCACGTTGCCGTACTGGCTGCTCAACCGAATTGGCTCGACGCTGTCCAACCTGGCCACGGGCACGACGCAGATCTGGTCAAATGGCCGGTTCTGGGGCTGGGAGGGTGTGGGTTGCTGCGAGGGCACCTGCACGCACGTGTGGAACTACGCCCACGCGCTGGCCCGGCTGTTCCCCGGGCTGGAGCGCAGCATCCGCGAACTACAGGACCTCAAGGATGCCCTGCATCCGGATGGCCTGGTGGGCTTCCGCGGCACGCGCAACGGCCACTACGCCGCCGATGGCCAGTGCGGCACGGTGCTCAAATGCTGGCGCGAGCACCTCATGTCCGCCGACGATGCCTTTCTCAAGCGCAACTGGCCCAACATCCGCAAAGTGCTGGAGTTCTCCATCCGGCACGATGCCAACGCCGACGGCCTCATCGAGGACAGCCAGCACAACACCTATGACATCAACTTCCAGGGGCCCAACTCGTTCGTGGGCGCGTTGTATCTGGCGGCCCTTCGCGCCGGCGAAGAGATGGCTCGGGTCGTCGGGCAGAAAGACTTCGCTGACGACCTGCGCCGCATCGCCGAGAAAGGCCGCGAGCAGACCATGAAGCGCCTCTGGAATGGAACCTACTTCGTTCAGCTCGTCGACGCCGAAAAGCACAAGTACCAGTACGCCGATGGCTGTCTCTCCGACCAGGTTTTTGGCCAGAACTGGGCTCACCAGGTGGCTCTGGGTTACGTCTACCCGGCGGATAAGGTGCGCCAGGCTCTGGAGGCCGTCTGGAGATTCAACTGGGCCCCCGACGTCGGGCCGCAGAATGCCAAGTACAAGCCCGAGCGCTGGTTTATCGCCCCGGGCGAGGCGGGGCTGTTCACGTGTACCTGGCCGTTGAGCAGGCGGCCCAGTGAGCCGGTACGCTATCGCAACGAGATCTGGACGGGCATCGAGTACCAGGTGGCCGGCGGCATGGTCTGGGAGGGCATGCTGGAGGAGGCGCTGGTCATGGTCCGCGCCATCCACGACCGCTATCACCCGCTCAAGCACAACCCCTACAACGAAATCGAGTGCGGTGATCATTACGCCCGCGCGCTGGCGAGCTGGGGACTGTTCACCGCCTTGGCCGGCTATGAGTACGACGGCCCGCGCGGGTACCTGGCGTTCGCACCCAGGTTCAGACCGGAAGACTTCCGCACGGCGCTCACCACGGCCGAAGGTTGGGGCACGTTCGCGCAGCAGCGCGAAGAAGGCAAGTTCACCGCCCGGATCGATCTGCGTTACGGCCGGCTTACCCTGAGAACCCTGGCCCTCCAGCTCGCACCGGACGGACCCGCAAAGGTACTGGCGCGCCGCAACGGCCAGGAGCTAACCATCCGTTCCGAGCGGAAAGCCGATCGCCTGCTGGTCACCTTCCCGCCCGAGGTCATGCTGCAGGCCGGTGAGGCACTGGAAGTTCACGTGGGGTAGAAGAACGAACGTCGAAATCCGAATGACGTAAGAAACCAGAATGACGTACGCACGATGGTGCGGTCAGCGCCACGTTCCCCGCAGTCGCGCGGCGACTATCGGACCGACGAACACCGCGGCCAGCACGACCACCCACAACCTCCCTGCCGGCAGGTTGTAGTCGGCCAGCATGTAGTCCCAGGAACGCCCGGTGAGCAATCCCAGCGCGAACTCAAACGCCACCGTCAGCAGGGTCCACATCAGGCCGATACCCGCCAGCTGCCCGGTGGTCAGCATTCCGAGGAACGGCACGAGCACCGTCGATATCAGCAGGATCAGCCCCGCCAGCACGATGCTGCTGACCTGATGTGCGGCCCGTTCGCTCAGATGCGGTGCCAGCAGAAACTGCCGGGCCGTCCCATTCAAGACAGCCACCACCAGAATCACCCCCCAGATCCCGACCGCCCTGACCACAAGCAAAGCGCTCATCAACATCCTTACCTGCCCGCACCCAACCCCCAACCCCCAACACCCAACACCCGCCGTCCTCAGTCTCGCCGCCCGCCAGCACCATACAAGCTGAGCCCGCCGTCCATGACGATGGTGGCGCCGGCCATGTGCCGGTTGGTCGGATGGCACAGCCACGCGACCTGGACGGCCACTTCCTCCGGTTCGATCAGAAGCCGGACCGGCACGGATTGCCGATCGCGTTCCGCGGCGCCCGGGTGCGAGCGGTAGTAGCGCCCGGTCAGGCCGGCGTCAACGTAGCCCGGCGCGATCTCGTTCACCAGGATGCCGTGCGGCGAAAGCTCGGCGGCCATGCACCTGCACAGCATGCGTAAGCCGGCCTTGGAGACACAGTAGGTCGGGATGCCGGTGTGCACCGCGTGCCCTGCCCAGCTTCCCACAAAGACGATCCGCCCGGGGCGCTTCAGGGCCAACAGCCGCAGCGCCGCCGCCTGAGCGAGATGGAATGCCCCGTCCAGGTTCACCGCCAGTTCCCGCCGCCACTGATCGGCCGTCAACTGCGGCAGGGGGGCAAAATGTACGATGGCCGCGTTGGGGATCACGCATGTCACCGCGCCCAACTCGCCCTCGACCGCGCTGACCCAGCTTTCCACGGCGGTCCAGTCGGCCACATCCACCCGGTCGTAACGCGCGCGGCGGCCGGTCGCACGAACCTGCTCGAGGAGCGGCTCGGCCTGCGCTGGTTCGAGGAGGTCACCGACGGCCACCTCCGCGCCCTGCCGAGCCAGCTCCAGCGCGATGGCCCGACCGATGTCCCCCAATCCGCCGCTGATGATCGCCACCTGTCCGTTGAGAGGCCGCTCCGGACTGGCCGGGTCGGGTTGCGGGATAGTCGCCGGCATATTCGAGGCCCTCCAAAACGCACGCCCCGGGAAATCAGCGAATGTGATGATTGACCAGCCTAACCGTCCGGCGAGCCAATCGTCCAGGCGCCAGCGTCGAGCATCACCTCGGGAATGGGTATCATCCCGCTTCACGGTTACTTGCGAGGAACTGTGCTATTTCCTCCCCTGGGCACATGATCTGGAGATGTGTAAAACAACGAAGGCCCCGCAGGGGCCACAGTCAATAGCCGGCGGGCGTAAGCCCCCGGTCGGCGGTCGCGCCTCGATCCAATTCAGCCCAGCAGGGGAGGCAGAAGCTTGCTCCACCCACCCATTTCCGAAGGAGTGACAGATGGTAGCCCCGGGTGTAAACCCGGGGACCGCATCCAACCCTACGCTCAATAGAGCCCTGAAGGGGCGGTAGATGGCCTGCATCCGAGCCCTTCATCAGCCTGGAGAAAGAGGCAAGCGCACAAATAAGGAGACAATGATGTTGGGGCCTAGAGCACACATCAACGGCGACACTGGCGACCGGCTGTCCTTGTTCCTCGCGAAGTCACCTGCTGTGCTCGTGGCATGAGCACACTTGCTGAAATCCGGGCGGCCGCCGCCGGTCTACCGGCGGAGCAGAAGCAGGAACTGCTGCTGTTCCTCGCCTGGCGACTCCGCGCGGAGGGTGCGTCGTTGCCCGAGCCGCGAGCCTTTTCGCGCGAGCAGATGGCGGCCTGGATCACCGAGGACGAAGCCGACATGCGTCGGTTCAGTGAGGACCAGCGATACTCTTCCTCGACACCAACCAGAAGCCTCATGCAAACCAGTCGTCCAGGATCAGCCCCGGAACGTTCTCGAAATGGCGCGTGTTATTCGTCACCAGGGTGGCACCGTTGGCCAGGGCGGTGGCGGCAATCATGGCGTCCACCTCGCCGGTCGGCTTGCCAAGAGTGCGAAGATGAGCTTTGATTCTGCGCAGATCGAGGCGCAGGTCTGATCGAACGGAACGGGCGGCGCCAGGCGGATGAATGCCGCTATCTGTTTCAGATTGTCAGCCGAACGGGCGGAGATTCGAGCACCGAAGAGGAGCTCCGCCAGGACGATCGCGCTGATGCCTGCGTCGGGCAACACCGTTTCAAACCGGGCCATGACCTGTTCGTTCCCGCGCAGGTAAGCCACGACCGTGTTGGTATCAAGGTGGATCATCAAGGTTCACCGGCCGGGCCGATGCCTCATGCCTTCGTCGGTCGATCTCCTCGAAAATCGGCCCGAGGCTGGAATCGTCCGCCCATGCACCGGCCAGTTCATGCAGGAGCTTTTTCTTCTCCTCCAAGGCCGCCTCCAGCGGTCGAAGCTCGATTGAGACGCGTGCCCCTTCTGGCAAGACGGTAACCGGCGCCTCCAGTTCGATGTGCCCGCCCCGCAGTATGCCTTCGGCTTTAACGACCATGGTCCTCCAGCTCCTGTCCTGCCAGCCTGTTCATGGTAGCATCCGTGCCGTGCAGATGCGAGGTTGTCGTGGGTCTCCGGAGGCGTGCCGGCATGCAGGGTGCACCCAAGGCCCCGCAGGGGCCACAGTCGTTAGCCGGCGGGCGTCAGCCCCCGGTCGCGGGAATGGGCGACGAGGTGGCGCAGCCCCGAAGGGGCGACAGAAGGTAGCCCCGGGTGTAAACCCGGGGACCGCATCCAGTCCCACCCCCTCAGGGGAGCCCCGTAGGGGCGAAAGATGGCTTGTCAGCGTCGAGCATCACCTCGGTAATGAGTATAATGGCCGCAATGGACCATCAGGAGGAGTCGATGGACGCCAGCACCCTGCCATTCGTGCCGAAGTATCCGCGATCATCGCACCTGTCCAACGATGGTTGCTGTATCGAAGACTCAGACCTGAACGCCATCCTCAGCAAGGCGGACGCGGAACTGGATTGGCGCGACTATTGTGCGCTGTTCACGATTTCCCGCTGCACGGGTACTTACGAGGAACTGTGCTATTTCCTCCCGTGGGCGTTACGATATATTCTCAATGACGCGCCCGATGCGCACGAGAGTATCACCAGTGTAATCCACTTCATATCAGAGGAAGCGGAGCATCTCGCCGCCGACGGTCTGCTCGATGCTTGTCAGAAGACTTTGCGAGAACGCTTCGCAGGCTGGACTTCCGCCTTCGTCGTTCATCACGTTGAGGGCTGCTGCAACCGATTCGGGCGTCGCATGGACTATGCGGACCACGTTGACAATACAGATTTCGTCGGTGAGCTCATCGGCAACCTGGTGTCTCGCCCGGCCGTTGCAGGCTGGGGTGAGATGCTGCTGGCTTCGCTTGCCGATTCCCGGGAAAGCCCTGTGCAATCGGCGTGGTTCCTGGAGTTAATGAGCCGGGCCATGGAGGAGTACGAGTACTTCGATTCCGGTGAGTGGGTCGAGGACCAGAAGAGGCTTCTGGGCAAGACGGTCGAGGACATTTTGATGGAGCATGTTACCAAAGCCTCCGCAGCGCTTGCATCCGTCAAGGGCGGGACCGCCGAGGAATGGGTTGCACGGATATCCGACACGTTGGGCCCGGCGCTGGGGGAAATCCGTCCTGCTCACAAAACTGCTTAACCCGTTTCCCTATCCATCCGATAAAACCGAGTTGTCTGGAAGGGCCCTTATGGACCGCGCCGTCATTCTGCTCAGCGGGGGAATCAACAGCACCGTGGTCGCCGCGCTGGCGCGCGAGCAGTATGAGCCGGCCCTGCTGCACGTCGCCTGGGGGCACCGCACCGCCGAGCGCGAGCTGCTGGCCTTCGAGCAGATCGTGGGCGCCCTCAAGGCCGAGCGTACCTACATCGTGGAGCTCTCCAGCCTCGCGGCCATGGGCGGCAACGCCCGCACGAGCAAGCGGCTTTCCATCGATGACGCCAACGCCCTCGGCCGTAGCACGCCGACCACCTTCGTTCTGGGTCTGCTGCCGGCCATGATCAGCGTCGCGGCCGCCTGGGCCGCCACCATCTCGGCCAAGAAGATCATCCTGGGCCTGAGCGAGAACCACGGCGTCGGCGGTCCCCCAATGGCCGAGTTGTATCCCGATCACCGCCGCGAGTTTATCCAGATCGCCAACCTGCTGCTCGACTACGCCAAGCCGGCCGATCGTGAGTTGTCCGTCGAGGTCCCGCTCATCGAGCTGACCCGCCCCGAGGTGGTCAAGCTGGGCGCCCGTCTCGGCGTGCCCTGGGACAAGACCTGGAGCTGCTACCGCAACACCGACACGCCGTGCGGCCGTTGCCGCCCCTGCGTGACCCGGGCGGCCGGGTTCCTGCGTGCCGGCATCCCCGATCCGTTGCTCCTCGAACCGGCCAAGGCGTGAGCCGCGCCGGCGGCTTCGGTCGCGGGCAGATAGACAGAGCGACTGAGCGACAGAGAGAGTGCCCCCCGAAACCAATGGGTGGCCCAAGCTGGCCGCGGCAGCTCCCTCTCCTCGTCCCCTTGTCTCCTGGTCCCCTGATCACCCCCCTCACGCTGTCCACCCTCTCACTCATGCCCACTCTCTCCATCGCTCCATCTCATTCTCTCCGTCTTCCCCCTCTCGCCCACGGCCCCTTCTGCCTTTATAATCCGCCCGACGCGAGGAATCCTTGACCCCGATGAAGAGAGGAACAGCCATGGCAGAGTATTTCCCCGGCATCAAGGCCATCAAGTTTGAAGGTCCCGATTCGAAGAACCCGCTGGCGTTCAAGCACTACAACCCGAGGGAGAAGGTGCTCGGCAAGTCGATGGCCGACCATCTGCGTTTCTCCATCGCCTACTGGCATGCCTTCAAGGGCACCGGTTCCGATCCATTCGGCCCCGGGGCCATCCTGCGCGACTACAACAACTTCACCGACCCGATGCAGGTGGCCGAGGAGACGCTGCGCTTCGCCTTTGAGTTCTATACCAAGCTGGGCGTGAACTTCTGGTGCTTCCACGACCGCGACATCGCCCCGGAGGCCACCGAGGCCGAGGGCGGCCTGCCGGAGACGAATCGCCGGCTCGACTGCATCGTCAAGCTGGCCAGGAAGTACCAGAAGGATACCGGCATCCAGGTCCTCTGGGGGACGGCCAACCTCTTCTCCAACCGCCGCTACATGGCCGGCGCGGCCACCAACCCGGACCCGGCGGTCTTCGCCTTTGCCGCCGCCCAGGTCAAGAAGGCCCTGGAGATCACCAAGGAGCTCGGCGGGGCCGGCTACGTCTTCTGGGGCGGGCGTGAGGGCTACGACACGCTGCTGAACACGGACATGGGCCGCGAGCTGGACCATCTGGCGGCGTTCCTGCACATGGCCGTCGATTACAAGAAGAAGATCGGCTTCCGCGGCCAGTTCTACATCGAGCCCAAGCCCAAGGAGCCGACCAAGCACCAGTACGACTCCGACGCGGCCGCCTGCCACGCGTTCCTGCAGAAGTACGACCTGGTGGACCACCTCAAGCTCAACATCGAGGCTAACCACGCCACGCTGGCCGGCCACAGCTTCCAGCACGAGCTGGTCTACTGCACATCCAACAACATCCTCGGCTCGGTGGACGCCAACCGCGGCGACGAGCTCCTGGGCTGGGACACCGACCAGTTCCCGACGAACATCTACGAGACCGCGCTGGCCATGTACACCATCACCAAGGGCGGCGGCTTCACCACCGGCGGCCTCAACTTCGACGCCAAGGTCCGCCGCCAGTCGGTGGACCCGGTCGACCTCTTCCACGCCCACATCGGGGCCATGGACGCCTTCGCGAGAGGCCTCAAGATCGCGGCCCGGCTGATCAAGGAAAAGCCGCTCGATAAGTTCATCGCCGCCCGCTACAAGGGGTGGGATTCCGCCTTCGGCAAACAGATCGAATCGGGCAAGCTGACGCTGGCCGACCTGGAGGAATGGACGCTCAAGAAGGGCGAGCCGGCCGTGCAGTCGGGAAGGCAGGAGATGCTCGAGAACGTCTTGAACGATTACGTCTGCTGATGGCTGGGTGTGGGTTGTAGGTTGTGGGTTGGTGGTTGTCAGCGGGCAGTTGTCAGTCGTCAGTTGTTGGGTCAGTGGTCCTGTTGTCCATTGTTGGATCAGCAGTCCTGTTGTCAGTAGTGAAGCCTCTCCCCCTTCAGTTATGAAAGCTCTCCCCCCCTTGAGAAGGGGGGGCAGTGGGGGGGGGTGGCGTGGCGCGTGTTGGTTCCGTGCACAGCCGCTTCCGCTTTCCACCGGCGCTACGCACTCAGATGTCGCGGCTGCGGGCATGAGGGCGATGCTGAGGGATAGAATGGAGACGGATCATGACTGACCCGCTGATCGAGGAAGCCCGCAAAGCTGGCCAAGCTTACATCAGGTCCTTCAAGGGTGACCGTCACGCCCTCCTGGCGGACCTGCGTCGTCGCCAGCAGGAGCAAGGTCGCCGAGTTGTCAGCCTTCCACCCAAGCCTCCGCGCCAGCGCGCCCCTGAGCGAGGCTGAGGAGTCCGCCCATGCTTCCTCGCGTCACCGAAGTTCGGCACTTGCGCGGTTACGTATTGAGGTGGCCTTCGCCGACGGCCTGCGCACCGAGTTGGACTTCCGAAACAGAATCCTTGGCGGCGGTGGTGTCTTCCAACAACTGGAGGACATCGAGTTCTTCCGCCAGGTTCGCGTAGACCCCGACTTCGGGACGCTGTTCTGGCTCAACGAGGTGGACTTCCGCCCCGATATGCTCCATGCACAGGCGCGATCGGCGGCATCAGCAGTCCTCAATCAGGACGACAGATGAGGCCATGAGGTGCCCGAGCCAAGGTGATCGCCACGAGTGACCGAAGGGTGCGGCGAATCAAACGGGTTCCATCTGGAGAGCCCATGAGTGACCCGCTGATCGAGGAAGCCTGAAAGCTGTTCCCCTGAGAACTTATCCGCTGGCTGTCTGGACCCGGGCGATGCACATCACACTGAACGCGCCACTCCCGGATGGGTATGCCGGGGAGATATTCCACGCATGGCGGCGCCCCAGCCAGCGGATTGCCTACGAGGCTCCGGTCAAGGCTCATGTGAGAACGATGGCGGTGTGCGCGGTGTTTACTACGCACCGAGCTACGAGCCACGAGAAGTGAAATGGTGTCTCCACTTGCCGCCCAGACCCATCTTTCATAAGATCATAGCGCAAATGGCGAAGGGATTTCGCGACGGCCTGCCATGAGTTCCTCTGGACCGACGGGATCATAGAGCACCTGGCAGAGCACGGTGTAACGCCCGAGGAGTTCGAGCAGATTGTGAACTTCCCCGACCTGCGGGGAATCAGCCGTTCCAGCGGACGTCCTTGCTGCTGGGGCGAATTGCCGGACGCCCGGTATCTGATTTGCGTGTACGAGAAGCTGGACGATTTGACCTTACTGCCGGTGACGGCCTATGAAGTGCCGCTCCCGGGAGAAGAGCGGGACTCATGAGCGACCGAAGAGTGACTCCCATGACTCCTGAACTGCGAGAGCGGTGGGAGCGCGCCAAGCGGGAGACGCAGGCCGAACTCCCGGAACTGCTGGAGATGGGCCGGCGCATGCGCGAGGCCAGCGCGGAGAACACGTTGTCTGGTGCTCTGCGGCGGGCGATTCATCACAGTGGGCGAGAGCTGGCCGATATCGCAACTGCGGCGGGCATTACGGCCCTCGAACTGAACGAATTCTTGAGTGGGGACCGCACGCTGCGATCCGATGTGCTCGACCGGCTGGGATGCGCGGTGAGTTTTTCGCCGGCTTCATCCGCCGCAAATCCCTGACCAGAGGCATGCTTCATGTGCCTTTTATGGCTGCAATCTGATGGCGCGAACGCCCGATCTTTCATCTGCGGGATCCGCAGGCGGAGCTCCTGCGGCCTTCTTTCGCTCCTCCGCAGCTCCTGGCGGCGCTCCTCCCGAGCTCGAAGAAGCACATCGTCGTTTCGCTCATCGAATGCGTGAATTTCACATCGCCGGCATCCGCGGCGGCTGGTGCAACGGCTATCTCACCCGTTGGGCGAGTCCAGCACGACGGTCTGCACCTGTCCGGTGGCGACTCTCGTTCTCAGTTCATCGGGCCCTGGGTAGATCCACCCGGGGTCCTCGTCGGCGTCGTTGGACGGCGCGATGGCCCAATAGCGGATGCCCGCTTTCTCCAGCGCGTCCTCGTTCTCGCGACTCAACGAAGCCGGGCCATGCTCATCGGCAAACGTCAGCCAGCATTCCGGCCTGACGGTCACCGCGATGCGCATCGCTCCAAACTCGACACGTGTTTCGCCATTGAGTGCGTACCCGCCGAATGTAATCGCGTTGGGCATGCTGCGGAAGGCGATCCAGGCCGGGAGCGTCACGGTTCGGCCGCTCCAGGAAGCCACCACCTGGTGGGTGGCCTTCCATTCCGGTGTGGCGGCCACGTCCAGGAACAGCACGGAGTAAGGCCGCCAGTCCATGTCTGCTCTCTGGCCGGTGGCACTGCAGCCGGCCAGCGCGAGGGCGCATAGACAACAGACCACGCGGAGAGCAAGGAATTCCATCGCGTTGCGATGCTCCCGCTCGGCGTTACGCTTGAATCCGGGCATGGCCATAGCGTCGGGTTCCACGAAAACGCACCTGGATGACTCCTCCCATTCGTACTATTGTGTCCGGGAAGAGACGGTCGTCAAGCAGGGCGAGAACACCTGTCAGTTCATTGGTTTGCTGCACATGCCGCCCCGCGAGCAGATGCCTTTTCGTGGCTGAACGCTGAATGCTTGATGGTCCGGTCTTTATCTGCTGTGATCTATGTGATCTACGGGCGGACTCCTGCGGTCTTCTTTCGCCCCTCCGGGGCTCCCGGGGGTGACGAACGTCCGTTGGGGCCCCGGGGTTTACACCCCGGGCTAACATCTGTCGCCCCTCCGGAGCTCTCATGGGTTGTTACTCCGGAGTTCTCACAAGTCG
>BTUC01000084.1:0-20439 GCA_045863575.1 Phycisphaerae bacterium
ATCGGCTGGGGAGGTCGTTTGGATGGGAGGTGGAGGGGCGAGAGCCGACTGGGACAGGGGATAAGCAGACCGGGGGACAAGGCACAAGGAGAGCCAACGGGGCCGGCTTGCGCCGGTGAGAAGCACGAATACGGGCGCATATCATGGCAACGGCCTCCAGGAAGGCGGCCGCTACATCTTGATCGCAGTCGGATTCCATCGGACACCGGTTGGAACGCTGGAAACCGGTGCACATCCTACCGGGAGCCACACCTATCGGGACGCCACGCCCAGTCAGGTCAGGTCCTCAGCCCGCTTCCTTGGCCAGCAGCTCAATCAGCGTGATGGAGTTGGCCATGAGGGTGGCATCATAGGTGAACGTGCCCTCCGTGAGATTGCCTGAATGGCCCTGGTGCAGATCGGCCGAGTTGGGGTCGTTCCAGACATTGCTGTGTGTGGCGTCCACGATGAACTCGCGCCAGCGGCCGCCGGACAGTTCGGCGGGTAACTCGGGGATGCTCACACGCACAAACCGCCGGAACGCATGGCGGAAGCGGAAGTTCACCAGCACGATCGCCAGTCGCCCCTTGGTGGAATCCCAGGAGGCCAGGCCGCATACGTCCTCGTCCGTTCCCTTGATGGGCAGCCATCGGCCGGAGAGCTGGTTGAAAATCTTAGCCATGTGGTAGGTCGGCTTGGGTACGTTGTCCTTCATCAGGATGGACCAGTCGCCGCGGAAGCCGGAGTCGCCCTGCTTGACGTAGAACAGGCACGGGCGTGCCTTCTTGGGCACCATCGTGCGCACCACACCCTCCGCGCACCAGGCGGCTCCCATCTCGTGGTCCATCGGGCGGTTGGGCCACCAGGCCTCGTTCCATTCGGTGATCACCAGATGTTTGCCGGCGGAGGCGAACTCCGGGAAATCGCGCAGGTATTCCCGGAAGGCGTCCGCCTGGGCAGCGATTGCGTCGGCCGGGTGGAAGTATTCGTGCCAGGTGAGAAAATCGAGCGGGAGCTTCTCCTGACGGCAGTAGAGCATCAGTCCGCGGGAGAAGCCCTTTCCGTTCACACCCGGTCCCGGCTTGCCGTCATCAAACGGACCGGAGGCCAGCGCGGGACCGCCGACCTGGGCCTTCGGATCCGCGCGGAGGACGCCGCGGGCGGTGGCCCGATAGAGTTTTGCGTAGGCTTCGAATCGGCGGACCACCTCGTGATCCACCTGGTCACGTTGCGTGGCCTGCTTGTAGAGTTGAGTCATGGCCTCGCCGCCCTGGTCCTGCGGGCCCGGCTTGATCCACCCGGTGTTCGGCTCGTTCCAGACCTCCCAGTAGCGCACCGGCTTACCGCGGTCGAGCGCCCGCTTGGCGGCCTGGTAGCACAGATCTTCCCAGAGCTGATAATCGCGCGGAGCGCTTTGCCGGTCCTTGTTGTCGACGGCATCGAAGGGGATCGGCATGTACGAAGCCGCGAAGATCGGTTCGGCGCCCATCTGGTGGATGAAGTCCACGCGGCGATCGTAATCCGCCCAGTCCTGGACGATCTGGCCCTGCTCGTCGCGCTTGACGACCTGCGTAAGGATGTTATCCATCCGGAACCATTTGAAGCCGCCCTCGCGCAGCTTGCGCGAGGTGTCCTGCTCATAGTCGGAAAGCCCGCCTCCCTGGCTGAGGCCGATGATGCCTTCCGGGACGGCGCCTTCGGGCCGGTTCACATCAACGCTCAGGGCAAGGCGCTCGTGGGCGCGCTGCGGATCGATGAGCACGAAGCCGGCCTGGTCGAACTTGTCACCGCCCTGAACCTTGGCGTAGACCTGGACGGCCACGCGCACCTTCATGCCTGGCCTGGCCTGCCCGGTCAGCAACACCAGCGCGGGGTGGTCGTTGTCGTAGCGTGCGTGCAATTCACCGTTGACGTGCACTTCACCGCCGTCGCCGCAGTTGAATTGCAGCCCGACGGCCTGGCCGTTCACCGGTTTACCGTCGACGGCTTCGGGGATCTCCAGCTCACCGAGCAGCCATCGATACTTGTCATCGTTGGGCCAGTTGTCGCCGGGTTTAATGACCGGCGCGTCGGCCGGCAGTTGCTGTGGCGCGGGTTGTCGGTGATCGCTGGGCGGCGAAACCTTCCATTCGGCCCGCGCGGCGGTAAAACAGGGGATCAACAGGACGGTCCACCATTTGTATCGCTGCATTGAAATCTCCATTGCGTCTGCTCAAGCTTGTCTCACTGGTATAGGAGCAGCAGGGGCCGCCTGCAAGCGGCTGTTTTCCCCCGTGCGGTCGGCGCGGAGTCGCAACGCACGTGCACCGCGGGCTTATGCATCGATGCAGTGGTCCGGAAAACCACCGGCGACAGCACTCGCGCGGCGCCCGGGTCAAAGAAGCTGAAACGATTTCGGCCGGCAAGCCTGCGACATATGCAGTTCGTCCGGGAACGACTCCGTCGGCCTGCCGGATCACTGGTTTAAATCGAGCTAATGACATGATAATGGGGTTTGAGTGGTGTCGGTCGATGCGACGCGTCTATTCCGCGCGGCGGACCCGTGAAAATTTTTTTTTCTCGTATACATGGCTGGATGGTAGACGCGGCGCCGGACTGTTAATTGAACCTGGTTACACGTGCTAACGGTGTTGTGTCCCGGCGAAGCCGTCGACTGCTCCTGACGCGCGAAGCGCAAGATGAGGCCGAAACGCTGGAAATGCAGTATGTTTCGCAGTTTGCACGCTTGCAGTCGCCGTCGCCTCGGAGGTATAATCGGCGGTCAGAGTCGGCGAGTCGGGTAACTGGCCGTTTTCTCCGGAAAGTTCTAACAGAAGGCGATGGGTGTGCCATCCGCCGTCAAATGTGAAAACCGTGTTTGGAGGGTTCGTGATGGGAAAGTTCAGCATTCTGGCTATGGGCCTGGCGGTAATGATTATGGCTGCCCCGGCCTCCGCTTTGTACGACGTCATCGTCGATGACTCGGACGCGCAGTTTCTCGATTGGGACGGCAATCTCCTGACGTCTGCCACCGGAGGGTACAACAACGGCGGGTATCGTTATGTCAACAACTGGGGCGCGAGCGGACCCGCTTCGGCACGCGTCCGTTACTACCTGCCGAACATTCCGTCCGGCGAGCGCCTCTACCACGTCTACGCCTATTCGCCCAGTGCGAATTCGAGCCAGTGGCATCCGCTGAACGTGGCCGCAGATGGTACCGAGAACTTCGCGCAGCAGATTTCCTGGGCCGGCCAGTTCGGCACCAACAAGCAGTGGATCGCATTCGACGCCCAGAATCAGGGTGGTTGGGTGCAGCTCGGGCCGGGTCCGTAGACGGACGCCAGCCTCGGCGGTCAGCAGGTGTACATCACCGGTGACCATGGCCAGCCGTACCTGTACGTCGAATACCAGGGCTACTTCAATAACCCGATTGCCTTTGATGCCATCCGCGTTGTCGAGGTGCCCGAGCCGGCGTCGCTGGCTGGCATGGGGCTGATGGGCCTGATGGTGCTGCGTCGCCGCAGGAAGTAAGCAGTTAAACCGAGCCAAAACCGGAGCAGCCGGTTTCTGCACGGCTGAGCAGGGAAAGAATGGGGCGGCGGGCGGTGGGCCCCCGCCCCCTTGTATTGCATAGACTTATAAGAGCGTCTTGTTAGCTGGAGCTTCTGAGGAGAATCGCGATGCAACGCCTGGGGGTAAACGGAATCGTGACGGCCATGGTGGCTTGCGCCGCAGCGGCAGCTCATGCCCAGCCGGTGACCGTGTTCACCGACGGGTTTGAAGTCGATATGAGCAACTGGCAGCCCTGGTTGCCCATTTCGACGGCCGGCGCCTTCTGGGGACCTAATAACTTGGCCCGGGAGGCCAACCATCCGCACTCCGGGAGTCATGCCGCCCGGCAGGAGCAGGGCTCGCCTGGGTGGTGGGGCAGCATTCACCTGGAGCCGGCGCTGACTGACAGCCTGGACAAGAAGGTCCACGTGAAGGCTTGGCAGTTCGAAGACTACGACCGGAGAGAACCTCAGGCCACCGACCACTACCAGGTCCAGGGCTGGGTTGCGCTCATGGACGGGGATGCGGAAGGCAACGTAACCGAGTGGTTTGCCATCGGCGTACACGCACACCGGTTCAGTCCCGAGCCGGTGCTCGACTGGTGGCAGCACTTCTCCTGGGGGACTGCGGAGGACGGCTGGCACGTGACGAGCTTTCCGCGCAGTCAGGGCTACAATCAACTGGAGATTGTCGTCCATCCCTACAGCGGCCAGGTGGGCGACGTGGAGTTTTTCATCGACGGGGTGCTGGTCGGCCAGGGGCGCCGTCAGCCGGGCCCGCAGAATCGCGGCATCGAACTGACCAAGATCGGCCTGGGCGCGAATCATGAGCTCATGACCGAGGATTACGTCGCGAATTCATACGAATTCTTCTGGTACGACGACGTCGAGCTGATTCTCACGCCCGAGTCGGTATGCCCCAATCCGGACGTTCGTTTCGACATCGACGGGGACAACGACGTGGACCAGGAGGATTTCGGCTACTTCCAGCTTTGTTATACGGGGGTGGGTTTTGTCTTCACGGGTCCGAACTGCCGCTGCATGAATGGCGACGGTGATCAGGACATCGATGCGGACGATTTCGGAGCCTTCCAGGCCTGCGCCAGCGGTCCGGCCATCCCGGCTCCGAGCGGCTGCGACGATGCTCTGCCGCCTCCGTAAGCGGTTGGCCGTGTTCGCGAAGGTCATTTGACTATTCTTCTTTTGCCTTGCAGACGCCGCGGAAGATTGTGGAGAGAGATGGAGTGCGCATGTACAGGTTGTTGACGGCGGTGAGCCTGGCCGTTCTGTTGATGGTGGCTTCTGTCCAGGGCGAGACGGTTCTGTTCGACGATTTTGAGGAGGGGGTCCGCGGCGACATCTGGAAAAAATGGCCCGCAGGACCGGAGGAGGTTATCGAAACGCTCCAGACGGATTCGTCCGTCAACCATACCCCCGACGGCGAGCAGTCGGCTCGCGCGTATGAGTCCGATCCGGCCGGCTACTGCTCGTACGCGGACTTCGGCGCGACAGCGGGTGAGGTGGTCGCCGAGACGTGGGTCTTCGACCCCTTCGATGATGTCGGCACCGACTTTGACCGGCCTGTGTCGATCATGCTTGCCCTGATCGGCGAAGCCGAGGAGCCGGACCAGTACACTGACTACCTTCAATTAGGCGTGATCTCCTGGTATGACCCTCAAGGAAAGACCCAGAAGTACTACGCGCGCACGAAGTACAACGACGACCGCGGGCTCGGCTTCATCCCGACCGGGGTTTTCCGCCGCCAGGGCTGGATCCACCTCAAGATCGTTGCCGATGCGTACGTGGATGGCGGCGCCGTGCGGTTCTACATCGATGACCAGGAAGTGGCCAGCTCGTTCCGCGATGGCCAGGCGGATCTACAGTACGTTCGCCTGGGCGTGAACTTCAAAACCTATGACAACATCTGGTACGACGACGTGAAGGTAGACGTCGATGATCAGGCCGCCTGCCACGAGGTCCGCTTCGACGTGGACGGAGACCTCGATGTCGATCAGGAAGACTTCGGAACTTACCAGAGGTGCTTCACTGGGCCGTTCGGGGCATACGGCCTGCCCGCCTGCCGGTGTGTGGATGCGGATGTCAACGGCCGTGTGGATCTGGACGATCTGGCCGCATTTCAAAACTGTGCGTCCGGTCCGGCCATACCGGCGAATCCCGATTGCGACGATGCACTGCCGCCTCCCTGAGCGCCGCTGCCAGGGGGGCGTGTGCCGCTGCTGCACGAGGTGTTTATGAGCGGTCATGCGCTGAAAACTCACGGAGTTCCGGCAGGTCTCGCCCTCATCCTGTGTGTGCTGATCATGGCGCCACCGGCCAGCGGGGCGACGCTCGAGCTGCCGTTCTATGAAGGATTTGAGCCGGTGGGAGGCGATCCTGCGGACTGCGCGCAGGACAACCGCGGCCATTGGCCCTGGAATGCCGAGTGGGTCGCTTGTGAAACGCCTTTCAACTTCAACTGCCCGGACGAGACTTATCCCAACCCGCAGAGCAGTGGCTGGGGACCGGTCAAATTCGAGAGCTGGCCGGATCTTTGTGCGGGCGGGCACGTCTACGCGGGATACCGTTCCGGCCGTCAGCCGATCGCCGACCCCTACTGGTATTCCATGTACCACGAGTTTACGCCGCCCACCGGCGTGGGCGAGCTTCATGCCGAGGTCTGGCAATACGATCCGGCCACGGTGATCTGCACGTGCGAGTGCAATTGCGATCCGGATGGCCCCCAGTTCGGCTACCCGGACGGCCGGCCGAACTACCAGGCCCAGGGCTGGCTGTTCCTGATCAACGCGGACCGCAGTGAGTACTATGTGCTGGGGGTCAACTCGCATCATACCTGGACCCGGCTGTCCTGGGCGACGAAATCCGATGGCTGGCAGGCGACGGATGTGCCCCGGGTGAATGGCTGGCGCAAGCTCGAGATCATCGTACACCCCTTCAGCGGAACGCCCGGGGACGTCGAGTTCCGGGTCAACGACCAGGTCGTCGGTTCGGGCCGCCGGGTGCCCGGCGGCATCGTGGACCGCATCCGCCTGGGAGCGGAGCCGGGGCTGATTACGCAGCGGCATCTCACCAACACGTTCGAGGAGTTCCGCTACGACGAGGTCCGCGTGTTTTTCGTGCCGGCGCTCTGTCCGTCACCGCGCATGGATTTCGATGCCGATCTCGATGTCGACCAGGAAGACTTCGGCGTGTTCCAATCGTGTATCACGGGAACGGGTGATCCGGTCAGCGTGTTTAACGAGGCCGCCTGTCACTGCGCGGACGCCGATTCGGACCAGGACGTGGATCTGGATGACTTCGGCGTATTCCAGCTCTGTGCCACCGGCCCCAACGTGCGCGCGGAGACCGATTGCCCTGGGTCGCCGCCATGAACTCGGAAAAGCGCTGGCAGAGCCCGGATGAAAGAAATAAATTTGCACCGCGTGTCTCTGCGGTAGCGCTGCGTTGAATCGAGTTACCGTCCCCGGAGACACCAGTGCGGGGTGGCTCAAAAGAGCTGATTTCCGCTTGGTTTCACTGGTTATCACCGATAAGATCCAATGGAGAGTTGCGGACGAGGACCTCTTCTGGGGTTTGGGTTCGGCTTGGCGCCCGCCGGCGTGTTGCCGCCCCTTGGACTCTCGTAGGCGATGGGTATCAAGTCCGACAAGCAGAACAGGAGTGGCCGCCATGCAGGGCCAGCAGTCGACTCAGTTTCATCACTCCCAGCTCCGGCGCGCCGGGGCGTTTACCCTGATCGAGGTTCTGGTCGTGGTGGCGATCATTGCCCTGCTGGTCGCCATTCTTCTGCCCTCGCTCCAGAATGCCCGCAATCAGGCGCGGGCTTCGGTCTGCGCTAACAACATCCGTCAGGGCGCCAACGGTGCGATCATCACGCTGATGGAATCGAACATGCGCAAGGAGCGATGGAGCACGAACTACGGCTGGGCCACCAGCGCGCTGAAAGTCAATAAAGGCCAGACCGAAATCTTCGAGTGCCCCTCGGACAATAATCCCCGTCCGATCCCGCCGATGTTCGCCCGGTTGTACAACGGTAGCGAGTACAGGGGACGTACTTCGACCGATGCCATTTTCAACCGCGCATGGCGTGAATCCGGAGATCTCTGGATGTGCGACATTCAGGACTCGGTCGATGGCGATGCGTTTTCCGGAGACGGCCTGGGGGGCGGTGACGTTGACCTCGTGCTCCAGTATACGGCGACCAGGGGCACACGTTTCGGCCCCGTATCGGTGGCTCAGAAAGACGCCAGTTGGAGGTTCCAGGTTTCCTCGTACAAGGACCAGACGATCTGGCCTGACGCTCAGACCGGAATGGGGCCGGTGACCTCGCCGATCGCCTGGATGAGCTATGGGGCCAACGCCCACGCGGGACTCCGCAACGCCAAAGGCAACCCGATCATGATTGTTGAGGCGGGTAAGTCTGGCGTGTTTCCGGGCAATTTTACCCGGATGGATGGCAGCACCGTGAACGCCGCCGACCACCTCGGCCAGGTATTGCGTTTCCAGCATGGAGGCAAATCCAATATTCGTGCCCTCCAGGGACTGGACTACACGGATAAGGCAACTGCCAGCAGGCAGGCCAAGAAAGTCGATCTGAACTACCAACCCCGCTCACAGCTCAACGCCGGCTTCCTGGATGGCCACGTGGAGCGACTGAATGACGCCCAGGTGATGCAGATCGATCACGCTAACCCGAAGAACCTGCCGATCCCGAAGCGGGATCTGTGGTTTGGAACCGGCAAAGGCACGGAATCCATTTTCGATTGATCGCGCCTGCGGAGGATGGGGCATGGCCGGCAGCCGCTTGAGGGCCTGGGGTTTCCTGGCGGTCGTCATCGCCGCGCAATCGGCGACTGCCGAAGAGATCGCCCCCGGTGTCACCTACACGCTGCATCACGCTCCCGGACCCAATCGCGTCCACGTGGTGGCGATCGATCGTCTGCACGCCGAGTACAAGCTGAAGGTCGGCTGGCCTCAGAAGAAGCGCAACTTCACATCCCGAATGTCGACCAGCGCTATCGCAGGGCAGTACGACGCCCCTCCCGGCCACGATGTCCTGGCGGCCACCAACGGTTCATTTTTCGGTGCGGTGCCCGATGTGGTGGGTTGGCCGATCGCCAGTGATGGCGAGGTCGTGCAGCGGCCCAACACGAACAACGATACGTTTTATTTCGGTCCGTCGCGTGTGGCCGGGGTCAAATCGAACATTCAGCACGCCAACGGGCAGATCATCTTCGCGAATGGAGCGACCGCCGGGTTGGCCCGCTACAACTCGCCGGCCGACTCCATCAACGCGACTGCTTTTACGCCCCAGTGGGACAGCAGCACGCGCAGCGGCGGCGGCTGCGTGGAGGTCATCCTCTCGGACGTGACCTATCCGATGCGCAGCGACAAGGAAGTCTCCGGCGTGGTCACTGCGATCAGGACCGGCGCGGCCTCGGCCAACAATGCCATTCCGCCCGGCGGCATGGTGGTTTGGGGAGGGCTCGACGTTCAGAGTGCGATCCTTGGGAACACGGCCGTCGGCGACCGCTGGCGGCTGCGCTTCGCGACCGACGCGCCTGAGCTCAGCAATGCCGATTTTGCCATTACCGGCATAGGCTGGATCCTTCACAACGGCCAGGCGAACACCGTCAACTGGGCAGTCCGGCCGGACGGCTTTCCTTCCCAGCGTCATCCCCGGACGGTGCTCGCCTCCAGCGATACGCACTTGTTTCTGATCGTATGCGACGGACGGGCGCCGGGCGTCAGCGTGGGCATGACCTTTCAGGAAATGGCGGACTTCCTCGCTGGCACACTCGGTGCGAAAGAGGCGATCAACCTCGATGGCGGCGGGTCGTCCACCATGGTCGTCAATGGCACAGTGGCCAACACGCCCTCCGACGGAAGCCAGCGGCTGGTGGCCAACGCGGTTATGCTGGTCAAACAGGATACCTCCACTGTGTTCCCGGTTGACGATGAGTTCGGCCCATCCGGGCGGTTGGCCGGCTGGGACGACAAGTTCAGTTACGCTGCGGTGGTGCCGTTTACACCCGCATCGCCCGGCGGCGACGGTCACGTCCTGAAGGTGGCCAACCGGCTGGGCGGCGTGGACACCGTTCGCCGCGGCGATTTCGATGACAGCGATTACAGCGTGGAGGCCGACTTCTATTGCGCCTATCGGCCTGAAGTGGCCGGCGACGGACTCGAGCGCGTGGCTTTGTTCGCCCGGGACAGCGGCACGGGGGCGCTGGGGCTGGCCACTTATGGCGCCGGCAACTGCTATGCCATGATTCATGACAGCGATACCGGCGCGGTTCGCCCCGGGAAGTACGTGAACGGCGTCTTCACCGGCTTTCTGCCGGCGGATGCTCTTGTGAGTGCCTCTACTGGGTGGCGCCGGTTCCGCATCGACTGCTATGGTTCGAAGATCCGCTTCCGCCTGGACGGCGCGCTGGTGGCCAGCGTGGTTGACACCAGCTTTGCCCGAGGCTATTTCGGGATCGGCCACCACGAGTTCTTCGCCTCAGACGTCAATGTTCAAGGCACGCGGACCGATAACTTCCGTGCCTTCGTGGACCCGTGGCGGGGCGGTATCGCGGGCGACTTGGATGTGGACGGAGACGTGGATCTCTCCGACTTTGGCGCTTTTCAGATCTGCTACACGGGCAACGGCAATGTGCAGACCGACCCCGTCTGCGCAGGCGCGAAGCTCGACGGCGACGGCGACGTGGACGACAGCGACTTCGCGGTATTCCATTCGTGTCTGAGCGGCGCCAATGTTCCCGCTCCACAGGCCTGCGGCGGAGCGGGATCCTGAAGCCCGTCCTCCGGGCCACTGCTGCCAGGAAGTCCCGACCACATCCACGCCAGCATCACTCCGCCCAGGATGATGCAGTACACGGCAAAAGGCGTGAACCGATGATGCTGGATGAAATGCATGAACCAGGCGACCACAACCAGAGCGATCACCAAGGCCACCCGCCACGACACAACTGAACGGGCGCAAACCCCACCGGCACTATCGCGGCAGACAGTCGCACGCCGGATCGGCCGGGACATTGGCACCCATCATGCAGCTGAGAAATAGAGACAGATCGTCCAGATCCACGTCATCGTCAGCGTCCAGCCGTGCCGCCGCGCAAGCGGGAGTGACTTGGGCCACGCCCGGCCCGCTCAAGCAGGTCTGCAGGTGGCCGAAGTCGCTCTGGTCGATATCACCGTCTGCGTCCAGATCCATCCGCACCGGGATCGGCGGAGCCGGTGAGCCGATGATGTCTGCACCCTCGTAGACGGCCATGCCCAGGTCATAGAAGCACGCATACAGGCGGCCAAAGTCGTTGGGATCCTCGCCCAGAAGCCAGGAGCTGTAGGACAGATTCTGGCCGACCTGCTGGCGGGCGGCGCCGTCGTTGTAGAAGTTGTCCACCCGCCATGAGTAGCCGTAGCCGCTGCAGGCAAAAAGATTCCCGCTGCGCAGCGTGGAGAACAGCGGCCGGTAGTAGACATAACCGCCGCGGTCGTCGCCGGAGATCCGGTACCAGCTCGCCCCGTGATCGGTGCTGTACCAGAGCCCGCCCCACTGCGTGGCATAGGCAAATCGTCCCGGGTTGTGCGGATCGGCAGTGACCCACCGGCCCCAATACCCGCCGAACAGCGCGTTGATGCTGAAACTGTCGCTGTAGCTGGACTCCGCCTGGATGTTCACGTTATCGAAGTCAGCCTGTGTGCGGTTCGTCTGCAGCGCGAAATAGCCCGCATGGTCGTACCGATGGTTCAGGTCCGTGTATCTGCCCACCAGGGTCTCGTTGGCGTACAGCTCGAAGACGTTGCCGGTCGCCACCAGCTTGATAGTGTTCCACGTGGCGGTGTTAGCCACTACGGGCGTCTGCTCCGCGTTGATGACCGTGCCATCAACATTGTTGTGCAGCGCGACGACGCCGTTGCGGCGCATGTACACCAGCCAGCCGGAATCGACGAAATGGTCGTCCGGGGTGGCCAGCCGAATGGTAAAGCCGGCCCAGTAGTCCGGCTTCGACTCGTTCGAATCCAGGATGCGCACCCGGCACTGGAAAGTCCCGTTCCCGAAAGTGTGGTGGTCGAGGTTGACGTGGTAGCCGGTACAGCACATCTGCTCCTGCCGCATGGACGACGACAGCAGGCGCCAGTAACCGTTCCCGATCCGCCAGTCGCCGTAGAACATTCCGTCGCGGATATGATGCCAGGTCTGGCCGCCATCGGCCGTCCGCCAGACGTAGCCACTCTGACCCGCAGCGTGGTGGGGAGGTGACCCCGCCACCAGAATGACCTGTGCATCGAACGGATCGCCGCTGATCCCGTTGAGCGACGTCTGCGTCGCCGGCACCGTCCCCAGCACGGACCACGTGTCGCCCCCGTCTTCGCTCAAAACAATGCGCTGGCCGTCTCGATCCCCCAGGAGGATTCTCCCACACCGGCGCGGATCCAGCCAGGCGTCGAAAACCGACGTCGCGGCCCCGTTGGAATAGGCCTTTTCCCAGTTCAACCCGCTGTCCAGCGATCGCCACAACGCGCCATCCACGACGTACCATCGATTGGGCCGGTGTCGCTCGATCTGCACATGCGGCAGGCCGTTTCCGGGCAAGACGCTGTAGTACGACCAACTCGGTTCGCCGGCGCCGCGATGAAAAACCGTGTTGCCATCCAGGATGCAATACATACCCCCTGGCTGGAGGGGATCTCCGAATGCCTGCCATCCCCGGATCATCCGTGTCATGGGTAACCCGGCGTTGATCTCGACGAAGCTCACCCCGCCGTCGGTGCTCTTGAACATCCCCAGGCCAGCCGTGCCCACGTACACGACATCAGGATCGACCGGATCGACTTCCAGGCACCTGGGGCCGCCGTTGAGCGACGCCCGCGCGGTCCAGGTGTCTCCGTTGTTCGCGCTTTGCCAGACGGTGTTGCCGGCAACGGCATAGGCGATCTGCGGATTGGAGGGGGCGAAGCGCAGTGTGATGATGGGAGCATTGTTGAACAAGTGCGTCTGCCGCGCCCAGGTGACGCCATAATCCGAGCTGAGCCAGGTGCCGCGAACCTCCTCGCACCAGACCTTGCTGGTCGCCGCCGGATTAACGGCCACGGCATAAGTGCTGTGATCACCCAGGACCGGCGGCGTGCTGGACCAGTTTCGCCCCCCATTAATCGAACGATAGACCGAGTTGTGCGGCGAGCCGCAATACAGGCGGCTGGAGTCCGACGGATCGAAGACCATGGGCCAGGCGTCGTTGCCGACCCCGGAGCCCGGCACATTGGAGCCGGCGATGTTGGTCCACGATGCCCCTGCGTCAACCGACTCGAAAACACCCCCATCACAGCCGGCAACAATCGTTCCCGCCAGCAGATGATCAGGATTCGCCGGATCAACTACGACACCGTGCACGCCGTTGCAGCCGTTGACCGTTGTGCCCGTGCTGGACAAGCTCCAGGAGTTGCCGCCGTTGATCGTCTTGTACACTTGGCCACCGCTGGCCGCCCACACGATATTGGGGTCGGCGGGGTGCACGGCCGGGCCCTGCCGCACGAGATGATCGTAGCCCGGACCGTTGTCATTGTTGAAGGTCGCGGTCTTGGACCAGGTCAGTCCCCCATCCATGCTCTTGAAGACTCCCAGCGAGCGGGCCTGGATATAGAGGATGGCCGGGTTGCTCGGTGCGATACTGATGCCGTTGACGGTCAGGTTGCGCAGGCCCTCGTTGTGGGAGGCCCAGGTCCCGCCATGAGCCGGCAGCGCAAAACAAATCAGTCCTGTGACGCCACCCAGCGTAAGACGGCTCTTCGAAAGGTATGACACCCAGTCCCTCCTCCCCGGAAAAGCTGGCTGTGTTCGCCGACACGCGGCGCGCTCGATCCAGGGTGTGTAGTTCCCCTGATTCCGCGACTCACCGACTGTCCGCTTGGTCCGCAACTCTTCTATCGGAAAACATTTTACTGCGTTGCCGCCCACCGGGGCAAGGCACGCTTCCGGGCGACGGAGGGGAACCTGATTGGCCGTAAGGGTGGTTTACCGGACGAACGCTGAACCAGGGGCACCCGTCACTGCCCCTGCGATACCGACGCCATCCACGCCAGCACCACGCCACCCAGGATGATGCGGTACACGGCGAAAGGCGTGAACCGATGATGCTGGATGAAATGCATGAACCAGGCGACCACAATCAGGGCCACCACGAAGGCCACCGAGAACCCCAGCCCAAGAACCACGAACTGCTGGGAGTCAATCTGATCCAGGCGTTTGACCAGTGAATAGCCCCCGGCCGCGAACATCGTCGGGATGGCCAGGAAGAAGGAGAACTCCGCCGCTGCCGCCGGCGACAGGCCCAGCAGCAGCGCGCCCATGATGGTAGCCGCCGAGCGCGAGGTGCCGGGAATCAACGCCAGACACTGGAAGCACCCGATCAGCAGGGCCGTCATCAGCGAGATCGAGGCAGCATCAGTGATCCGGGGATGACGAACACATCGTTCAATCAGGATGATCCCGATGCCGCCGGCCACCAGCGCCGCCGCCACCACCGGCGGACGTTTCAGGTGGGCCTCGATGAAATCGCTGAACAGCCATCCCAGAACGGCCGCTGGCAGGAAAGCCACGAACAGCTTGGTCACAATGTAGTCGCGCCAGGCCACCTGCCCGGTGACAAATGTCAACCGGTACAACCTTCGCCAGAAGTAAATGGCCACCGCCAGGATGGCGCCGATCTGAATGAAGATATCGAACGTGCCGGTCCAGAACGGGTCATCCAAGCTGATCCCCAGCAGCGGCTCGACCAGGATCATGTGACCCGTGCTGGAGACGGGAATAAACTCGGTCAGACCCTCGACGATTCCGAGGATCACCGCGCGCCAGACATCATTCATGGCTGACCACCCAGCGCCAGTCGAAAGATGATCTGGCCCATCATGTTGGCATAGACCCCGGCAGCGAGGTCGTCCAGAAGAATTCCCCACCCGGCCGAAAGTCGCTCGCATTGCCGCGCCGGCGGCACCTTCAGCACGTCAAAGATGCGGAAGAACAGGAACTGAACGGCCATGACCACCACCGCCCATTGCAGGCTGTGCCACAGCGGCATGGCCACCAATGCGATCCACTGACCGGCGAATTCGTCGAGCACCACCGCCCCGGGATCCACGGGCTTGCGGTACTTGCCGCGGAAGAACTCAATGGCCCACGGTCCCCAATGCGCACAACCCCAGACGGCCAGGGCCGCGAGCACGATCATCAGCAGGTGAAAAAACACCGGCGAAGCCCCGGCCCAGTTCAACGTCCAGCCGAGCCCAAAAGCAATCAGGATGGCACCGGCCGACCCGAAGGTTCCCGACGCGCGTGGAAAGTACCCCAGCCCGAAGCCGGTCATCAGCCACTCGCGCGTCATTTCGGCGTCACCGACATCTGCATTAGCACGTCACGTGCGCTCCACAGGTAGGGAATCATGGAGAGGAAGGTGACCGCCACGGTCAGGTGCAACATCACCCAGCGGCCGTAGACGAAGAAAAAGCCGAAGAAGTCCGGATGCGCGACCGTCAGCAGAACCCACACCACCGTGATCGACTGCAAAACCATCTTGGCCTTGCCGTACAGGTTGGCAGCGAAGGATTTGCCGCCGGCCTCGGTCACGCCCCGCAGGCTGGTGACCAGCAGCTCGCGGCCCAGAATCACGACCACCATCCAGCCCGAGACGTCGCTGATCTTAGCGCCGGCCGAGTTGATGAAGCCGTCGCCGGCCAGAAAGATGTAGGCCCCAATAACCAGGATCTTATCCACGAACGGATCGATGACCCGGCCGAACGACGTCACCTGGTTGTGCTTGCGGGCAAGATAGCCGTCCACGATGTCGGAGATCGCGGCGGCCGCGAAGAGGACCGCGCACAAATCCAGCAGCCAGATCCGCGGTACCGCGCCACGGGCCTGGAACTGGGCCAGGCACACGAAAAAGATCACCGCCAGGACCAGGCGCAGAATCGTGATCTGGTTGGGCAGATTAATCCGCAGGCGGACTGGGCTCACCCGCGTCGGTAGTGGAGAACATTCAGCCGTTTTCATTCCGTCTTTGCCACCTGCACGCCAGACAAGATCGGCAGAATCGCCCGCGTCGGGCGAGCGATTAGATCATACCCTTGGGAGCCCTTGCACACCACCCGCAGCAGTTCTCCAGGCTCCAGCCGATCGGCCTGCACGTAGGTGACCGCGTCCACTTCAGGGGCCTGCCCCGCGTGACGCCCGACATATAACCCCTCACCCGCCCGAGCATCCACGAGCACGTCAAACAGCCGGCCTTTGCAGCGGGCCGCCTCGGCGAACGCCACCTCCTGCTGGGCCCGCATGATGGCATCCACCCGCGCTTCCTTAACTTCCGCCGAAAGTTGACCTTTCATTCGCCCGGCGGGCGTATCCGGCTCCAGCGAATATGGGAAAACGCCCACGGCCGAGAAGCCGAAGTCGCGTACAAACTGAACCAGCTCTTCACACTCGGCCTCGGTTTCGCCCGGAAATCCGGCGATAAACGTCGTCCGGATGGTCACGCCCGGGATCCGCGCGCGGAGCTTGCCTAGCAACGTCTCCGTCTGGCCACGCGTCACCCGCCGGTGCATGGCCTTCAGAATGCGGTCGTTAATGTGCTGAAGCGGGATATCGATGTACTTGACCACCCGGTCGCACTCGGCGATCGCGTCGATCATCTCGTCGGTGAAATCAGAGGGATAGGCGTACAGAAGGCGAATCCATTGCGCCCCATCCAGCTGATTCAGCTCACGCAGTAGCCCGGCCAGCCCTGCTGAGTAACCGATGTCCCGGCCGTAACTGGTCGTGTCCTGACCGATGAGATTCAGCTCGACGGCCCCATCCGCGATCAGTTCACGGGCTTCGGACAAAACGATGCTCGGGGGCTTGCAGTGCATCGGCCCGCGGATGCTGGGTATTGTGCAGAACGTGCATTTCTGATCGCAGCCCTCGCTCATCCGCAAGTAGGCATAGTGACGCGGCGTGAGCCGCAGGCGAGCGGTATCGGTGGCCACATAGGCGTGGTAATCGCCCAGGTACAGGTCCGGTCTGGGCCGTGGAGCGCTTCGCTTCCGCCGACGGCCAGGCAGTGCTTTTAATGCCGCATCCACGATGTTGTCGCGATGATGAACGCCCACCAACGCATCGATACCCGGCACCGCATCCAGCAGCTTCTCGCCGTCGCGTTGCACGAGACAACCGGCCACGACGACACGTTGACAACGTCCGCTCTGTTTCTGAGCGACCGCTTCCTCGATGGCCTCGTGCGCCTCCACGCGCGAGGCCTCCAGGAAGCCGCACGTGTTGACCACGATCACGTCGGCATCTGATTCATCAGCCGTGATGGCTGCGCCATGCTCGGCGAGCTGTCCGAGCATCTTCTCTGAATCCACGAGGTTTTTAGCGCAGCCCAGCGATACAAAAGCGACTTTGGTCGGTTTCTTCAAGCCCAAACAAGCTTCTCCTTGGGTTGATCCCATTAGCATAGTGGTCGCTCTGACGTTTCGGAAGCGCCGCTGCTGTTTTTCATAACCTGATACAAAACCGAAAGTTGGGCCTCCTACAGGGAGTGCCCCGTCTTATCCAGTCTGTCAACACGAATTGTTTCCGCGGCTCAAATCTACGACGAGAAGTCGTCTTCTCTATCATGCCAGTTCGAAAATCCGCAGTTCCACATCCGATTTCGCTTGCAGCGATTGCTGGGCTGGTGCTAATATACGCGCCGCCCGAGGCATCCCCCCCTCAAGCCCGTCTGGTTCACCCCGGCCAGACGGCACCGCCTCGGGTTTTTTGATGCGCCGCGCAGGGCGGCGTGGCGATTCTGCGAGAGAGTCCCCCGTGCGTGTATGAGTGCTCTGACTTTCGCGCCACCTTGCGGAGGTGTTGCCGAGCTGCGGCCGCGCAGGCATCATACCGCCATGGATGTGGTACACAGGGTGCTGAAAGCAACGGAGAATCCTGTCTTGCCTGGACCCAGCAGGTGCCGTAGGACCACTGTCTGGTTGTGGGGCGCGCTGGCGGCCTGCGCAACGGTGGCGTCCACAGGATGCGGGAAGCCCGTTATCCAGGCGCGGCCGGGAGTATTAGCCCAGGCACCGCCTTACCTGTACACCGACCAGGACTGGGCCCTCGTGTTACGCGACTACGTCCACAATGGACTGGTGGATTACGACGCACTGTCGCGTAACCGCGATCCGCTGGAGCGGTATTATGCGCTGCTGGGGGTTACCGGGCCCACGCGAACACCGGATCAATTTCCCTCGTCCAACCACATCACCGCGTACTGGATCGATGCCTACAATGCGCTCGTTCTCCTGGCTGTGTTGCAGCGCTATCCGGTCGAGACCATGTACGATCTCTCGCTGCCCCGGCCGGAGACCGAGTACGCGTTTCAGGTGGACGGCCGCGTCATGAATCTGGCCGCGATTGAGGAGGAGATGCTCAAGGCCAGCGGTGGCGATGCCCGCGTGCTGCTGGCTACCAGCCGCGCGGCCATGGGTACGCCACGTCTGCCCGGCGAGCCGATGCGCTCGGCTTCACTGGAACGCCAGTTGTCCACCGCTGCCGCCGACGCGTTGGGCAACTCGCGCCTGCTGCGCATCGATCATTCCACCCGCAGCATCTTCGTCTGGCAGCTTATCCTCACGCGCGAGAAGGACTTCGTCGACTACTGGCGCTCGCGGCGACGGGCGCAGACCGGCTACCTGTTCAATGTGCTTCTGGATCTGGCCTCGCCAGAACGCCGGCGGTCCCTCCAGAGCGCCGTCGGCTACATGTTTCGCCCGATGCCGTTCGACCGCGCGCTCAACAAAGTCCCCTCGGCCGGTGGTATCCGGCCCCAGGTGCCCTAGTGCCCTTAGCGAGGAATTGATGAGTCGTCTGGATCCCACCGTCACTGAGTTCATCCGCAGGGCCGCCGGCTCAGACCGCTACGCCGGGTACCTGCGCGACACATTGGTAGCGCTGATCCGCTTCAATACCGCGCCGGATGCGGATTTGGCTGCCAGTGCCGCCCGCGAGCGCGAGATGTTCGACTGGATCGAGAGGCAAGTCGCCGAGATCCACGGGGAGAACGCCGTCGTCGAACGCGTGCCCATCGACCCGGCCATCGCAACGGACCCGGACTATTCGCTCCCCGGCTACGCCGCCGACGCGCATGGCCGCGTGCCCGCTGTCGATCGGGTGTACGCCGGTCGGACCAACTTGCAGGTGCTCATACCGGCGAATACGCCCGCATCGCGTCCCGGTGTGGTCCTGCATGCCCATGCCGACGTCGTGCCCCCCTGGTTTGGACCGCGCGTCGACGGGCTGCGCATCTACGGACGCGGGGCCTGCGACAACAAGGCCCAGATCGCTTTGCTGCTGGTCCAATTGCGGCTCATCAAGGAGCTCGAGCAACACCTGGGCAGATCCGCCACGGCCGGTCGGGCGTACCAGTTCACGCTGGACGAGGAGATCGGCGGCAACGGTTCCCTGTCCATGACCACCAATTCCCGCTTTTCTGGTGCTCCGGTGATCGTGCACGAGTGCACGGATCTTGTGCCCTACTGCGGCCATCGGGGTGCCGTCTGGTACCGCTGCCGGCTCTCTGCGGGCAACAGCGGTGCGGCCTCGGCGGTCGAAATCTTTCCGTTCGTGGTGCTCGCACTGGAGGAGGAAGGCCGCAAGCTGCGGGATGAGACGAAACATCCTCTCTTCACGCCCGCCCACGTGCAGACGGCCCACGGCATCCTCGGTCCGTTTGGCAGCGCTCCGGCCGTCGTGTGCGACCATGTGGCCATCGAAGTCAGCGCTCGCTCAAAGGCAAATCCCGAACGCGTGGGCATGAAGGTGATCGAGTTCTTCGATGAGGCCATCGGCTACTATACGCGCCTGTACGGCGACAAGACACGCGAGAAGGACCCGGGCACCGGACTGCCCAAGGTTGCCCGTCACTTCTCGGTAAAGGTGGAGCCCACCCCAGACACGACCAACCTGCGGATCGACATCTATGGCAAGAGCGGCCATCTCGCCGCGGTCAGTGAATGCGACGGAGCCATCACCAAGGCGGCCTTTTTGCTTTCCGGGCTCATTAAGGCGGCCGTCAAGTTTCCCCAGGTGCAGGCCACCGGTAGGCTGGCGGGTAGCACCGACGACGGACGCGAAGTGATCCTCGAGGGCGGCCAGGGTTTCACGCCCGTCCATGCTATGGCCGACGTCCAGGCGCGGATGATCGCGGCCGCCCGCAAAGGCGTGCAAAAGTACTGCAAACATCGCGGCCGTCCGTACGATGACAGCATGGTGGAAATGAGCTTCGACCGGCTGCACAACGACGCGTACGCGGACTCGCCGGACGTCGCCCCCATGCAGGCGCTCATGGCCGCCTGTACGGCCCTCGGGCAACCGGCGCCCAAAGCCGTCGCCTGGGAGGTCAGTTGCGACGCGCGCATTTATCACAAGAAAGGCCACCCGACGGCCATCTTCGGCGCCGGGAAGCTCGAGCATGCCCACGCCGACGACGAGCACATCGACCTGCCCGATCTCCAGAAAGCGCTGGCCATCAGCACGCTGGCCACGTGGGCGCTGATCGAAGCATAGGAACTTAAAGCCAGCAACAGGTGGCTACCTCTCGGCCACCGCACCCGATCGCCCGTCCCTCAGATTCGCCGCCGACTCCGAAGCAGGCCAAGACCCGCGAGCAGCAGACCGCCCAAGGCGGCCGGCTCGGGGACCACGTAGAAGGGGATTTCAGTGCCCAGACGCAGGTCGGCCGCTTTTGCGAACGATCCCTGTGACTGCGACAGGTTCACGTCGTCCCGCAACACGTTCACACCCGTGCCCTGCGTCAATACGAGATAGTAAAGACCCGGGCTCAAGCCCGAGATATCGATCTTGCCGTCGAAAGTCGGGTGATGCCCCAGC
>BTUC01000085.1:0-20428 GCA_045863575.1 Phycisphaerae bacterium
GACGAGCCCGATGTCGCATTCGGGGATTTCCTTCACGTCGGCCACCGGACTGGCGACAATGTCGGCCACGGCGGCCAGGTCGATCAGCTTCTCGTCCAGATCCAGCACCGACATGTGGCAGCCGGAGCAGCCGCAAAGCCAGACCGTCGCAATACGTTTCTTGGCCATTCGCTTAAATCCTTCAATCGCTGACCAGGGCGGCGAGCCCCCCCAGATCGGGCGCGTAGTCCTTCGATTCACAGGGAACCATGTGTCCATCCGCCAGTTGTCGGATCGGCTCCAAACCGACCGACGGCGACCAGTTGCAGTCCGGGCCGTGCAGGGCCTGTGCCAGCTGCTGGAAGAACTCCACTTCGTTGATGCAGCCTGGCGCCGGATCCATGAGCTGGCGGCCTTTCTGCAAACGGCCCTCCAGGTTGATGTAGGTGCCTTCGCGTTCCGCCCAGGTCGCGGCGGGAATCACCACGTGGGCCAGCTCCAGCAGCGGGTCCTCGCGTGCGGCCAGCGCCACCACGAAGCTCACCGTTCGCAGCTTTTCCACCCACTCCTTCGGCCAGGTGTAGTCTTCGTCACCCAGCAGCACGAAGGCGACGTCGGCGCTGTGCGGGACCAGGCTGGGCAGGTGCAGGTCGTTATGGCCCAGCAGGCGTGCACCCAGACTGTTGGCTCCCATGGCCAGTTCCATCAGCCGCCACCGGCCGGTCGGAGTTTTGCGCTTGGTGGCTCGGACCAGGGTCATGGCGGCCGCCAACCCCGCGGGGTCCCGGCGGGTGATGCCCGGTCCGCAGAGGATCATCGGCCGCTGGGCCGCCGCGTACATCCGGGCCACCTCGCGGAGTTCGGCCGCGGGCACCCCGGTGGCGGCGGTGATCGTATCGTCGTTCAGTTTGGATAAACGGCGGGCCAGATCCTCAGGCACGTCGAGTGTTGCCTTGCCGTCATCCAGCAGGTACTTCAGCATGGCAGACAATGCCAGGGCATCGCGGCCGCGTTCGACGTGCACCTGTACATCGGTCCATTCCGTGAGCCAGGTGTGCCGCGGATTGAGCTTGACCAGCTTGGCCCGTCGATGCAGGACCGCCCGGCGGACGTAGGACGCGATCACGCCGTGCGTGCGCTCCAGGTTGCAGCCCAGGAGCATGAACATGTCCGCTTCGTCGAGATCGCGCAGGCCGGCGAGCGGCGCGGGGCTTCCGTTCATGTGCAGCGCCTGGCGGATATCCGCGGAGCAAGTGCGGTCTACGATGGACCAGCGATTGCTGCCTACCGCGCGGGTGAGGAAGCCATGGCCAGCGGCGAGCACTTCCATCGGCAGCCGCGGGCTCATCAGTGCAATGGCTCGGCTGGGATCCGACTGTACGGGTGCCGCTTTGAGCCGCCGCACGCATTCGCGGAGCACATCATCCAGCGAGCGCTCCACCCACTGGTTGCCCCGCTTCATGCGGATGGCCGTGATACGCGGCGAACCGGGATTGACCAGCCCGAAACGGCCGCGCTCGCAGAGCACATTGTTGCCACCGGGACCGCCGGCCGGACTGAGCTCGCCGATCTGGCGGTGCCTGACCGATGCGTTGATCCGGCAGCCCACGCCGCAGTTCGTGCAGATAGTCTCAGTGAATTCCTTGGGCAGACGGCCCTGCCAGTGGGCGCTGCGCTTCTCGAACATGGCCCCCGTCGGGCAGACGGAAACGCACGTGCCGCAGGAGACGCAGGACGACTGTCCCAGGGGAACGCCGTTGTCCGCCACCAGCATGCTCTTGGAGCCGCGCCCGTCGAAGTCCAGCACGTGAGCGCCAATCCATTCGTCGCACGCGCGGATGCAGCGGCCGCACAGAATACAACGGTTGTGGTCCAGGGCGATGCGCAGGTGCGAGCTGTCCACCGGCAGCGTCGGAAACAGGTAGTTGTAGCGCAGATGATCGACGCACTGGTGGTAGGCCACCTTCTGCAGCTCGCAGTTCCCGCTGCGCGGGCAGAAGGGGCAGATGTGGTTGCGCTCGCCGAAGATCAGCTCGATGGTCTGCCGCCGCATGTCTTCGAGCATGGGGGTGGCTGTCAGAATGACCATCTGGTCTTCGGCCGGCGTGGTGCAGGAGGGCACCGGGCGCCGCTGGCCTTCCACCTCGACGATGCACAGCCGGCAGGCGCCGATGTCCGTCAGGCCTTCGTAGTGGCACAGCGTTGGCACAAAGATGTCGTTCTGGCGGCAGACCTCCAGAAGGGTCTGCCCTTCGTAGGCGTTAACGTTCTTGCCGTTGATAGTCAGTCGAATCTTGCTCATGGTGGTTCATACCTTCAGTACTGCGTCAAACCTGCAAACGTCGTGGCAGGCGCCGCAGTGCGTGCAGCGGGCCGGCTCGATGCGATACTTCTTGAGGCCGTCAATCTTGATAATGGTTTCGACCGGACAGCTTCGGGCGCACAGGCCGCAGCCCGTACACTTCTCTTCATCAATGGAGAAGGTCAGCAGTTGACGGCACACCCCGGCCGGGCAGCGCCGGTCCATGATGTGTGCCTCGTATTCCTTCTGAAAATGACGGATGGTGCTGCGGACCGGGTTGGGTGCGGTCATCCCCAACCCGCAGAGGCTGGCCGTCGCCACCACGCCGCACAGCTCCTGCAGCGTGGCATAATCCTCCTCGCTGGCGGTTCCGTTGGTGATCTTGGTCAGAATGTGGAAAAGCTGCTTGGTGCCCACGCGACAGGGCGGGCACTTGCCGCAGGACTCGTCGACGCAGAAGTCCATGAAGAACCGGGCGACGTCGACCATGCAGGACGTGTCATCCATGACGATGAGGCCGCCGGAACCCATGATCGAGCCGATAGCCTGAAGCGAGTCGAAGTCCAGCGGCGTATCCAGGTGCTCCGCGGGGATGCACCCGCCGGAGGGGCCGCCGGTCTGGGCGGCCTTGAACGGCCGGCCCCCGGGCACGCCGCCGGCGATGTCGTAGACCAGCTCGCGGAGCGTCATGCCCATGGGCACCTCGACTAGGCCGGTGTTGACCAGTTTGCCGGCGAGGGCAAAGACCTTGGTGCCCGAGCTCTTGGGTGTGCCGATTGCGGCGAACCAGGCGCCCCCATTGCGAATGATCGGGGCGATATTGGCGTAGGTTTCGACGTTGTTGATGATCGTCGGCTTGCCGTACAGGCCGGACTGGGTCGGGAACGGCGGCCGTGGCCGCGGCTGGCCGCGCTGGCCTTCGACGGAGGCGATCAGCGCCGTCTCCTCGCCGCACACGAACGCGCCGGCGCCCACGCGGATCTCCACATCAAAGTGGAAGTCCGTACCCAGAATCCGTTCGCCCAGCAGTCCGTGCTGGCGGCACTGGTCGATGGCGATCTGGAGCCGCCGGATGGCCAGCGGGTATTCCGCCCGCACATAGAGCACGCCCTTGTGTGCCCCAGTGGCGTAGCCGGCGATGACCATGCCCTCGAGTACGCGGTGCGGATCGCTCTCCAGGACGCTGCGGTCCATGAACGCGCCCGGATCTCCCTCATCGCCGTTGCAGATGACGTATTTCACGGGATTGTTAGAGTTCGCCAGCATGCTCCATTTGCGGCCGGTGAGGAAGCCGCCGCCGCCACGGCCGCGGAGACCACTGGCGAGCACCTCCTGGATGACCTCGCGGGGCTCCATCTTGCCGAGGGCCTTGGCCATCGCCTGGTAGCCATCGCGGCCGATGTACTCCTCGAGGCTTTGCGGGTCGATGAGACCGCTGTTTTCCAGCACGATCTTCTGCTGGTGCTTGAAGAACGGCATGTCGCCGGCCGAGATGTACGGCTCACCGCCGTCCGCTGGTGCGTGCAGTAGTTCGATGACCAACTGGTTGTTGACCAGGTGTTTCTCGACGATGTCCTTGACGTCCTTGACGGTCACCTTTTGATACAGGACGTCGTCGGGCATGATCTGGACAACCACGCCCAGATCGCAGCAGCCGACACAGCCGGTTTCGACGAGCTTGACATACTCGTTCATTCCCAGCTTGCCGATCAGCTCGCGAAACGCAGTCGCGACGGCCGCATTGCCGCAACTGACGCACGCGCCGCCCGCGCAGACGAGAATCTCGCGGCGCACGTAGGGTTGCCCGGGTTCGGCGACGGGGGCCTGGCCCATCCGCAGCGCAAGCGCCCGGCGAGCCCGGTCCCTCCATTCCTGGAGTTCATTCAGAGTCATTTGTACGCCTTCAACACTTTCTTGACGGAGTCCATCTTGAGCTGCGTATGCAGATCGTTGCCCACCATGGCCACCGGAGCCACCCCGCAGGCCCCCACACAACGCACACAACGGAGGCTGAACCGCCCGTCGGCGGTCGTCTGCCCGGCCGTCACGCCCAGGGCCTTCTCAAAACCGCGCAGGATCTGGTCCGCGCCCCGCACATAGCAGCCGGTCCCCAGGCACACGCTGATCATGTACTTGCCTTGCGGAACGCGGCTGAAAAACGAGTAGAAACCGATCACCCCGTGCACCCGGCTTACCGGAAGCCGCAGCTCCTTGGCGATGAACTTCACCACGTCTTCGCGCAGATAGCCGAACAGCTCCTGCGCGCGGTGCAACACCTGGATCAGCGCGTCCGGGGCGTGCTGGTAGAACTCGATGGCAGCGAACAGCTCCTGCCACAGCGCCTGCTCATAGGGGGCGGTGCTGACCCCGCTTCGACTGATGCCCTGATGTATCGTGCTCAGACTGGTCATGTTGTCCTCTCAGACGCTTCTGCGGTCGGCGACCACCGTCAGGCCGTTCTTGCTGACTGCTGACCGCTGGTTGCTGATCACTTCGCTCAACAGATTCGCGGCAGCTCCTCGCCGTAGGGGCGTTGAACCACGCGCCGGCCTCCCGAGCGGGTCAGCAGCTCCACGAGAGGCGGGGAGGCCTCAGTGAAGCGACCGACGACGGCCGCCTCGCGGCCCAACGGGTGGCTTCGGCACGAACGCACGACCCGCTCCGCCTGCTCAGACGACACCACCGCCACGACTTTGCCTTCGTTGGCGATGGTCAGCGGGTCCAGACCCAGGAGCTCCGCCGTATGGCGGGCGACGCGCGAAACCGGGATTGCTGCTTCGTCAAGCTCGATGCTCAGCCCGGTCTCCTCGGCCAGATCGGCACACACGGCCGCCAGGCCCCCGCGCGTCGGATCGCGCAGAAACTTCAGATCGCAGCCTTCCTCAAACAGGCCATTGATCAAATCGGCCAGCGGCGCGACGTCGCTGAGCAGTTTGGTCCGGAAAGACAATCCCTCACGGGCGGACATGACGGCCAGGCCGTGGTCGGCCAGCGTGCCACTCACCACCATGACATCGCCCGTTGTGATGCGATCTGGAGACAGCCTGACAGTGTCGCGCATGACGCCCACGCCCGCCGTGGTGATGGTCAGCCCATCACCGCGGGCACGCTCCACGACCTTCGTATCGCCTGTGGCGATCACGACCCCCGCTTCAGTGGCCGCGGCGGCTATGGAGTCCACTACGGCATCGAACGTCTGAAGCGTCAGGCCCTCTTCGAGGACCATGGCCAGGCTCAACGCCAGGGGTCTCGCCCCCATGACCGCAAGGTCGTTTACCGTCCCGCAGACAGCCAGGCGTCCAATGTCGCCCCCCGGAAACTGAAGCGGTTGAACGATGAAGGAGTCGGTCGTGAAGGCAATTGACCCCGCCGGTATCGCCAGCACCGCGCTGTCGGTCATAGGGTTCAACAATGCGTTTCCGAGCTTCGGTAGTATGCGCTCGGAAATGAGGCGCCTGGTCAGCTCACCCCCGCCCCCATGGGCGAGGACTACCTGTTCATCTCGGGACAAAACTTGTTTAGACCTACTGTTCATGGTTTTGCGGCGCCACCAGCATTAAATCGGTCGGCCGATGGTACCTTTGTGAAACATTGCACGATCTGTGCCATGCCGTCCATACTTGTACCAGGCGGCGCAAGTTCCCTCGCTGCTCACCATGCAGGGCCCGACGGGTTCCAAGGGAGTGCAAGTGCGGCCGAACAGGGGGCAGTCGGCCGGTTCCACCTTGCCTTGGATGACCTCGCCGCAGCGGCAACCCGGCGGGTCGTAATCCTCGTCCACGACGAGGTTAAAGCGCTGCGCCGCATCGAATCTGCGGTAGGCGGACCGGAGGGTCAACCCGCTGCTGGGAATCGTGCCCATGGCCCGCCACACGGCATCCGCCGGTTCAAAAGTATCTAGCAGACATTTCAAGGCAGGCTGGTTACCCAGGGAGGAGACGGCGACCGGGTACACGTTCTCCAGACGTGCCTCCCTTCGCGCGATTTGACTCACCAAGTGAAGAATTCCACGCAGCATCTGGTCCGGTTCAAAGCCAGCCACGACGCACGGCTTGCCATACTGCTCCACGATGGGTCGATAGGCGTCGGCTCCAATGACCACGCTCACATGTCCCGGACACAAGAAGCCGTCGACGGGGACGTCGCCGGCGGACAGCAAAGCGGACATGGCGGGAATCACGAGCTTGTGTGCGGTCAAGACGTAGAAATTGTCCAGCCCAAGTCTTTTCGCCTCCAGCACCGCGGCAGCCGTCGCAGGGGCGGTGGTTTCAAAGCCGACGCCCAGGAACACGACCTGCCGCTCGGGATGCGCTTGGGCATACGACACCGCATCCCGCGGTGAATACACCACCCGCACTTGAGCGCCCTGGGCCCGTTGACGTTCAAGTGAGCCGGCTCGCCCCGGAACCCGGACCATGTCGCCGTAAGTGCAGACGGTGACCTCCGGTCGACCGGCCAGAGCACAGGCGGCGTCAATGTAGCCCTGCGAGGTGACGCACACCGGACAACCGGGGCCGCTGATCAGCTTCACGTTTTCAGGAAGCAGCGACTTCACCCCACTGCGGAAGAGCGAAACGGTGTGTGTCCCGCAAACCTCCATGATCCGAACGGGGGGTATGCCCCGGCAGGCTGAATGTATCTTCTTGATCAAGTCACCGGTCACGTCTCTGATCCTTTTTGGAGTCCGGCGGCGCCGGAGAGCGCCCGTGAGCCTCCGGCCGGCAGGGAAGGTGGAGAGTCTGCACGGTGCCGGAATGAACGGGCGCTCTCCGGGTCGCCGGAATCACCCGATCATCCAGAAGGCTCCACGCTGCGGATCTCCTCGACATCCTCGGGCTCAAGGTACTGCCATGTCGCCATGGCTTCGGCCTCATTGAGCACCTGTAATGCAAAGCCAGCGTGCACGAGCACCCAGTCTCCGACTTGTGCTTCGGGCGTGAAGGCAAGGCTCACGTCGAGCGTGGACCCCTGGAAATCGATGGTTCCCACAGCCGCGATGCTGTCTGCGGCCTCGGCGCCGCGAACGGCGATGATTCTTCCAGGCACCGCTAGGCACATGGCATATTTCTCCTGAGCATTTCGGCTGCCGCCACCGCCTGCCCGAGCGCGAGTCCACCGTCACCGGTCGGCACCTTCTGATGAGCGAAGACTTCCAGCCCGTCTTCGCGCACTCGGGCGCAAAGTCCTTCGAGCAGCAGTCGATTGGCGAAGCAGCCCCCCGAGAGGACCACGTGGTGCAGGCTGCTGCCGGCGGCGACCCGCCGCACACCCTCAGCCAATGCACAGATCAGCGTTTCGTGGAATGCCCGAGCCAGTTGACCGGCCGTGTAACCCGCACGCAGTCCTTCGATGAGGGCCACCACCATCGGCCCGACCTCGAGCTGCACTCGGCCCTCGGGTGAAGTGGTCCAGGAGTAGGGCAGGGGCGCCGCCGGCGTTTCACTCGCGGCGGCGGCCTCCAGAAGCGTGGCGGCCTCGGCCTCGTGGCGGTTGCGGTCACAGACGCCGAGCAGATAAGCCACGCCGTCAAACAGCCGACCCAGACTGGACGTCAGCGGCAGACGAGACGTTCTCAGGCGGGCTGCCGCGATGTCCAGAGCTTCCGGGTCCAAGCTGTCCAGCAGGTCCGCGCAGGATTCGCGCCAAGCCGGCCCGAAGGCTGCCTGGAGCAGCCCCACGGCCGGTCGCCAGGTTTCCTGGGCCGCCGCGTCACCGCCCAACAGTGGGAAGTAGGCCAGTTGACCCACCCGTTCGAACTCGGCTTCGTCGCAGATCATCAGTTCGCAACCCCAGATCGCGCCGTCCGTGCCGAAGCCGGTCCCGTCACAGGCGATCCCCACGACTGGACCGGTGAGGTCGTTGTCGGCCATGCAGCTGACAATGTGTGCATGGTGGTGCTGGACACCGACGATTTTGAGGTCCAGAGACTGTGCATAGCGGGTGGCCGCGTAATCCGGGTGCAGATCACAGGCGACCACCGCCGGGGAAGCACGCAGCAGCTTCTTGAACTGTTCGACAGTGATCACGAAGTTCCGGAACGCGGTCGCATTGGAGAGCTCGCCCAGGTGTTCACTGACGATCGCCTGACGCCCGGAGAGCAGGCAGATGGTTGATTTCATTTCACCGCCGACCGCCAGGATGGACTGGGGAGCCTCCAGCGGCACTTCGATGGGAGAGGGGGCGAACCCACGAGCCCGGCGGATGGGCAGGGCGCGAGGGGTTGGCTCGCGCACGCTCAAGAGGACGGAATCGTCCACGCGGCGTTCGATGTCCCGATCGTTCAGCAGGAAGGCGTCGGCGATTCGCGCCAGACGGTCCAGGGCCTCCTGGTTCTGGCAGCATAAGGGCTCTTCGCTGGGATTGGCCGAAGTCATTACCAGCGGCCCCGTATTCTCGGCGAAGAGGAGGTGATGCAGAGGCGTGTACGGCAGCATGAGACCCAGATACGTGCTGCCGGCCGCGACCGAGGGCGCAACGGGCGAGGGTGTCCTCCGACCCAACAAGACGATCGGGCGGGCCGGGCCCCTGAGCGCGGCGGCGGAAGATTCATCCACCTGAGCCAATTCAGCGGCCGTTTCGAGTGAAGGCACCATGATGGCGAACGCTTTACTTTCGCGCTGCTTGCGCACCCGCAGGCGCCGGACCGCGGACTCATCATCGGCCCGGCACGCCAGGTGGAAGCCTCCAATGCCCTTGATGGCCACGATCGCTCCGCCGTGAAGCCAGCGGGCGCACCTCGCGACCGGGTCACCCTCCACGCGGTTGCCCTGAGCATCCGTCATCCATAAACGCGGTCCGCAGACGGGGCAGGCATTCGGCTGGGCATGAAACCGGCGGTTCAGCGGCTGGTTGTATTCGGCTGCGCAGGCCGCGCACATGGTGAAGGCGGCCATGGTGGTGTTTGGCCGGTCGTAGGGGACGCCCTGGATGATGGAATACCGTGGCCCGCAGTTGATGCAGTTGATGAACGGATAGCGATAGCGCCGGTCGCGCGGATTGAGCATCTCGGCCAGGCAGTCGTCGCATACGGCCACGTCCGCGGTGATCTCCGCGTCCTGATGCCCGCCACACAGGCTGCTGTCGATCCGGAAATAGCGGTCATCTCGAGGGGCCAGCGGCCACACGGAAAGACGGCTCACGCGGGCCAGCGGAGGGAGTTCTCTGTACAGCCGCTCCAGGAAGGTCTCTATCCCGCTCAGCGGCCCTTCGATCTCGATGAAGGCCCCATGGGAGTCATTGCCGACAATGCCGCCCAGGCGAAGATCCGTCGCCAAGCGATAGACGAACGGGCGAAAGCCGACGCCCTGGACCCGGCCTTGGACGGCTACGCGGCGGCGTACGATTACCGCCCCCTGCCGCCTCGGATCGGGGCAGCCGAAAACAGATTCACCCTGGACGGTCATGTGCAGACTCTCCAGGAGGGAAACCTTGCAGGCGCCGTGCCAGTAAAAATCGCTTTAACATCCATGTTTTATATGGTTATGGGCGGCGAACTTGGGGCAGTTCACCCGTTCGGCGGCGGGAAATCACCCATTCCCCCCGCCCTGCGTAAAAAGGGCCGCGGCCCGACGCCATCTCAGTGTCAGGCTCGGGGTGACCGGCGTGAACCAGCGGGATGTTGCCTATCGCGCGCTGGCGAGCTCACCCTCGATGAGTTCAATCACCAGTGGGAAATAGGAATCCAGCGGACAGATGTGCTGGGCCGGACCCTCGCAGTCGCCGTCACTGTCCATGCGGCAATGGGAGCAGACGATCTTGCGCAGGCGGTCAACGTAGGGGCTGACTGAGTCGTCCTGGGTCGAGGCGACTACGTTGATCACCTGATCCAGGTGCAGGAACAGCGGGCAAGGGTACTGCGCGGGCAGACCACACGCCCCGTCAGGTTCGGCGTTCACGCACACCGCACAGATGCGACTGCGAAGATGCTGTTCGATCCGATCGTTGACAGAGTTGTCGTTCATTGATGTGACCTCCCTCACAGGGGGTTTACTACCGGCAGAATCTCTGCATGCAGCGTGCCACGCGCCAGCGGTCCCGCTGATCGGCGGGAACTCCCGGCTCTGCCCCTGCCCGCTGCACCCGTATTGATATGGTGCTGCACTCCGCCGTGTGGGGCCGGTGGGCGGCAGCCGAACCCAGGCCAGCCAATCTGGGTCAGAGGGCAATCCGGCGGGGGATATGCCGCAGTAGACCGAGTACAACTATAATGAGCCGATGGTACCCTACCTGGATGATCTGAAACGCCACGTCCAGCTCCGAGAAGAGGATGTGCTCCATCTTCGAGCGCTCGGCCAGGACCTTCAGGGTCACCTGGAGGTGGTGATGGACCGCTTCTACGAGCGGCTCTTTCGGGACCCCAAGGCCCGGGCCGTGTTCAAGGGCGGCCAGGCCCAGATGAATCACCAGCGGGTGATGCTGGTACAGTGGCTCAGCGACCTTTTCTGCGGCGTTTACGATCAGATCTATGCCGAGAAGCGGATGGTCATCGGTCGGGCTCACGTTCGGGTGGGATTGCCCCAGCATTACATGTTCATCGCGATGGAGATGATCTGGCAGGAGCTGCGCCGGTTGATCCGGTCGCTGGATGTGCGCGACTTCGACGCCAAAATGGTGGCCCTGCACAAGCTGCTCACGCTCGAGATCACGATCATGCTGGAATCTTACAAGGAGAGCTACTCCTCGCAGGTCCGGCAGGAAGAGCGTTCGGTGGCCGAGGAGAAGCTGACCCGCTCAGAGCACCTGGCCGAGATCGGGCAGTTGGCGGCCTCCCTGGCCCATGAGATCAAGAACCCCCTGGCCGGCATCAGCGGCGCGATCCAGGTCATCCGCGACGGCATGCGCGATGAAGACCCGCACCGGCCGATCATTCGCGAAATCCTGGGGCAGATCAACCGGCTGGATGCCGCGGTCAAGGATCTGCTCATCTTCGCCCGGCCCAAGCCGCCGACCAAGATCGCCTGCGATTTGAATCTGGCGATCAGCCGGGTGGTGAAACTGCTCCGCGGAACATCGGCCTTCCGACGCGTGCAGGTCCGCTTCGAGGCCGCCGATGGGTTGCCTCACGTGGTGGCAGACGAAGGGCAGATCGAGCAATTGGTCATCAATCTGCTGGTGAATGCCGCGCACGCCTGCGAGCAGGGCGGCACCATCGACGTGCGGCTCTCCCGGCGGGATGATCAAGTTCGCCTGATGGTGGCCGACACCGGAAAGGGCATGGACGAGGCGACCCGGCAACGGGCTTTCGAGCCGTTCTTCACGACGAAAGCCCGGGGTACCGGTTTGGGTCTGTCCATCTGCCGGAAAATCGTTGACGCGCACCACGGGACCATTACCCTGAACAGCCAGGCCGATGTGGGCACGCAGGTCTTCGTCGATCTACCGTCTGAACGGGCCGAAGACAGAGTCATAGACAGAGCAAGTGGGATTTAGCATGGCTATCGGTGTCCTGATCGTCGAAGATGAAAGTTTGATTCGCTGGTCGCTGCGCCAGAAGTTCGAAGAACGCGGTTACCGCGTTACCGAGGCGGAAACGGGCTCGGCGGGTCTGGGCGCGCTCGAGGAGGCCACGTTTGACCTGATCCTCCTCGACTACCGCCTGCCGGATATCACCGGGCTGGATGTGCTCCGCGGCATCCGCAAGGTCGATCAGGATGTCGTGGTCATCATGATGACCGCCTACAGCAATATCGAAAACGCCGTGGAGGCGATCAAACTCGGCGCGTTCGACTATATTGCCAAGCCATTCCAGATGGACGAGCTGCTGCTCACGGTGGACAAGGCTTTGGAGACGACCAAGCTGCGCCGCGAAGTTCGCGAGCTGCGCCGGGTCATGCAGCACGAATACGGCTTCGATCGCATCATCGGGCAGGATCCCAGTATGCGGCGGCTCTTCGAGCTCATCAACGGCGTGGCCAAGAGCAACACCTCGACGGTATTCCTGCGCGGGGAGACCGGCACGGGCAAGGATCTTGCGGCCGGCGTGATTCACTACAACTCGGAGCGGGCTCACAAGCCGTTCATGAATATCACCTGCACGGCCATCTCCGAGACGCTGCTGGAAAGCGAGCTGTTCGGCCATGAGAAAGGAGCCTTCACGGACGCCCGCACGCAGAAGAAGGGCCTGCTCGAGCTTTCCGACGGCGGCACTGTGTTCCTCGATGAAGTCGGCGACATGCCGCCGGTTCTGCAGGCCAAGCTGCTGCACTTCCTGGAGAACCGCCGGTTCCGCCGGGTCGGCGGCACGCAGGAGATCCCCGTGGACGTCCGCGTGATCGCGGCCACCAACCGCGACATCGAGAAGGCCATCGAGGAGGGCGACTTCCGGCAGGACCTGCTCTTCCGCCTGAATGTGGTGCCGGTCTTCCTGCCCCCGCTGCGCGAACGCGGCGATGATGTCTGCCTGCTGGCCCAGCACTTCGCCAGCCAGTATTCGCGCGAGTTCAAGAAGCCCATTGCCCGCATCGATGAATCGGCTTACGACAAGCTCCGCCAGTACTCCTGGCCGGGCAACGTCCGCGAGCTGCGCAACGTGATAGAGCGGGCCGTGCTGCTGTGCAAGGGCAACGTCCTGACCGCCGAGGATATCGTGGTGGGCCAGCCCCAGCAGTCCCGCGGGCCGGGCGCCGGCGGCGACCTGTCCGGACTGAACCTGCCGCCCGGCGGCCTGGACTTCCATCAGCTCGAGAACAAGCTGCTTCGCCAGGCCCTGGCCCACGCCTCGGGCAACCAGACCAAGGCGGCCAAGCTGCTCAACCTGTCGCGGGACACGTTCCGCTACCGGCTGGAGAAGCACGGCTTGCTCTGAGCGGTTGTCCATCTGAGCAGATACGAGGGGATGTCTCGTCGGGGCTTACTCGGCGCAGTCGATCTCGCCGGGCACGTTCGCTCCGCTCAAGCAGCCTTGGAAGATCGAGAAATCCGCCTGATCGACGTCATCATCGGCGTCCATGAGGGCTTCTGTGCAGGTGGAGCCGGTCTGCGGAAATCCGGGACCGGTCATGCACGCCTGGAAGCGTCCGAAGTCTTCCTGGTCCACGTCGCCATCGTCATCCAGATCTCCGGGCTGGAGTCGTATGTACGTACCGGCCGCCTCCGTTGTGCCGCGCACGACATTCACCGCGACATCCGTGGGTGGCTCCCAGAACCGGATCGACTTGAAGTTCACCGTATAGCCGCCAAGGGGGACATCTTCGACGAGCTCACCGCTGGCTCGCCATGCCGTGTCCGGGCCGCTGGAAAGCCGCCACCGGGCTCCCACGGCTGCGGCTTCTTCCGGTTCGAGCGTGACCCGAACTGACCCGGTGTCCACGTAGAACAGGCGTACCTCGCTGATGCGCAAATTCGAGGCGTTGCTGTAGACCCGAAGGTCGGCTCCGCCGTTCTGGGCATTGGCAAACCGGGCTTGTGGCAGGGCCCAGGTCCTGGTCCGCCAGGTGTTGCTGCTTGTTCGGCTGATGGCGCCGGTTGACTTGAAGATGCCGCAGTGGGGGGCCTCATAGTCGCTGGCATCGTATTGCACCTCGAAGACGCCTGAGCCCTGGTCGTAGTACTCGACCGTGACCGAGATGAGCTGCTGGTTGCGTCGATGAAACGCGTCGTCGACGGAGAAATACAGAAACCGGCCGGCCTCCACCTGCCACGCGGAACGGCCGCCCTGCTGCACGACGGTGATCGGCCCGTCCGCGACCGGCACAGGCGCGAGCCCTGCCTGCTGCTGCGGCTTCGCGAGAACTGCTGCGGCGCCGCCGTACGGTGACTGCGGCCACAGATACAGCTCCGGATGTTGTTCGAACTCGCGCACCAGCCAGAGCAGCGAGTACAGGTCCACTACCATGACTTCTTCGCCGCGCCGCCGGCGCAGCTCATCGCCGACCTGTTTGTACCAGGTGGGCGTCTGGAGGATGGATCGGAACACATCGAACTGCGGTAGCGGGCGGTTGAGGAAGGTTTCGATCGCATCTACTGCCTGGCTGGGACTGCCCGAAAGGTCCCAGCGCATGCGGGTGAATGGCATGCCGTTATGTGTCCCCTGGAGGGGCACTTTCTGCGGCACGATGCCATCCGGGGCGACGCGCGCGTAGCTGTCCATGACCTCCTGGTTCATGCATGGGGCGTAGCCGTCGATCACGAATCCTACCGCCGAGATATCCCACTGGTCGAAGAATCGTCGACAATGCGCCTCCCATGCCGCCACGCCGGAGGGCAGATTCGAAAACGGCCGGGGAGGAGATAGGTAACGAGGGTTGACATAGCCGGCCCCCGAATCGCCGGCCACGAACGTGTCATTGGCGGTGGCCGTCTGACGCGTCCAGGCCAGGCCCAGCGGAAACCGCTCGCAGAGGTTCGGGTTGAAAGCCCAGGACAGCGGTTCGCTGCCCCGCTGAGCATCCATCCAGATGGCGGGTAGCTTCTGATACAGCCACGCCGCCGCATCGTAGTCGCCGACATAGTGCGCCACGTAGCGAAGTGGCTTGATCCTGCCCTCCGCGTCGAGCACGCCGCGAGCGATCAGAGATTCGCGCGTCGGCTTGTTGTTCTGGGGATAGGCGTCGGCCAGTGGATAGTGCTGGAAGAATGAGGCGTTGGCCATATTGGCCAGCGAGATGGCGTCGGCATCCATGTAGGCGTTGAAGCAGGAAAGAATCTCCGCGTATCGCCATTCCGTGGGCACGGGTTCGTGCGTGCCGCCCGCGCTGGCCCAGTTCGTGTACTTGTACGCCCAGGGCACGAAACCGGCCACGTGAATCATGCCGTTGCCGTTCATCTGCTCATACGCCGCGCGCAGAATCGTTTTCAGCGTGTTCGCATCGGTGCCGGGTACCTGGCCGCGGTCATCCACCGGCGTCTCGTCGTTCCAGACGTTCAGGTCGAAGACCAGGCCTCGCCGGGCGATCACAAAATCGTGGTTGTTCAGCGTATGATTGGTTCGCTCTGCCGAGGTCCAGCTCTGCAACCAGTAGCCATCGAGATAGTAGCCGAGACGCTTCGGATCCGTCCTGCCGGTCTTCAGATAATGTTCTACGAGCCACAAGTAGGCATCGCATTTGGCGCTGCCGCTGCTGGGCAACGACGTGTCGGGGATGATGCCCCGCCCTGTGAAAAGCACCCCGCCGTCTTCCTTCATCAACCGCACCTGAACGGGCAGTTTCGGGCCGGAGAGGACCAATTGCTGATAGAGAGAATCGGCATTGGCATCGTAGCGCAGGGCCAGCAGCCCATCGCAGCCGGCGATCGTCGAGGCCAGATTGGCCGTGGCTGGTACGCGCTCGTCCCAGACCACGACGCCGGTGTGCACGTCAGCGAGACGATTCAGCAGATCCTGGATGCTCGTCGCGTTCTGAACGGTCCGCCCGCGCAGCCACCCGCCTGGCTCTGTCATCCGCGCCCACCAGAAATCGTCGTGTGCGGCGTTGTATCGGACGTAGAGCCGTGGCTCGTGGCGATTGGCCAGACCCTGCAACGAGGTGACCAGTTGCGTCTCGTCGAAATACCGCCGGCGAGTGGTCAGGTTATTGAGGTTCCATCCGTGCAGGCCGGTCATGTCATACTTGATGATGACCGGCTCCTGTGGAGTGCCCGCCGGTTGGTCTGCTTGTCCGGTCGTTCCGGCGAAATGGAGGACCATGCATAGCCAATGAAGCAAGTACATGTTGCTGATCTCCGCAAGGGCTGCTGCTGTCCGCGACACGGCTGAAGATAAACCAAGCGGCTCCGCGGGACAATGCTCACCGCTCTCATTGATGACTGGGCATATGCCCCACCCGCTTCGCGCGATTTAGCCTCAGGTATGCTCAGCGTTGGGCCGCCGAACCGATTGCCGGGGCCGCACGGCGTTGTTTCAGGAGCTTTTCTCACCCGGTTCGGCTGCGGCACGGCTTTTGCAGCTTGTGCGTCCAGCCAGGGGTGGAGCGGCAGGCTTGCAGTCTGGCCGGCGTCAGCGGCTCGCTCAAGACGATGTGTACCAGGCCCGCCCACCTGCCCCCCCTCGGAGTGAAAGGAATTCTATGCGATTCTTCAATGCCTACGTCCGAGGCAATTGTGTCGAGCCGGTGTCGGATGCGGCGCTGGAAGCGCTGGCGGCGCTGCTCGTCCAGCAGCCTGCCGAGGTGGTGCTGACCTCCCAGGGGGCGCGCCGAGGTTACGAGCGCCTGGCGGGAGGCCAGGCGGCGGCCGCGGCCCTGGCCCGGCGCAACGTCCATTCCGTGCTGGCTCGGGGTACTTCCATTGCTGAGGTGGTTGCCGGCCTGCGCGCGGCGCTGGCTATGAGCCCTCGTGATGCGGAAGACGCACTCGAGGACGCCGGCCTGGAGTTCAACCTTCGGTACAGCATCTACGCTACGCCCGATGCCACCCTCCGCATCGAGAACCAGGTGCTCGTGGTGGCGGATGAGAACGACCCGGTGGTGGAGATCCCACGGATCGAGCTGCGCGAGCGAGGGGCCAGATACTTCGGTCCGGAGGCACTGGCCCGGCTCGTGTCGCTGGAGGTGACGGCCGTGCGTTTCTCCGAGAGCGCTATTCAGCCGCCGGCCTTACAGCGCGAGGCCGGGGCCATCATGCAGCCGGACACGGCTCATGAGCGTTTGCACAAGGGTGAGTGGCGGGCGACCCGGATCCCGCACTTTGCCAAGGAATACTGCATCACCTGCGGCCGCTGCTTCATTCACTGCCCCGACAACGCGATCATGCACGCGATGTTCGACAAAGCCTCCAAGGACACCACGGGCGTGCTGGGCATCGATTACGACCGTTGCACCGCGTGCGGTATCTGCGCGTCGGTCTGCCCCACCGACCGCAACGGGTACAAATCAATCGTCATGGTGGAGACGGAGCAGGACGCCACCGCGGAGGTTCATCATGTCGCGTAAGCTCAAGACCTGGATGCCTGTCCGCAAGCTGCCGGCTGGCACCGGCCAGCCGATCATGCCCGCCGAGCGCGGTCCGGGCCGTGGCGAGGTCCACGCCATGACCGGCAACGATGCCGCCGCGTACGCACTCATGCAGATTGACCCGCACGTGGCCGCCGCCTACCCGATCACCCCGCAGACCGAGCTCATGCACAAGTTCGCGGAGTTCGTGGCCAAGGGCAAAGTGCGCACGCACATGGTCACGGTGGAGAGCGAGCACTCGGCGATGACGGCCACCGTCGCCGCTTCGGCGGCGGGGGCTCGGGCCTTCACGGCCACCTGTGCCAACGGGCTGGCCTACATGATGGAAATCTATCACAACGCCGGCGCCCTGCGGCTGCCCATCGTGCTGCTGCTGGTCAACCGCCACGTGGGTGGACTGCTCAATATCCACAACGACCACTCCGACGCGATGCTTTGCCGCAACGCGGCCTGGATCCAGCTCCACGGCGAGAATGCCCAGGAAACCTATGACCTGACCATCCAGGCATTCCGCATCGCCGAGGATTCGCGCCTGCGTATCCCCGTGACGGTGTGTTTCGATGGCTTCATCGTGAGCCACACCGTGGAGAAACTGCTGACCCTCTCCAACGAGGAGGTCAGAAGTTTTGTGGGCGAGTTTGTGCCGCCGGTGGATCTGCTGGACACGGACAATCCGCAGGCGGTCGGACCGCTGGTCCTGCCGGACACGACACCCACTTTCTACGCCCAGATCGCGGAAGCCATGCGCTGGGCTCCCGGAGTGATCCAGGAAGTGGGCCAGGAATATGGCAAGCTCTTCGGCCGTCCATACCACATGCTCGAAACCTACCGCATGGAGGATGCGGAGGTGGCCATCCTGGCCATGGGCTCCGTTTGTGGCACCGTTCGGGCGGTGGTGGATGCCCTGCGGTCAGAGGGTGTCAGGGTCGGGCTGGTCAAGCTGCGGATGTTCCGGCCGTTCCCCAACGAAGCGCTGTCCCGCGTCCTGTGTGCGCCCACACTCAAGGCCCTCTGCGTGGCGGAGAAGATGGTTGAACTGGGCAGCGGCGGGCCGCTCTTTGCCGAGACGGCCGCGGCCATGGCCCTGCATGCCCGCAACGACAGCGGCCGGATGCCCATCCTGACCAACGCCATTCTGGGCATCGGCGGGCGCGACGTCACTCTGGCCGACATCAATGGCATCTACAAGAACCTCCTCGACCTGGCCGCCACCGGCAAGCAACCGGGCATGGATCCGGTGCACTTTATCGACATCGGGGATGAAGGCGAGAACATCTTCGACCTGCCCGCGACCCGACTGGGGAAGGAGCGCGCCGCGTCGACGCAGAACATCGTCATGATGGCCCGCGGAGGTCAGGGGGCCAAGACGGCTTCCTACCTGCTGGCCCAGCTCATGATCGACCTGGGCAAGTTCGCACAGGGCTTCCCCACGTACGGTCCCGAGCGCACCGGCGCGCCCATCAAGGCCTTCGCGAAGATCAGCGATCATCCCATCGACGATCGCCAGCAAATCTATGCCCCGGACGTCTTCGCCATTTTTGACGAGACGCTGCTGGAAACGTTCCAGAGTGAGTTCCGCAACCTGTCGGTGGATGGCCTGGTGCTGGTCAACTCGAAGGCGCCACCTGCGGAAATCCGTCAGCGCATCGGGCTGGAAGGCCGCCGCGTGTACACGGTGGACGCCACCGGCATCGCCATTGCCGAGTTCGGGGCGAACCGTCCCAACACGGCCATGATGGCGGCGATGTTGTCGATTCTGAAGCTGTGTGACATCGAGCAGTTCAAGAGCGCTTTCAAGGGTAAGATGAAGCGCATCTCGGAGAAGGTCCTGCAAGGCAACCTGAAGGCCATCGACCGAGCAGTCGCGGAAATCCAGACCGAGTAGCTGCGGTGCAAGTGACGAAGGAGTAAGTGACCGCGGTGCAAGCGACCGCCCCGTCGAGTGATAAAGAGCCGCGGGCTTTGAGCCCGCGCGGCCCGTCTGAAGGCGGAGAACCCTGCCCTTCGAGAAGAAGCGAGGACACTCATGGAAACCAAAGATATCCGTGGATCAGCAAACCGTGATGGCAAGAAGCTCACGCCTCAGAAGCTGCTCGGCTCGCGTCACGGGCTGGGCGCCGGCCACGCGGCCTGCGCGGGCTGTCCCGGGCCCTCCGTGATTCAGGCGGCTCTCCATGCGGCCCGCGACGGGTTGGGATGTGAACCGGTGGTGACCTTCGCCACCGGGTGCATGGAGGTCGTGACCACTCTTTATCCCAGCAATGCCTGGCGTGTGCCCTACATGCACTCCGCCTTCCCGAACTCGGCCGCGGTGGCTTCAGGGATCGAGGCGGCCGTCCGCGCCCGCCGTGCCCGCGGCGAGATCCCCGCCGACCGTGATATCAAGGTGCTGGCTTTCGGCGGCGACGGCGGGACCTACGACATCGGCCTCCAGGCCCTCTCCGGGGCGATGGAGCGCGGCCACGACATCACCTACATCTGCTACAACAACGAAGCCTACATGAACACCGGCGTGCAGCGCTCCAGCGCCACGCCACTGGGAGCCTTCACCAATACGGCCCAGGTCGGTGAGGCCCGCACGGGTAAGACCGAGTTCATGAAGGACCTTACCCGCATCATGATCGCCCACGACTTGCCCTACGTCGGGCAGACCTCCGTCCACCGCTTCCAGGACATGTCCGCAAAACTTCAGAAGGCGGTGGCCGTCCGTGGGCCCTCGTTCGTCAACGTGCTCTCGAGCTGCCCGGTCGGCTGGGGCACGGAGTCAGATGAAGTGCTCACCACCGCTGAACTGGCGGTCGAATGCAATCTCTGGCCGCTCTACGAATACGAGAACGGCAAGTATCGGATCACCTATCGGCCCGCCGAGCCGCCGCCGCTGGCCGAGTATCTGAAATCGCAGACCCGCTTCCGGCACCTGCTCAAGCCCGAGCACGCCGCGATCGTCGAGCGTTTCCAGGAATACACCAACCTGCGCTGGAAGGAGCTAAACGATCTGGAGAAACTCGGCGAACCGGCGATCGCGTAAGGTCCTGGCGCCGTAGAACGTGTGTCACTCCAATCGAGCGTACCGGCGGCACTCGTACCACTCGTGGGCCAACGTGGCATTGGCCCCGCCTTGATGCTACTATGGGGTAAGGTGCCCCATGGCCGAAACCATCATAATTCCGCAGATCGGTCCTGCAAGCCACGGCACGCGCATGACGCTGGATGAGTTCTCCCGCGTCGAAGGACGACCGGGATATATCTACGAGCTGGA
>BTUC01000086.1:0-2536 GCA_045863575.1 Phycisphaerae bacterium
CCGGCCGGCCCGCCGCCGCGGTGACCGCCCCGCCCGGGCTCGCTGCTCCCCGCGTCGCGACGGCACCGCCATGATCTCGACGCTGGCCCCGGCTTCCCGGGCGACTTCCACGAAGCCCTGCTCCCGAAGCCGAATGGCGTCCCAGAGCAATTCATCGCGGATGACCACCCACTTGCGTCGGCCCGCGCGGCACAGGAGCTGGCCGGCCACTCGTCCGGCGGCCACGTTATCCAGATCGATGGCGTTGGATGGGCAAGTTGTCGGGTGTTCGGGAAAGACGATCACGGTCGGCGTGCCTTGTTCGATCAATTTGCGGATGGGGGCATCCAGCACGGGGACCGGTGTCCGCAGGATGGCCCCGAAGACACCGCCGTCGATCACGCCGCGCACCCGCTGCAACGCGCCTTCCGGATCTGGCGAATCCTGAGTCGCCAGCACGGGATACAGCTTCAGCGGCCGCGAGGTCTCCAGAACACCAGCCAGGAACTGGCCCTCGAACGCCTGGTGGTGCCAGGAGATGGCATCCGCGATGCCGGCTCCTCTCAGAATCAGGCCGAAAAACGTCGGATGCGGCCCGCGCAGGCTCAGAGCCAGCAGGTTGGCCTGGTAGCCCATCTCCTCGGCGATCGTGCGCACCTTGGCGACGGTTTCGGGCTTGAACTTGCTGACCACCTCCTCCCGGTTAGCCAGGATGAGGGACACGGTGGCCCGTGAAACGCCGGCGCGATCTGCAATCGCCTGGATGGTCGGTCGGTTGTGCTTGAGCTTATCGGCCATGGATCTGCCGGTAGTTATCGGGACCTGATGCTCTCAGTAAACACGAAGCTGCTCTAGTGCACGGGATTATAAGCGACAGGACGCATCACCGCCCCCGTGTACGCGGCCAGCTCGCAAGCTGCGCGAAATCCGCCTGGTTTCACATCGGGTTTTGCCGCACTTGCCTTTGGCTTTCTGGATATCGTACCTTTTGGGCAAAATGGGAGAAGCAAGCATGCGAACACCAGTCCAGTATCCAACACAGGCAACCGACTCGGGTGCCCTCCTGCTGGTCGACCAGCAGGCCGAGCTGGATTGCCGCAAACAAATACTGCGAGCGGAGTTGTGTGGGCTCGCGGTATTGATCGGGGAGGGGCTCGCGGTGGTCTACGTGATCGGATCGCTGCTGCTGAACTGCCTCAAGACTTGATCAGGCGATTTGCCTGGATTGCCTGACCGTCTTATTCGGCGAGTGTCGATCGGATTGAATCGGGTATTCGCCTACCCCGTATCGGGCCCTCAATTGCATCGCATCCAGGGCAGCCTTACTATCCTCAGACCATGAGCAGTTCACAGGTTGAGGATCGCAAGGCCCGGCTGGCCCGGCTTCGAGAGCTGGGGGTGGACCCCTATGGGCGACGCTTCGAGAACGTCACCGCCCTGGCGGACGTCCGTCGGGCCGGGGAAGGGCTGAACCTGGAGGCCGGTCAGCACGCCGAAGGCTCCACATGGCGGGTGGCCGGTCGGGTCATGCTCCATCGTCCCACCGGCAAGCTGGTCTTCATGACCCTCCGGGACGGCAGCGGTGACTTGCAGGTGGCCGTCAGCAAGGCGGCCGTGGACGAGTTGTCGTTCATGATCGCCGCGAAGATGCTGCACCTGGGCGACATCATCGGTGTGGATGGCAACCTGGGCAAAACCAAGACAGGGGAGCTGACCGTCTGGGCCACAGCGGTGACGCTGCTGTGCAAGGCGGTTCAGCCACCGCCGGCCAAGTGGCACGGCCTCAAGGATATGGATCTGCGCTACCGGCGGCGTTACGTGGACCTTTTTGCCAATCCGGCCGTCCGCGAGACGTTCAAGCAGCGCAGCCTGATCATCGATGCCATCCGCCGCTGCCTGGTGGATCGGGGTTTCTTTGAAGTGGAGACGCCGGTCCTGCAGCCCATCTACGGGGGAGCCGCGGCCCGGCCATTCACCACTCACCACAACACGCTGGACATGAACCTCTTCCTGCGGATCAGCCCGGAGCTTTACCTCAAGCGGCTGCTGGTGGGAGGGATGGAGCGCGTCTTCGAGTTTGCCCGGAATTTCCGCAACGAGGGCATCGATACTCAGCACAACCCGGAGTTCACGCTCCTGGAGGTGTACCAGGCCTACGGCGACTATCACGACATGATGGACCTGACCGAGCGGATGGTCTCGGCGGCGATCGAGCGGATTGGTGGGGGGTACCGGCGGCCTTTTGGCGAGCACGAAATCGACTTCACGCCGCCCTGGCCGCGAAGGACGTATGCTGAGCTGCTGCACGAGCACGCAGGCGTCTCCATGGCCGACCTGCCGGCAGTCCGGGCCAAAGCGCGCGAACTGGGGATCGAGGAAAAGGGCCTGGCCGACGCGATCGTCGTCAACGAGGTATTCGAGGCCACGGTTGAGCCCAGGCTCATCCAGCCCACGTTTGTGCTGGACTACCCCGCGCCCATCTGCCCGTTGACCCGCCGCAAAGCCGAGGACCCGCATATCGCGTTGCGCTTTGAGGCCTTCGTGGCCGGCAGGGTGA
>BTUC01000086.1:2546-15042 GCA_045863575.1 Phycisphaerae bacterium
GCCGTTCGCGGCGTTCATGGAGATCGGCAACGCCTATACCGAGCTCAACGATCCTGGCGTCCAGGAGGAGAACTTCCGCTGCCAGCTTGCCGGCGAGAAACGCGATGAGACCATGGCCGTCATGGACGAAGACTTCGTGCTGGCCCTGGAGTACGGGATGCCGCCGGCCGGCGGGCTGGGCGTGGGCATCGATCGCCTGGTGATGTTGCTCACCAACTCGACGAGCATTCGGGACGTGATCCTTTTCCCCCTCCAGCGGCCTAAAGCAGCAGGGGCAGAAGCGGACGAGCTGACCGACGAGGACGTCGAAGACGGTCCGTGAGAATGGCTGCGCGGGGCGGATGGAATCGAGAGAGCCACCCGGAGACCCATGTACAAACTCTTCCTGTGCCTGAGATATCTGCGAAAGCGACGGATCGCGTTTTTTGCGGTGGCGGCCGTGTGCCTGTGCGTGGCCATGGTGCTGATCGTGATCAGCGTGATGGGGGGCTTCCTCCAGATGGTCAGGGACCGTTCACGCGGTATGCTGGGCGATCTCATCATTGAGAACGGCACGCTCCAGGGCTTTCCCTATTACGCCGAGTTCATCGAGCAGATCGAAGCAGTGATGCCGGAGATTCACGAGGCCACCCCCGTCATCATCACCTACGGCGTGCTGCGTTTTCCCCGGACGGAAATCACCAAACCTGTACAGGTGGTGGGCATTCGGCTTGAGGAAACTTACGAGGTCAACGAGTTCAAGAAGGGGCTGTTCTACGAGGGCTACTATCCCGGCACGACCAGGCTTGCACCGCAGCAATGGCCGAGATATGGACTCAATGAGGACAGCCAATGGGTGCTCCCGCCGGAACTGGAGGCGGCACGGAAGCGCTGGCTGGAGACGGCCACGTCGGAGGAGATCGCCCAGGCTCCGCGCTACGGGACCGGCAAGTACCCTGGCCCGGGGCTGTACCTTCCGATTCCTGACGATTTCGCCATGACTTCGACGGAGCCCGCCTGGGTGGGCCCGAAGCTGCCGGGGATCATTATTGGCACGGATCTTTGCGCTCAGCGCACTGAGAAGGGCTACGATCGCTACTACTATCGCGGCGAACCGGTCTCGCTGGGGCTGCTCCCGTTTACCTGGCGTGGCGCCCCCGCGGATGCCACCGGCGTGATCAGCCAGTCCCTGCGCTACGTCGATGACTGCCGGACGGGCGTCTACGACGTGGACTCCATGAGTGTTTACGTCGACTTTGACTGGCTGGCCGAGGTGGTGGACATGGATGCCGGCCAGCTCGAAATCGAGACAGGGATGGATTCGTGGAGCACGCAGCCGACTGAGCAGGGTGCCGGCGGCAAGCGGCTGGTACCGATGCCTGCGCGGGCCACGCAGATCCAGATCAGGCTCAAGCCGGGCGCCAAGCCGCTGGTCATGCGCGACATGATTCATGAAGCCTGGGTGAAGTTCGCCGAGCAGCGCCTGGCGCAGCTTCGCCGCGAGAACCCGGAAGTTCTGGCCGGGGTTGAAAAGCCGATGGGCTGGGTGGACGTGCAGACCTGGGAGCAGAAACAGGCCCGCTACATCAGCGCCGTGGAGAAGGAGAAGTATCTGGTCACGGCCTTGTTCGGCGTGATCAGTGTCGTGGCCGTGTTTCTGGTGGGCTGCATCTTCTACATGATCGTGCAGCAGAAGACCCGCGATATCGGCATCGTCAAGAGCGTGGGGGCCACCTCCGGGGGCGTGGCCGGTATCTTCCTGGGATATGGAGCGGCCGTTGGCGTGGTGGGCGGGGCCCTGGGCACGCTGGGGGGCACTCTATTCGTCTGGTACATCAACGAGATCCAGGAGCTGCTGATCTGGTTCAGTCCTCGCGCCCAGGTCTGGAATCCGGAGATCTACGCGTTCGATCGGATTCCCAACCAGGTGGATGGGACGGATGCCGCGGTGATCTACGGGATTGCTATTGTGGCCTCGATGCTCGGCTCGCTCATCGCAGCCTGGAAGGCGGCCCGGGTGTGGCCGGTGGAGTCGTTGCGCTATGAGTGACCTCATCCTCCGGGCCTCCAACCTGCACAAGAGCTATCTGCTCGGCCGCACCACGCTCAAGGTGCTCAAGGGCGTGTCCATCTCGCTGGAACGCGGCGAGTTTGTGGCCGTCATGGGCAGCTCCGGCAGCGGCAAGAGTACCCTCCTTCACGTCCTGGGGGCGCTGGATATCCCCGACGCGGGCAACGTCCTGTTCGAGGGCCAGGACGTATTCGCCGGCAGCTCCGCCCAGCGGGACCGGCTACGCAACGCCACCTTTGGGTTTGTGTTCCAGTTCTATCACCTGCTGCCCGAGCTGGACGTGCTCGAGAATGTGCTCATTCCCTGCATGGTCGGCCATTCAGTGGCCGGCTGGCTTGGGCGCCGCGGGGAGCTGAAAGACCACGCGGTAGCCATGCTCGAGCGGATGGGTCTGGCTCAACGGCTGCGCCATCGTCCCAACGAATTATCGGGCGGTGAGCGCCAGCGCGTGGCCATCGCCCGGGCACTGGCCAACCGTCCGAAAGTCTTGCTTGCCGATGAGCCCACGGGTAATCTGGATGCGACCACCGGTCGGGAGATCCTGAGCATCCTGAAGGGGCTCAATGCGGAGGGCCAGACCATTGTGATGGTCACCCACGACCCTCTGGTGGCGGCCTCGGCCCATCGCATCGTTTCGCTCGTGGACGGCAGGATCTCCGTCCGTAAGGATTAAGATAGAGGGTCGCGCTCCGGGATAGCGGCGTGTCCCTTCGACCCAAGGCGCCCTTTGCAGGGGTTTGTTGCGCATGAAATTCGGCCAGCCCAACGCGTTCGCCCCCAAGGCGGGACTGAAAGTCTACCTCGACGGCAAGATCGTGCCCGTTGGTGAGGCGAAGGTGAGCGTTTTCGACCATGGGCTCCTGTATGGAGACGGCGTCTTTGAGGGTATCCGCAGCTATGGCGGGCGGGTATTTCGGCTGGAGCAGCACCTGAAACGGTTGGAGGACTCAGCCCGGGCGATCCGCCTGGAGATCCCCATGAACCGGCAGGAGCTCTCCACGGCGATCTACGACACCATGAAAGCCAACGGCGTGGTCGATGGCTACATCCGTCTGGTCGTTACGCGCGGGATTGGCTACCTGGGCCTCTCCCCCACGCGCACGGGCAACCCATCCGTGTTCATCATCGCCGACCAGATCGAGCTGTATCCCAAGGAGCTGTACGAGCAAGGCATGGCCATCATCAGCTCCAGCGTGGTTCGAAACCATCCGAACGCGGTTTCTCCGCGCATCAAGAGCCTCAACTATCTCAACAACATCCTGGCTAAGATTGAGGCTCTGGACGCTGGCGTTCACGAGGCGGTGATGTACAACCATCTCGGCTACGTGGCCGAGTGCACCGGTGACAATCTCTTCCTGGTCCGCGATGGTGGGCTGCTGACGCCGACGCTGGCGGCGGGGAATCTGGAAGGCATCACCAGGGATGCGGTCATCGAGCTCATCCGCAAGCGCAATCTGCCGCTGCGCGAAATGGACCTGGCCCGCCACGATCTCTACGTGGCGGACGAGTGCTTCCTGACCGGCACGGCCGCAGAGATTATCCCGGTCACCACCATCGACCAGCGGCCCATCGGTACCGGCCAGCCAGGCCCGGTCACGCGACAGCTCACCGCCGATTTCCGGGAGCTGGTGAAGCAGGAAAGATGACTGCTCGCGGACGATCACGACGTATCTCGGTGTTCTCGAGAGAGCGGCTCAAGCCGAGTCAGCTTCGGATGGTCGCAGAGCGCCGTTGGGGAGACGCTGACTGCTTACGTCACTCCGGTCTGAACTCTCGCGCGAACGGTGCCATGTACCTGGCCGGTTTCGCGATTGAGTGCCTGCTCAAAGCCGCGCTGCTGGAGAAGCATGGCTGCTTCAAAGCCAACGTCATGCCAATGGCCTAAGTGAGGGGCAGGCGTTCCTGTGGTCGCTGTGCTATCGTCTCATAATCTGGACGAAATCCTTGCCCATCTGCCGGAGTTGGTCCAGCGGGTCCAAGCTGCGGACCAGGGGCTGAATGGATCACTGCTCCGTTCTCTCAAGAGGATTTGCGGAGAGTGGAAGATATTCGTGCGGTACTCGCCACGGACGGCTGCAATGGCTGAAGCGAACGAGTTCCTCGAACGCGTCAAGGAGCTGAAGGCATGGCTCGGATGAAGGTACCTGCTCACGTTAAACGGCTCACCGAGGCGTTGGAACACGGTTTGGAAGAGGCTGGTATTCCTTCCGAGATCTAGTCCGAGCCTATTCCTGGTACACGTCTCTACCGCGTTTACGTGGTGGCACCGCGATTTCGAGCTCTTCGGCCGTCGGAACGTCAGGATCTGGTGTGGCGAATCGCTCAGGGAGTGCTCGCTTCCGAAGAGCAGCTTCTGATCAGCATGATTCTGACGGTCACGCCCGCGGAATTGGTCGGCTCCAAGCCGTGAGACCATTTCTCGTATCCTCGAACCGCTGGAATGCATGTAGTGAGCTGAACCTCACCCGATCTGGCCCCTACGATTGAGCAAGGCAACGACAATCGACTTGCTGAAAACCTTGAGTGGCAAGAAGTGTATAGCGTCCGCATATTCGGCGCTCTGCACTGTCTGCGCGATGAGGACGAGCTCGTTGGCCGTGTCCTGCAGGCTCATGCCGGCGCTCAGCATGAAGATGCCGATCACATGACGGCCGCTTTTGAGGTGGTTGGCGAGGTGCTTGGGCATCGTGCGACGGTTGTTCGTGACCAGAGCGAATCCGGCGAGCTCACACCAGGAGAGGAGCTCAGGATCAGGTGTTCCGAGAGGCGGGGCCTCGGGCCATCCCACGGTCAGCAGCCTCAGCGCGGGTTCCCGCTGCATCAGAGCCTCCGCCAGTGCGTGCGGCACGTGCTCGTCGAGCAAGTACTGCATAATTCATCTTTCCGCTCTGGCCGTCTGCTCTGACCCCGTCCGCTGTATATGTGGTTGTGGTCGGACTCCGCGTTCGGCTTGCTCCTTGCGCATGGCATTCCCCCACTCCAGCCATTCGTCAAGATAGCGATCCATCGTCGCCTTGTTCCGGAGATAATACAATAGAGTTGCCAGAATCTTGTCAAAGCTCAGCGTGGGAAATCGATCGGCAAGCTGTTCGACTGTGAGTCCATGGTGGATGTAGTCGTGCAGCACGTCCTCTATCCAGATGCGATGACCCTGGATGCGAATGGCTTCGGGTTCGCTGAAATCAAAGTAGTCCTCAAGCTGCATGGAAGCACCTCCTGAGTTCCTGTACATCATACGACATCGGCCATGGGCTCGACAGTGCCAGCGGAACGCTCTACCATTCTGGCTCTTGAGTTGTCGGCGAACGCTGAACAGGGGTGTCCCGGACAGGCTGGACATCGTGGATCCGCTGCAACAAATCATCGAGAAGCACTGGGGCTACAAGACGCTCCGCCCGCTGCAGCGCGAGGCCATGGACGCCGCCCTCGCGGGGCGCGACTCGCTGGCCGTCCTGCCCACCGGCGGCGGGAAGTCCCTCTGTTATCAGGCGCCGGCCCTCCTTTCCGACCGCCTCACCGTCGTCGTGTCGCCCCTCATCGCGCTGATGAAAGACCAGGTCGATCGGCTGTTGGCCCGCAACATCCCGGCGGCCTTCCTTAACAGCACGCTCGATCCCGCCGACCGCCGCCGGGTGCTGGCCGGGATGTCCCGGCGGGAATACCGGCTGATTTTCGTAGCCCCGGAACGATTTGCGGGTGACTGGTTCTACCGGCTCCTGGAGGGGGTGGACGTCGGGTCGTTCGCCATCGATGAGGCCCACTGCATCAGCCACTGGGGCCATGACTTTCGTGGCGATTACCGCCAGCTCGGCGAGCTCAAGCGTCGCTTCCCGAACGCATCGGTCCACGGCTTCACGGCCACGGCCACACCGCGCGTACGGGAGGACATCGTCGCGCAGCTTGGACTCGTCGATCCCATCGTTCTGGTGGGGGATTTCTTTCGTCCTAACCTCGCCTACACCGTGGAGCGGCGTGCGAGCGAGTACGGCGACGTGATCGACGCGGTCCGCCGCCGGCAGGGCAAGCCGGGCATCGTGTACTGCATCCGCCGGCTGGATGTGGATACGCTGGTGCCCCTGCTGGGGGCCGGCGGCATCCGCGCGGTGGGCTACCACGCCGGGATGAGCGACGAGGCCCGCACCCGCGCCCAGGATGCCTTCGCGGCCGGTCAGACCGACGTGGTGGTGGCCACCGTCGCATTCGGCATGGGCATCGACCGGGCGGATATCCGGTTCGTCATCCATGCAGCCATGCCCAAGTCGCTCGAGCACTATCAACAGGAAACCGGCCGTGCCGGCCGCGACGGTGAACCCGCGGAGTGCATCCTTTTCTACACCGGCTCGGATTATAAAGCTTGGGAACGTATCATCGGCGGCAACGAGTCGGCTGATTTCGAAGACCAGACGCGCATGCTCTCGGAGATGTACCGCTATTGCACGACCACTTCCTGTCGCCACCGCAAGCTGGTCGGCTACTTTGGCCAGTCCTGGGAGCGGACCTCCTGCGGCGCATGCGACGTTTGCCTGGGCGCCCATGCCGCGCGCGGCGACTCGACCGTCCTGGCCCAGAAGATCATGTCTTGTGTGCTGCGGACCGGCCAGCGGTACGGCGCGTCGTACGTCATCGACGTCCTGCAAGGCAGCGCGACCGAACAGGTGGTCCAGCGCGGGCACGAGGGCCTGAGCACCTTTGGCCTTCTTCCCGACGAGCCAAAGCCGGCGCTGCGCGCCTGGATCGATCAGCTCGTGGACGCGGGGCTGATGCGCCGAGACGGTGAATACCGCGTCCTGAAAGTGACCCCGCAGGGCTGGCAGGTGCTTCGGTCGCAGGCCGAGGCGTCGTTGTATGACCTCCCGGAACGGGCCACCCACAAACGGAGCCGCCGCAAATCGAAGACGTCGCTGCCGCCGCTGCAGAAAGCGTCTTCACTTCTCGACCGACCGCGTGCCCGGAACACAAGTCTGCCGGAGCCATTGGATCTTCAGGCCCGCGAGCTTCTCGATCGCCTCAAGACCCTCCGTCGCGAATTGGCCGACGACGGAAATGTCCCCGCTTTCATGATCTTCAGCGACAAGACGCTACGCGAAATGGCCCGCGCCCGCCCCGACACGCTCGAAGCCCTCGCCGAGATCCCGGGCGTCGGCCCCGTTAAGCTTGAGCTCTTTGGCGAGCGCTTCATCGAGGTCATCCGGGAGAAAGGCCAAGAGCATGACGGCTGAGCCGTGAGTGGACTGTATCACGATCTCTTCGATTGTTGTGGCGTGTGCTGAAGACGCTTGTCTCTCGTCGAGGCTGGGTGAGCCTCGGAGCACAAGTGCGTGGGCAATCGCTTTTCTTCTTCGGCAATGGTTGCCGATATACGGGTAGGGCGGGCACTGTCAGAGCCTAGATGCTTGGCTGCAAGGATGATCGACGAAAGCCAGATCCGCCGACACGTAGCAGAAATCGGTGCCAAGGGGCCGCGTCGGGGGATATCTCCGCTCTTTCGCCTGATTGAGCGAATGTCTCCGGAAGTCCGGGCCACTTCCCTTGAGGTATTGGTCAACAGCTTGTGCACAAGGGGAGGCCCCTGGATCGCTGCTCTGCACGCAAGTTTGTCTAGAGGCGGAGCATGTCCAGCGTCCTTGCGGCAACGCCTGGAGGAGATTCTCCAGATAATCCAGTCAGAAGGGGTTCGGCCTCCTCTCCAGACGATGCGCAGCCATCGTGTTGCGGTCGCCGAGGCCAAGCTGGTCATTCAGAACTCCCAAGAGCTTGGTATCTTTGCTGAACAACATTACCTCCTTTAGAAGATCAATGCGCTCTACGCGTACCATGGCTACGTTGATCTTGAGCTCACGTTCGAGTGCGATGTGGCGTACATCTATGGGTTGGCTTTGATCGCCGCGTGGTGCTCACGTTATGCAGCGAACGTGAAGGTTACAGCGACTCATCAATGGGTGGCCGATTATCTTGAACGAACAGGCTTCATAGACGTCGTTCAAAGAGGTCAAGTCATCGACTCTCCCCGGTTTGATACGCACAACTGTGTTGCGCTCACTCAGTTGCTTCGTCAGAAGAGCGAAGAAGCTGATCTGACAGCTCGGCGTCTGCGCGAACTGTTTGTGCATCATGCTGGTTTGAACGAGGAACAGGGCCGCTCCCTTGGCATCACGTTTGCTGAGCTGATTGAGAACGTGTATCGACATGCGGAAAACGATTACCCGGGTTACGTGATGGCGCAGGCGCATCCAGCGAAGCAACGTTTTCACGTCGTCATCGTGGATCCCGGGATCGGGATATATGATAGTTTTCGCAGGAGCGACGTCCCTGAGGTTCGATCCCGTGCAGTCACGGAACGGGACGCACTACGAATGGCCACAGAAGCATACGTCACCAGCAAGGCCAGCAGGCATGCTGGCTATGGTCTTTACGTGGTCAGTACTCTGGCCGAGAAGAACAGAGGTGTATTCAGGCTGACATCCGGGCGTACCACTCTGATTCAGAAGCCTCAATTAGCCATTCTTCAGAAAGGTAGGCAGAGCGAGTATCTCGTGCACCCCCGCTGGCAGGGAACGAGCCTCGGTCTCATGTTCAATCTTGACGTATCGTTGCCTTTGAGGGAAGTCTACACTACCATGACTAAAGACGCCGAGGACTTTTTTTGAGGCTCCGAATGCCCGATACGGCAGTCAATCTTCGAGACCTTGAATCCGACTTCGTGACGCGGCGGCAAGGGGATCTGGTTCGTAAGTCACTGGAGAAGACGCTGGCTGGTCTTGCTCCTGCAGACCGGCTCAGGATCTCACTTGCCGGGATTGGAACGATGACTCCGTCCTTTGCCGATGAATGCTTCGGGAAGCTGCTGCTTTCTCTGGGGGAGTCACACTTCAGGTCCCGAATCGTCCTCAGCGAGGCGGACGAGGTGACCCGTACCCTGCTTAATGTTGTTCTGAGTAAGCGCGCCCACGAGTCCAACTCGGCCCAGTCTGCGAGACGCGCGTAACCGCTTTTCACATGCTCATGTTGAGTCCGACCGAATCAGCTTTCGTCCCGATGCACCGTCTCCGGCGCGAACGCCGGCAGGCAGACGGCGAGGTACTCGGCGCCTTCGTCAGTAGGTGTACTGTAGCGGACCCATTCGCCGCGGTGGGCGATGACCGCCTGGCCGGAGCGGACATCGATGGCGCCGCCGGCATGCTCGACGCGCAGCATACCCTTGAGCACGATGGTGTATTCGTCGAACTCGGGCGTCTGCCCCGGCTCGAGCCAGCCGGCCGGACTGCGCATGTGCGCGATGCTCAAGTCCGTAGTCTTCGAGTTCACCCGGCCAATGTATTCGTCGATGATCTTGGGTTTGTTCCCCGCCGGCTGAATCCGTGCGGGTGATGGGATGAGGGTGGGCATGCCTCAATCTCCTCGTGACAGAGTGCAAGGACCAATCCGCCTCGACTCGTCGCCAGTCTGACGCATGATCTCGAGGCTCAGCAATCTCAACCGGCGCGTGATGCTCTCCTCTGCATCACAGCGCCTTCAGCTCCGCCAGGACGGCCGCGATCAGCGGTTCGAGCGTGGCGGCGGTGAAATCGAACTTGAGCCCGGCCGCGGACCACAACTCGGGCAGCGGGCGGCTGCCGCCGCAGCCCAGGGCCGCGCGGTACTTCTTGAGCGCCTCCACCTTGTCGCGCCGGGCGTTCTGCCAGAGCTGTAGCGCACCGATCTGGGCGATGCCATACTCGATGTAGTAGAAGGGCGCATCGAACAGGTGAAGTTGTCGCTGCCACAGTGCTTCCCGTGCCGCCTCGTAGCCGCTCCAATCATCGATCCCACCGAAGCGTTCCATCAGGTGCAGCCACTGGCGGGTGCGTTGTTCGCGCGTGTGCTCCGGGTTCGCGTACAACCAGTGCTGGAAGGCGTCGATGGTCGCAATCCAGGGAAAGACGCCAATGATGCCCTCGAGCTGCTCGCGTCGGGCCCGATTCAAATCTTCATCCGAGTAGAAGACATCGAGGTGATCCATGGCCAGCAGCTCCATGCCCATCGAAGCCACCTCGGCCATCTCGATGTTGGCATGCCGGTAGGCCAGCAGGGGCTCATCGCGGCAGGCGATGGAGTGGAATGCATGACCGCCCTCGTGCAGCAACGTCTCCACGTCCCGCTGCAATCCCACAGCGTTCATGAAGATGAACGGGTGTCGGGCCTCGTCGAAAGTCGCCTGATACCCGCCCGGCGCTTTTCCCTTGCGCGATTCCAGATCCAGCCAACCGGCCGTCACCATTGCGTCATATTGTCGGCCCAGGTCCGGGCTGATCCGGTGGAAGATGGTCGAGCACTTGTCGGATAGCTCGCGTCCATTTTCGAAGGGCCGCAAGGGGGGCCGGCCATGCGGGTCGACGGCCAGATCCCAGGGCCGGAGCGGCTGCACTCCCAGCGGGCGACGCCGCTCCTCCTGAATCGCGCGGTTGGCCGGCACGACCAGCCGCTCGATCGCGTCGTGGAACGCCGCCGCGTCCTCCGGCGTGTAGTCGAATCGCTCGTACGCCTTCCACTGATAGTCACGGAAACCGGAGAAGCCCGCGTTGGCGGCGATTTGTGTCCGCAGCTCGATCATCTGATCGAAGATCCTGTCGAGCTGCTCGCGGTCCTCGAGGCGGCGGTTGACGATGGTTTCCCAGGCCTGTTGCCGCACGCGCCGGTCGGGCTCGTGCAGGTAACGGCTCATCTGAGGCAGCGTCTGTTCCTTCCCGTCGAAGGTCACCGTCTGCGCGCCGCAGATCTTCTGATACTGCTGATCGAGCTTTCCGTCCTGCGTTTGCAGCGGCACGTTCTCATCGCGGAAAATCTCGACGGCCGCGGCCGTGTTCCGGTCGTAGACTCCGTACCGCTGCGGCGGCAACTGGCTTCGGGCCGGCGAGGCCACGTATCGCTCGCGGAGCCGATGCCACCGCGGCTTGCATCGCGGCTGGATCTCGGTGATGAAGTGCAGATGTGCCCGCTCGCGCTCCGGATCGTCGGTCTGGCAGGTCATGGCCACGTAACGTTTCGAGCCCTCCTCGGCGATGCACGATTCCAACTCGCTGACCTTCACCAGCCAGCCTTCCAGTTGTTCTCGCGTATCGACCGGCTGGCGATCCAGCGCATCAAACAGCGGCTCGATCTGAGACCAGTCGCCCATATCGGCGTCGGAGGGGACGAAGTGGCGTGCGTAAACAGACGGTTCGGCTACATTCATGGAATATCTCACTGCGCTGAGCAGAGACAGAGCGACGGAGAGAATGAGAGATGGAGAGAAGGAAAAACGAATGGCTTCCTGCTGGTTCAAAACACGGTGATTCACCGGGGCCCCTCGCTCCGGCGCTCCGTCTCTCATTCTCTCCAGCGCGGCGGCTCTCCGGGCACTGGCTACAACATTCGCCTGACGGCCGTCTCAAAGAACACGCGTCCGTCACCGGCCTCCGGACGGCCGCGGGTCCACTCCGGGTGCTGCGTCCCGTATACGTGGCGCTCCGGGTGCGGCATGAGTCCCAACACCTGACCAGTGGCATCCACCAGCCCGGCGATGTCGTCCTCGCTGCCGTTGGGGTTGATCGGGTAAGGGCCCGGCTTTCCCTTGCTGTCACAATAGGTCAAGGCCACATGGCCGCCCGTGTGCAGCCGCCGCCGGACGTCCTCGCCGGCGGAGACCAGCTTGCCCTCACCATGGGCGATCGGCAGGGCGATGACCCGCTCATCCGGCAGGAAGGCGTTCGCCCGGACGGAGGTGCGCAGATGGATCCACCGGTCCTCGAACCGGGCGGAGTCATTGTCGGTCAGCGTCACGGTCTGGCGAACCCTCGCCGCGGCCGGAGCCGTTGCCCCGGGTCCGGGGTCTGTCGCACCAGGCCCGTCATTGTCAGCAAAGCCCGGCAGTAGCCCAGCTTTCACTAGAACTTGAAACCCGTTGCAGATCCCCAGGACCAGGCGGCCCGCCTCGATGAACCGTTTCAACCGGTCCGCGAGGTGATGGACGAGCTGGACTGCCAGGATCTTACCGGCCGCGATATCATCACCGTAGCTGAAACCACCTGGGATGGTTAGAATCGCGAAGTCGTCGAGTCTGGCTGGGGCATCGATCAGCTCGCGGACGTGAACGCGCTGAGGATTCGCCCCGGCCAGTTCCCAGGCGTGCGCGGTCTCCAGATCGCAGTTGGTGCCGGCCGTTCGCAGGATCAGGACCTTGGGCTTGCTCATGGTTGCGGAAGTGTAGGGCGTTCGCGCCGCGGCTGCAAACGCCTGCGGGCGAGCACGCCTCCGGCGGCACGGTCCCGGGAAACCAACGGGTGGTTACCCACGTAACACCCCGGTGGAGAGGAAGTTAGTTTAATTCGGTTCGCGGACAGGAGCAGATGCATTGAGATCACCCACCGGTCGTTGGATTGCCTGGGTGCTGGCGCTGTTCGCCAGCGTGGCGGGTGCCTGGATCAGCTA
>BTUC01000086.1:15052-20376 GCA_045863575.1 Phycisphaerae bacterium
AATCGAAGCTGGCACTCAGTCTCTCCGAACAATGCACGGCTTTCGACACCTCGAGCTGCGATGCAGTCAGCGAGAGTCACTGGGGCCGCTTCCCATTCGGCGCCAAGAAGGGTACGTGGAGCGTCCCTACGGCGCAACTGGGGCTGATCTATTTCACACTCGTGCTGTGCTGGCTGGTTTTCATCGGTTGGCCATCCTCCTCGCGCTGGTGGGCGCACCTGATCTTCTTGTGCATCGCGGCTGTCGGGCTGGGGGTATCCATTTTCTTCGACATCATCATGTTCACCCGGATCGATCAGTGGTGCCCGCTGTGTCTGTACACGCATATCGCCAGTCTGATCATTTTTGCGTGCGGGGTGTTGCTCTGGCCCCGCGCTTCGCGTGCGTCGGCTGCTCCGGCCGCGGCGGCCGCGGGCGTTACCGAACAGCAGGGCAGCGGGACCTTGTTTGATCCCACCGAGCCGGAGGAGGGTTTCGCCGGCGAGGGGGCCTGGCCGGCGCTGTGGCTGTTGGGCGCGTTTCCCCTGATCGCACTGGTGGCGATCGTTGCCGTCTGCCTCTTCGTCAAGGTGCGGGCCGATGCCTCAACTGTGAGCGCGTCCAAGGATCGGCTCGAAAGATCCACAAAGTACTGGAAAAAACAGATTGAGCATTATGCCAATCGCTGGGAGCATACCTTCACCGCCTGGGCGATTACGCCGCCAGTCAAGATCGAGACTGCCGGCCGGGCCGTGCGTGGCCCGATCAATGCCCCCCACACGATGGTGGTGTTCAGCGACTTCGAGTGCCCGGCCTGCGGTCAATTCGAAGAAATAGCGCGCGACCGTATTGTTCCCCTGGCTAACCAGTACGGCGGCCTGAAAATCGTCTTCAAGCACTGGCCGATCTGCCAGGACTGCAATCCCCACGCCACAACGAACCTCCACCCGGTGGCCTGCAAGCTCGCCTACGCGGCTGAGGCCGCCCGGATCGTGGGCGGCGACGAGGCATTCTGGAAGATGCACGACCAGCTCTTTGCCAACCGTGCCACGCTGGCGAAGAATCCCGACTATGCGGTCGAACTGGCCCGCCGGATGGGTCTGGAGGAGGCCGCGTTTCGCACGGCTATGGCCAGCGACGAGGCCAGAGACCGCGTCAAGGAGGACATCCTCGAGGGCGCCAACCTGGGCAAGGAACTTCAGATCAGCGAGGACATGCGCGACTTCATCAAGGTTAACAGCACGCCGGCGATCTTCATCGATAACAAGCGTCTGTACAGCGGGGCTCATCACGTTCGGACCTGGCTGAGTATCTTCCGGTCGCACATGAGGCCGCCACCGTTCACCCCGTCAGTGCCGAAGACGCCGGGTGCCGCGGGCGCTACCAAGCCGGCCGGTGAGGCCCCCGAGCCGGCGGCGGTTGTCCCAGAGAATTCGGCGGTGGAAGACGAACAGTGATCGTTCACCAGCACTCGGAAGGAATACTGTCTCATGAACGCAAGCCCTGCAGGTAAGCTGCGCGTCGCGCTGGCGATTCTCCTCTCGCTGGCCGGTCTGGCCGTCAGCGCCAAGCTGCTGCTGGATGTGCATGTCAAGCTGGCCGTTGCCGACGCGTCCGCTGGTCCGGCGTGCGGTGCGGGCGGCGGCAGCGCCTGTGACGCCGTGCTCACCAGCCGTTGGGGTCGCTTCCCATTCGGACGCAACCCCGATGAGCCCAGCGTGCCCACGGCCCTGCTGGGTTTCATGTATTTTGCGGCCACCAGTTCCTGGTTCTTCGTCGTCGGCCGGCCCAGCGGGTCGCGCCGGGGCTGGCACCTGCTGGCGGTGCTCATGACTGCGGCGGGAGCGGCGTTCGCCGGCTACATGGCCTGGGTCATGTACACGCAACTGGCAGGCGGGGCTTTGGACTCATTCTCCGCGTCTGAAGCCGGACAGACCGCCGGTCGACCCTTCTGCCTGTGGTGTGCGGCGACCCAGGTTGCTGCCGGCCTCCTGTTCCTGGTGACGCTGACGCTCTGGCCCAGACGCCCGCGCGTGGTTGCGCAAGCCGCCGGACCGGCTGAGGCTCCACCCGTGGTGACACTGATTCCCGATCATCCTTCGCTGCGCTACGTGCTGGCCGCCCTCCTGATGGCCGCAGGCATTTCGGGTTTCGCCTGGAGTGAGTACCAACGTCGACTGGTCGGGGCCCAGTTCGATGATGCGCGCGCCCGTCTGCGCGATTACGATGAAGACTACGAGGCTGTCTTTTTCAACTTCATGGCCGAGCCGCAGGTCGAAATCCCCGTCACGGCAGATGATTCCATCCGCGGTCATCCCGACGCGCCCCACACCGTCGTGATCTTCGCCGATTTTCAGTGCCCCTACTGCCAGCGCGCCGAGAAGATCCTGCGTGAGAAAGTCGAGGAATACCCCGATCGTCTTCGGGTGGTGTTCAAGCATTTCCCCATGAACAAGACCTGCAACCAGCACGTCCAGGGAACTCCGCACCCAGCCGCTTGTGCGGCGGCCATCACAGTCGAAGCGGCGCGGGTGGTAGGTGGCGAGGAGGCGTTCTGGAAGATGTTTGATGAGCTGTACGCTAACGCCGGCGAATTCGCCAAGGCGGCCCAGCCGTGGGTCAAGAACGCGTGCGAGAAGCTCGGCATTGATCACACTGCCTTGTGGCGACACATCAACACGAGATCGGCCTGGAAGCGCATTCGCGAACACGCGGATCAGGGCAATACGGTGGGTGTGAACTCAACCCCGGTGGTCTATTACGATGGCCGGAAGGTGGGCGGCTGGGCTAACTCGAAATTCTGGGACTTCCTGATGTACCGTGACCAGCAGCAGCCGGCCACTCGTCCGGCGGCCGCACGGGAGGCGACACGTCCAGCGGCTGCACCCGCGACGCGACCGCAGTAGAGGCTTGCTTAGGCACCAAGATCAGGTGCACTGCCCCAAGTCGAGCATGCCGGCATATTCGCGGACGCGGGTTGCCAGTTGTTCGCGGGTCAGTTTGTCGATAGCCCGCAGGCTGAAATCCTCAATGGTGAACGAGGCCGCGATGGTGCCATACGCCATGGCCTGCTTGAGCGTGGTGAGGCTGTGTTCCTCGCGGGTGGCCAGGAAGCCCATCATGCCGCCGGCGAAGCTGTCTCCTGCGCCGGTCGGATCCCTGACCAGCATGGTTGGGTACGCCGGCAGCACGGCCAGGCCCTCGCGCGTCACCAGCATGGCCCCGTGCTCGCCTTTTTTGATGACCACGAAGCGGGGTCCGTAGTCCAGAATCTTCCGAGCGGCCGCGATCAGATTCTGTTCGTCAGCAAAGAGCTTCGCCTCTGCGTCATTGAGGATCGCTCCCGTGACCGCCTTGAGGACCTTCAGTAACCCTTCGCGCTGCGTCTGAATCCACAGGTCGCGGGTGTCGGCCATGACCAGCCTCGGGCCGCTGAGCTGCCGCAGAAGATCCTGCTGCAACTCCGGATGGGTGGCCGCCAGGAACACATACCGGCTATCGCGGAACTGGTTTGGAATGCGGGGCCCGGCCTCGGCGAGCACGTTCAGCTCGATGCCGGTGGTCTCAGCGTCGGCCGTTTCGCTGGCGTACTGACCGGCCCAGCGGAAGGTTCTGCTGCCCTTGCGAACTTCCAGACCGGCCAGATCGATCGAGCGGCCTTCCAGGAACGAGCGAAACTCGGCCGGAAAATCCTCCCCGACCACGCCGACAAAACGCACCGGCGCGAACAGCCGCGCGGCGAAGGAGAAGTACACCGCCGACCCGCCGTAGACCCCCTTGACCTCGCCATGCGGCGTACGAACGTCGTCAATCCCGATACTTCCGGTCACCAGTAGCGACACCTGCAGCCTCCGTGTGGGGACCTCGAACCCAGATCCAGAACGGTGAGTCTAGAGCCTGACGCCGGGTTTGCCAAGCGGGTGGACAACCATGATCAACGACAAGGAGACAAGGGGAAGAGGAGACGGAGCAACAGAGCGACGGAGAGATTGAGAGAAAACAACCTGCAACCAACCACCGACGACCCACAAACAACGCCAAGGAGACATGGGGACCAGGGGACCAGGAGACAAATCGCTGAAGCAACTGACAAAAGGACTACTGACCCAACCACTGACAACTGACCACTGACAACTGACCGTCGCCGAACATTGACCCTTCCGGCGGTCGCCCCTACGCTTTCGGCGGGCATAGACCAAGGCTTGCGGATTTTTGAGGGAGGAACGTCGATGCAGCCGCTCGTCGGAGTGATTATGGGGTCCAAGTCGGACTGGGAAGTCATGTCGAACGCCAGCCGGACGCTGGATGGGCTGGGGATCAATCACGAGGTTCGGGTGATCTCGGCCCACCGCACGCCGGATCTGCTGTTTGAATGGGTGACATCAGCGCCTCAGCGGGGTATAGAAGTGATCATCGCCGGCGCCGGGGGGGCGGCTCACCTGCCGGGCGTGACGGCCGCCAAGACGCTGCTGCCCGTGCTGGGGGTGCCCATGGAATCCAAGGCCTTGCAGGGGATGGATTCGCTGCTCTCGATCGTTCAGATGCCGGCGGGGATCCCGGTGGGGACGCTGGCCATTGGCAAGGCCGGCGCCATCAACGCGGCGCTGTTCGCGGCAGCCATCCTGGCCGGCAGACATCCTGAAGTTCGCGAGGCCCTCCAGCGTTACCGCGACGCGCAGACCCAGGCAGGCATCGCTCAGGGTGATCCGCGTCAATCGACATGATCGGGAGCCTCGGGCCGCCAGTCAGCTGGCCGCCGACTCGTCGTCCGCCGCCGGCAGATCGATCGTAAAGGTCGTGCCCGCGCCCGGCTGGCTGAGGACGCTGATTGTGCCTCCGTGCTCGGACACGATGCCATGGCAGATGCTCAGGCCCAGGCCCGTACCGCCTTTTCCGAGCTTGGTGGTGAAGAAGGGGTCGAAGATCCGTGCGGCCACGTCGGGCGGTATGCCCGGCCCATCGTCGTGGATGGCGACTACCACGCGGCCGTTCCGAGTAGCCGAGCTCAGCGTCACATGTGCGTGTCCGCCGCCCGCTTCAACGGCGTTCTTGATCAGGTTTACGATCACCTGCTCGATTTCAATCGTGTTCATCAGCACGGGCGGCAGGTCCTCTGCCAACTCCAGATCCAGTCGTAACTGGTGACCCTCCAGGTAGGTGGAGGACAGTTCAGCGGCATGTCGCACCACCTGGTTGAGGTCGCCGGGCGTTCTGACCGGCTCATCGGCACGCGCGAACTTCAGAATCCCCCGAATGATCTGCCCGCCGCGCTGGCCTTCTTCGATAATGCTGTCTAAGGCCTCCCGGACCCCCTCCGGCTCACTGGCCTGTCGCGCGTACTGGGC
>BTUC01000087.1:0-20328 GCA_045863575.1 Phycisphaerae bacterium
AGATCCGGGACCGGGAGATGCGCCAGGTCTGCCAGCGACTGGATGCAGAGTACATCTGCCTGGGTGAGCCCGATGAGGCGCTGTACGATACCTGGGCCGTCCGGCTGCGCCTCATTGACGCGCTGCGCCGGTTGAAGACGGATCTGCTATTCACGCACTTCTCCCACGACTACAACATCGATCACACCACCACCTCACAGCTCGTTTTCCAGTGCACCATGCTGTCTCCCATCGCGTCGATCGTCACCTCGAGTGCCGTGCTGCCACGGTGTCCGCCCGTGTTCTACGTAAACCCGGGACCGGGATACGGCTTCGAAGCGACGCACTTCGTGGAGATCCCCTCCGAGCTCGCGGACGAGATGATGTCGCTGATGGCCTTGCATAAGAGCCAGCAGGACGTACTCGAGCGCATGGCGGGCAGGAATTACCTCGAGATCATCCGGAAACGCCTGATCAGCACGGGCGAACGTGTCGGCGTCCCCTTCGCCGAGGCCTTCCGGCCCTGCCTGGCCGACCGGCGGATCCCCCTGGCCGACATGCTTCCCTGAAAGGGGCAGAAGGACGTACAGCCCGTGAACGGTTTGGACGTGACTATCATCATTCTGTCCCTCGCGATCGTGCTGGTCGTGGGATTGTGGACGGCGCGGAAGGGAACAGACTCGGCCAGCGGTTACTTCCTCGCCTCGCGCAGGCTGCCCTGGTTCCTGATCGGCACGTCCTTCGTATCCACCAGCGTCTCCAGCGAGCAGATCGTCGGCACCGTGGGAGCCGCCTATCGGCACGGCATGAAGATCGCCAACTGGGAGCTCTGGTCGCTTCCCGCGTACAGCCTGCTGATTTTCGTGTTCATCCCCATCTACCTGAAGAACCGCATCAGCACGGTTCCCGAGTTCCTGTCCAGGCGGTACGGGCCGCGCTGCGCGGATCTGTACAGCTGGATCATGCTGGTCGCCTATGTGTTCATCTTCATGGTCGCCGTGCTTTACGGCGGCAGCCTGACGTTCAGCGAAGTGACCGGCCTGGACCGGTCAACCGTGCTCTGGATCACGGTTGGGCTCGTCGGGGCGTACACCATCAGAGGCGGACTGGCTTCGGTGGTGTGGACGGACGCCGCCCAGTGCGTCATGCTCCTCGGCGGCGGCATGGTGCTGTTCCTGCTCGCTTTGAGCGAGTTGCCCGGCGGCCTCCTGGAGGCGTGGGAATCGATGCGGGCGGCGCACCCGGAGCGGTTTCACCTCTACAATCCGCCCGATGACCCGATCGCCCCGTTTCCCGGCCTGATCGTTTCCACCTTCGGGCTGGCCCTGTTCTACCAGGCGACCAACCAGGTGATGATTCAGCGGGTGCTGGCCGCACGTTCGACCTGGGACGGCGTGGTGGGCATCATCTTCGCGGGCTTCATCAACTTCCTCCGGCCGCTGGCCACCTGTTTTCTCGGTTTCGTTGTTTTTCACTGGATCCATGTGCTGAAGCACGAACCCGACCTCGTGAACCTGGACCCCGACCACGCCTTCCCGCTGGCCCTGCGGGTGTTCTCGCCGGAATGGGGGCTGCGCGGAATCGTGCTGGCGGGATTTCTGGCGGCGGTCATGTCGACGATCAGCTCGCTGGTCAACTCGATCGCGACCATCTTCGCCTTTGATGTCTACGGGAAGCTGATCCGGCCCGATGCGCCCGACCAACGGCTGGTCCAGGTCGGGCAGATCGCCTCCGCCGTGGCCCTGGTGGTGGCGGCGCTCGCCTCTCCGGTGGTCGGCTACCTGGGCGGTATTTTTCTCTACTTTCAACAGGCCGTGACTTACCTGGCGACGCCGTTTGCCTCCGTAGCGCTCATGGGCGTGCTCTGGAAGCGCGCCAACTATGCCGGGGGGTTGTTCGGCATCATCGGCGGCCTGTTGATCCAGCTGGCCACGGTCGCAGTCGCCCAGGCGGCGGGACTGACCCTGAACTGGCTGTACCTGGCATTCATCGCGCAGGTGTTGACCATCGCTGGAATCGTCATCGTATCACTGCTCACCGCCCCGCCGGCCGAGTCTCAGTGGCTGCCGTTTCTCTGGCGCCCGGGTCTGGTGAAGGAATTCAGTGCAGACCTGCCCCGGCCGTGGTACAAGTCGAGCGCCTTCTGGTTCGGCCTCTTTGCGATCGCCTGGGTCATGATTTACTGGTACTTGTGGTAGTGCGGGAGAACATGCAGTACATCCTTCCTGAGGGCTACGAGGGCCACCCGGCCGTTTACATCCTGACTGCGCTGCTGGCTTTCTCGATGACCGGCATTTCGAAGGGCGGCTTCGGGGGCGTCGCCGTGCTGGCCATACCATTGATGATGCTGGTCTCGCCCGGCAAGCTGGCCCTGGGGATCTGGATGCCGCTGCTGATCCTGTGCGACATCTTCACGATCCGCATGTACCCGAAGGAGTGGTCGCTGCGGCCGATCGCCCTTCTGGCACCGTGGATGTGTGTCGGGCTGGGGGTGGGTTACCTGCTGTTGGGACGCATCGACGACCGGACGATGAAACTGTTCGTCGGCTGCCTGTCGATCGGTTTTGTCCTTCTGGAGATCGCGCGGGCCAGGATGGCCCGGAACCTTGCCGCCCACCAGGAGCGGCCGGCGTGGCGGCCCACCTGGCTCTCGGCCGCACCTTTCGGGATCGTCGGTGGCGTCTGTTCACTGATCGCGCATGCCGCGGGAGCGGTCACAGCCATTTACCTGCTGGCCCAGCGCATGGACCGCCGGGAGTTCGTGGGGACCAGCGCCCGGTTCTACATTGTGTTCAACACGCTTCGCATCCCCCTCTACGCCAGCCCGTCGATCGGTGTGCTGACGCGTGAGGCGCTGATCAAAAGTCTCTGGCTGGTGCCTTTCGTGCCGCTGACCATCTGGCTCGGCTCGGTCCTGAACCGCCGCATGTCGCCGACCACCTTCAACCGGACGGTCAGCGTGCTGCTGGCCGTCAGCGGGGCCTATCTGGTTTACGACAACCTGCCTGGGCGTTGAGACCTATCCCAACAGACCCGGAGATCAATCGAAGGACACACGCAGTTCGCCGGGCTTCGAGCCGGCCGGCAGCGTGACGCGGGCGACTTTCGTCGTCTCGTCATACTTCATCGGGACGCGGCTGCCGGCGTAGTCCGCCTCTGCGGGCGGACGGGGGCACCAGATGTGAATCGTCACTTCCGACGTGTTGGCCGCATAGAGCGGCTGCCGGAAGACCTCCTTCTCGAACCGGCCTCCGGCGGCCGCAAACACGACCACCGGCGAGTCCCTGGTGGGATCGCCGTCGTAGACGCCCTCGATGACAAAGGGGAGCTGCAACTGCTCGGCAACGGCCGGCAGCCGGTGCAGATAGATCGGGAACTTGTCCGACCACGTGCCGGTGCTGGTCGCACTGCCCAACTGCATCGGCAAGCCACCCTTGATCTGCCGGTGACGCGTGCCGGTGACCAGGTTGGCCCAGGCGGCCGCACCCGAATAGAAGAACCGCTGCTCGCCGGTCGTCTGAGCCAGGTACGTCTGGATTTCGGCACACAGCGTAGCGGAGCCGACGTTGCCAGGACCGAAGTTCGTGCGCTCCTGCAGAATTGTGTCGCGCGGCCAGGTTCCCGCGCCCTCCTTGTCCTGCATCGTGCCCTGGCAGGTGAGCAACCACTCGCCGCAACGACGCAGGACCTGGAACAGTTCGGGGTGCGGGCATCTTTCATAAAGCGGTATCAGCCCGCACAACGTGTAACCCGCATACAACGGCGAGATGCGGCGGTAGCCGCTGTGATTCGCGAACCCGCGGACGGAGCCGTCGGACTCCAGGCCCGTCTGCATGAACCACAGGGCCAGATCCACCGCGTTGTTCCAGTAGCTGCGATGGCCGTTGACTTCATACAGCCAGGTCAGACCACGGACCGGGTACGCTGAGCGGGTCTGCTGATCCTGGGGATGCTCTTTCCCATTCCAGCTTCGGACCAGGTACCCGGCCATCTGTTCCGTAACCTCGTAGTACCACGGATCCCCTTCGATGAGATAACTCATCAATGGGCCCGCGAGACGGCTGTACGCATGCACACCGGCCCGCCAGTCGCAGTAGTAGTGGCAGTAACCTTCCGGGTGGGCGATCGCCCAGTCCGCATAGAGGAGGCCGTGGTCCTGGAAGATCTCGAAGACGTCGCGGTCACCCGTACGCAGGTAGCTGAGTGCCAGGGCCAGCGTATGATCGCCGCATCGGTAGGTCGATGAGCCTTCCCGCTTCTCCGGCTCGTACCAGGCGGGCAGGTTGCCTTCCGGCTCCCTCGCCTTGGCCAACGTCCCTGCGACGGACTCCGGATTCGTTGACGCGTACTGCCACACCTCGCCGAAGAGCATTCCGCCCGTATCCGTGTAGGGATGAAATTCGCCCTCACTCTTGTGGGGAGGCATGCCGCGTCCGGTCCGCGGGTAATCATGACGGCCAGCCCGGGTGCGATCGAAATACCGTGCGGCCTCCAGCGAGGGCTCGGCGTACAGGTCCGTGATCCGCTGTTCGTTGAATACGCCCTGTGCGGCCAGGAACTCCGGATCATAAATGACGTGCGGCCGCTCGCGAGCCACATCAACAACCGAGGCCGGCGTCAGCTTATTCGGCCCGAGGTGGAGCACCAGGCGGAACGTTCGCGCCGCGGTGCCCCAGAAAGTGATGGTTCCGCCAGCATCGGCCGGAAACGAGCCGTAATGATTGAGGAACATCTCACCGTCGGTGGCCGCGGAGAGGCTGGATTCCAGGTCGGGATCACCTGGCCCGAAACCCTGGAAGTCCGGAACGATCAGGGTGAGCGCGCTTGGGCCGGTGCTCAACCGCGCCCAGTCGCCGGGCGCATCCCCCCTGCCGTTCGCCCTGACCTGATCATCGGCCACGATGGACCAGTCATCCACGCGCTGGCGGATGGCAACCTGCCGATCACACTTCACGGGGACATCGTCCCGCCCGCCGACGGACGCGGCGAATCGACCGGTCTGACCGGGCTCCAGCGCTAAGGGCCGCAGATCACTCAATCGATAGGACTGACCGCTCTCATTGATGAAGCGGGAAGCGATGAGCAGGTAGGGGCTGTCAGAGAAGGTCTGCACTTCGAAGTGCGTCTTGAACCGATCCTCCAGAACCGTAGATTCGATGCGGAAATGTTTGTGAAGCGGCCCGTCAAACAGGGTCGTCATCCTGCCCGGCCGGCGCTTCAGGTGCGACCCCGCTTCGGGCGTGAAGCCGATGGAGCAGCCATTTGGCGCGTATTCCTCCTCGCCGTCGGTGAGTCGGATGTCGGACAGGAGCTTGTCCGGCGAAAGCGAAAAGGTGAGTCGGCCCCCGCGAACGGTGAGCGAATCGCCGGACTTCTCGACCTTCAGCTCTGTTGCAGGCGGTGGTCGTCGGATCTGGGGGCCCCAGCGGATGGACAGCTTTCGATCTCCGGCGTCGGGCGAATCAAGCACCAGGCAGACCAGGACCCAGTGGCGCGGGCAGGTCTTGAAGTTGACCAGCGGAAAAACGTCCACGGCCAGCGGCCGGCCCTGTTCATCGTAGACCGCCACGTTCGCGCAGGAGACCACCTGCCCCAGGGGGATGCCGAACCGAACCGGGTAGGCCCTGGCCGGGCCAGGAAAGCGCACTACCACGGATGTCTCGCCGGCCGCCTCGCCGGCGGGCCTGAGGATCGGCTGCCACGTGGGATCATCGACGTCGAACTTCCTGGCCTTCCGGGCCAGTTCATCCCGCGCGTCCCCGTAGGCCGATTTGAAAAAGCGCGGCAAGGATTCCGCTCGGGCGGAGACCATGTTCACAGTACAGAAGAGCATGATCCCGACGATGGGCGGGCCCCGATGATGGCAGAACCGGACCGTTGACATGAAATGCTCCCAACACACGCCCACTCGGCCTCAGCGCAGGACATTATGGCCTCTGTGCACCGGGTTTACGATCCGCGTCGCCCAATTCCGCCGAGCGCTCCTCCTGGCTCATCTGGTCAGCGAAGGATGGAATAATCATCCAGAGCAGCGGTTCTCCTGGCCGCCTTCGGGACCCGATCTGCGCTTCAGCAGGCGTTTTCTTGCCAACCTACTGTCTTCCAGATACAGTTTCCCGTAGCCAGTATCGTACGGAAGCCCCATTGCCACCGTAGCTCAGTCGGCAGAGCAGCGGTTTTGTAACCACTCTTTTCCGCTTGTAAACCCTTGTCAAATAAGAGCCCCCGAACAGGTGCCTACATTATCCGGCGAAAGTGCCTACATGGATTTCGGCTCCGATTTGCGGTGGGCAGCGGTTTTTCACACCGCTGCTTGCCCGTTTCGGCGGCGCAGAGCAGCGGTTTTTCCAGCCGCAGGACACCCTGTGTAGGCACCATCGACCGACACACGTAGGCACCCGATCCGGCGATACTGCTCCCATGTCATCCGCACCCTCCTGAGTCCCCTGGCATGCACCCGCTTGACTGGCCCACGAGATTGGAACACCTGCTTGGGGCAACATGGCCTCGCTTCAGCGATGGACGGAACGGGGGTTCTCCTTTTGGATTGAGCGGTTGGCCGCCAAAGCTGGTTTCGGATGGCCTCGGGATCCCCGCTTCCCGACGGACGATGTGATTCAACCCCACGACGTCCGGCTTGGGAAAGCGAATGGCCGCACGCAAGGCCTTGTGAACACAGGGCTTACGGTCATTATTGAGGCCGAAAATGAGGTTTCCAGGTGGTTGGCAAGTCGATGACAAGTTGAAAACAGGTGGTTGGCAGGTGGCGACCCACTTTTGACCCACTCGCAACCCGAGAACCGTTGCCGACACACTGTGCGACCGTGAGGATCGGTACCGCATCACGCACGCCGAACACCCAGACAAGCACCGGCAGCAGCAGGACCGCGCCGCCGAAGCCGGCCACGGCCGCGACGCCAGAGGCAGCGAGGGCGCTCGCGATGAGCGTCACCACCTGAATCCAATCAGTAGCCCACACTGGATCACTCTCAGCCCTTGTCCGCAAACGGGTTGCTGAACGCTGCCGCCTTGCCCAGTTCCGCCTCGATCTCCAGCAGCCGGTTGTACTTGGCGATCCGCTCGCTACGGCACGCGGAACCGGTCTTGATCTGACCGCCGCCCATGGCCACGGCAAAGTCGGCCATGAAGGCGTCCTCGGTCTCGCCCGAGCGGTGCGACACGACGAAGCCCCAGTCCGCCTTGCGGCACATCTCGATAGCCTCGATGGTCTCGGTCACCGTGCCGATCTGGTTCAACTTGATGAGCACCGCATTCGTGGACTGCTCCTTGATGCCGCGCTCGATGAATTGGGTGTTGGTCACGTACAGGTCATCACCGACGATCTGGATGTGCGAGCCCAACGCGGCTGTGTGCTGCTTGAAGCCCGCCCAGTCGTTCTCGGCGAGGCCATCTTCAATCGATACGATCGGGTACCGCTCCACCCAGCCTTTGTATAACGCGGTCATCTCGGCGCTGTTCTTCTTGCCCTGGCCGGACTTCGAGAGCTGGTAGGCGCCGTCCTCGAAGAAGGAGCTGGCCGCCGGGTCGAGCGCGATAGCCACATCCTGGCCGGCCTTGTAGCCGGCCGCCTCGATGGCCTCGACGATCACTTCGCAAGCTTCATCATTGCTCTTGAGGTCAGGTGCGAACCCGCCCTCGTCGCCGACGCTCGTGGCGTAACCTTTCTTGTGCAGGATCGACTTGAGGGCATGGAACGTTTCGGTCCCATAGCGCAGGGCCTCGGCGAACGTCGGGGCGCCTACCGGCATGCACATGAACTCCTGGAAATCCACGCTATTGTCCGCGTGCTTGCCGCCGTTCAGGATGTTCATCATGGGTACCGGCAGTCGGAACGCACCGGTCCCCCCCAGATAGGCATACAGAGGCAGATCGACCGCCGCGGCTGCCGCCCGAGCCACCGCCATGGAGACGCCGAGGATCGCATTCGCCCCGAGCTTGCCCTTATTGAGCGTGCCGTCAAGTTCAATCATCAGCCGGTCAATCTCGGCCTGGCGCGCCGGGTCCATACCGACCAGCTTGAGAGCGATCGTGTCGTTGACGTTCGCGACTGCTTTGAGCACACCCTTGCCGCCGTATCGCTTCTTGTCATCGTCTCGCAACTCGACGGCCTCATTCTCACCTGTCGAAGCGCCGGACGGCACGGATGCGGATACGGCGATGCCGTTATCGAGCGTGACGAATGCGCGGAGTGTCGGGTTCCCTCGGGAATCCAGGATTTCCATCGCCTGGACTTTACTGATCTTGCGGCTCATGTCTTACTCCTTGTTCCCTGTTTTCCAGAATGCTGTCTGATACGGGAACCTCCTCCGTCCCCGTCATCGATGTCGGTGAAATGCTCGCCTGCTGCAGCATGGCCACGAGTTCATCTCGGACGGCCGCGTCGACCGGCAGTTGGCGCAGCGCGCCGAGCGTCGGTTCCATGTCGTATCGGACTCGGCGGGCGTGGATCACGCCATCTTCCCACAGCAGGTACGGTGCCCGCGCGTCACCATCGAGCGGCTGACCGAGCGAGCCGGGATTGACGATCTGCAGGTTTCCGTGGCGACGGATCAGCGGGAAATGCGTGTGACCCACGACAAGCACATCGGCCTGGACCTTGCCGTCGACGTCGTCGAGAATCGCATCGCAACCCCGGGGAGTCAGACGGTAGTCGTAGAGTGGGTCGATGGGCGTCGCATGCGTCACCGCGAAGTGAACGCCACCGATCTCCCATCGCAGGCTCAGCGGCAACCGGGCCAGCCACGCCAAGTCGTCCGGACCAAGTTGGGCGCGGGTCCAGTCTCGCATGGCTAAGGCCAAGGGCTGCTTGGCCAGGCTGGCCTTCGGATCAGCATGGAAGGCGACGGCATGGTCGTGATTTCCGCGAACAGTGATTGCCCCATGCTGACGGAGCCACTCGATGGTGACCGTGGGAGCCGGTCCGTAGTTGACCGCATCGCCGGCGCAGATGACGTGGTCGAACTGCCCGGCGTCCTGCTCCACGGCGGCGAGGGCCCAGGGATTGGCGTGGATATCAGAGATGATTAGAAGTCGCATGGCTTGTTCTCGTGGCTCGCCAGCGGCGGACTATCGTCAGGCCAGTGCCGGTGCCACAACCGGATGGCCGCTTCCTCATTTGGGTTCGCTTGCAGCACTTCGGCCAGGACTCTTCGCGCTTCGTCCTTGCGGTTCAGCTTGATCAGCGACACTGCCCAATGCACCTTGAAGCTCGCCTCGTACGGATTGAGCCAGGCTGCTCGACGAAACTGGCCTTCCGCCAGATCGAAGGCTTCCCGGCCGAGGAAATAGCAACCCATCTCGTCGCGGTCGTAGCCGAGATAGTGGCTGGGCCGCAGGAGTTCCTCGCGGATGATCTGCGGATCACGACTCCTGGTTGGTCGACCGATGTTCTTCCGGGACGTCATGATGTCCCATAACCTTGTCCTGGACCCTCACGTCTTCTTATCAATGCCGTTTGCGCGGTACTTGATGACCTGGACGCGCTCCAGCGTCACGAGACCTTCCTCGACCGTCTCATCGATGAACGGCGTCAGCTCGTCGATCTTCTCCTTGGCGTCCACGATTTCGATGACGATGGGCAGGTCTTCGCTCAGTCGCAGGATCTTGGCGGTATGCATCCGACTATGCGCGCCGAAACCCATCGGTCCGCGAAGTACCGTCGCACCGGCCAAGTGCAACTCGCGGGCCTTCAGCACAATCGCTTCGTACAGAGGCTTTCCGTGCCAGTGATCGGATTCACCAATGAAAACACGGAGCAGATAACCGATTTCCGGGATCTTCATGTCACGGACTCCACTTTATGAACCGTACATCGCCAGCGCCACCCGACTGCCCAGCCACGCCGCGATAAGCCCGGCGCCGTTGCTGACCAAAACGTTGAGCACGGCCTGAATGAACTCCCTGTCATTCGTCAATGATACCGTTTCCCAACTGTAGGTGGAGAAGGTGGTGAATCCGCCCAGCAAGCCGACCAGGATCGCCAGCCGGTATTGCTCCCGGATCAGATAGGGTCCCGTCAACAAGGACGCCAGGAAGCCGATGAGCAGGCAGCCGATCAGATTCACCGCCAGCGTGCCGCTGGGGAAGGAGCCATTACCAAGCCTCTGGGCCCAGCCGGCCACCACATAACGTAACAGGCATCCACAGCCGCCGCCGATGAAAATGAGACTGAATCGCCACACGTCAGCACACCCGGGCCGGCTCATCGGTACGCGAGATGATCAGGGTGGGGTGTAGCCGGCGCAGATGCTCCCACCAGGATCGCTGGTAGGAGTCATCAGGCCTACGCGGCCGGTTGAAGGCGGACTCCATCGCCGGTCTGAGACTACACCCATTCCCGCGTCTCGGCAAGTCCACCGTCGCCGGAATCGCCCGAATGGCCCGCTTGCTGCCTGGGTCGCCCGGCGATATGTTCGCGGGCTTGATCCGGCCCCGCCGTGGGGCTGGGCAGAGCGTGTTGTTGAGGTGCGCGTAACCATGGACGAATGTGGCAGCAGCAGTCTGATCGCTACAGAACCCGCGGGTGACGATCCCGACCCGTGTAGTACCAGACCGGCCGAACTGCGCGGAACGAGCCTGGCGGCGGGAGGTGAGATGGTCTAACCTTGACTCCCACCCTCCGGCTGCCTTCTGGCCTTGTCCGTTCCGCTCCTGCGGCCCCGCTGTTGGACTAAAGGAAGGCAGCCATGAAACAGATCCTTCTCGTACCTGAACTCCGTGAACTGCTTACGGCGGGTGAAAACGAGACCCTTCGGCGATTCTGCGAAGAGGGGCATCCCGCCATCGTGGCCGAACTCGTCAGCGGCCTGGACTCCTCGGAGATCTGGCAGATTCTCCGGCTCCTGCCGGTAAACACTGAGAAGCTAGCTGCCAATACCAAGGCCGCAGCGGACAAGCTGGGCGTAGGGTCAAGAAGCTAGGGGCCACAATCCTTCTCGCCGGTATCCTTCAGGTACTGGTGACATCAGTTCTGGCTACCGTCGTTGGTCTGGGCCCGCTCGCATTGCCGCCAGCACGGGTATATGTCTAGCGCAGATTGGCGAGTTTGCATTTGTCCTCGGGAGTATAGGACGGGCCAACGGTGTCATTGGCGACAACACATACCTTCTCATCGTCTCAGTCGCAATCGTGACGCTCATCGTGAGTTCGCTTGTTCTCCCTGAGGCGTCGTCGATCGGCAGGCGCTTCGCTTCGTTTCTATCCGGCTCGCCGCCGTCCGCAGTACTCAAGTCAGACGGTCGTGAGAGCGCGCCGGATATCGTGATCATTGGCTTCGGCCCGGCCGGCCAAATAGCGGGGCAAATGCTCCTCGGCCGACCCGATCGCGTGCTGGTTGTCGATCTTAATCGTGAGGGTGTGAGGAAAGCGATGTCGCTTGGCTTCAGCGGCCAGGTGGGAGATGCTACACAGATCGACGTATTGGAACACGCAAGGCTGCAATCCGCGAAAGTCATAGTCATCACCGTTCCTCACCATCAAGCCGCCGTGCGCATCCTTGAGCAGATTCGTCGCCTGGCAGCGCATGCCCATGTGGTGGTCCGCTCGCGCTACCAATTGCATGTGAGCGACCTGACGATGGCCGGGGCCCATGTCGTTATCGGAGATGAAGAGCAGATCGGCAACAGCCTGGGCGCCCACTTGGAGGACTGGCTCACCTCACACGACGAATCCTCAACAAGTCAACAAATCACACCTGACGGTGACGCATAGAGACGTCCAACATACAAGCTGGCGCAACGTTACCACGATCGTGGCGGGCGACAGTCGTCAGGGTTGACTGGGATTTTCCTCATTAGCTTGACCGGCGTTGATTGGCGATCCTCGTTGCACAAATGATATTCCCTGGCCGCCGCTGGAGCCGATCATGAGGGCTTCAATGATCGGGATGTTGACATCGGTCTCGCCGGACCACTCCACGACGAAGTTCGCTCCCGATCCGCCGCTGATGTCTGACTCGGGCACCAGATACTCCGCCGTTTCCAGTGGACTCAGAGTCACCGGTTCAGGCAGAAACTCCTTGAGAAGTTCGCCGTTCGTGTCAAAGTACTTGATGCTGTGCACTCGTATGTGTAAGTGTACGTCGATGTTGCGCACACTCAAGGTAACCGTGAGGAGCAACGCCTCACCTTCACCTCCATAGGCGTGAGAGTGTGCTGGCACGTATACCAATTGACGCCCGCTGGTGTCGGGCGGTTCGCCTGATACGATACCCCCTGATGAAGGGCGAGGGCGAAACCGAAGTTGCTCCGTGATGCTCTCTTCAACTGCGGTCACGCTGTGCTTCAACTGGCAGGTGATGGTGCTGATGACTACGATCGCGACCGCCATGGCAACCAATGCAATATGGTGAAAGTGGACGAAGAACCAATCGACCCATAAGTCTGCCCATGTCGTTTTCGAAGACATCAGTTCACCTCGCTTCGCACGTACAATCAGCTTGCCTAGCTCAAATGATACCCCGGAGGCCTCGTTGCCGATAGCCGCATCTGGGCCCAGAACGTCTGTTTCGTGGTGGCCAGGGCGCCGCGAGAGCCTGACCTTCGCGTAAGGTGCAATGTGAAGACGGTGTCAGACCGGCTTGAGACTGACGACAATCCGCAACTCCACTTTCATCAGGTGTCCAGCGACTGCGAAGGTCACCTCCGCGAGCAAGCAGCCTAATGTCGGCAGCTGTCATATGGCATCGACCAGCCGATTCTGGGAAATCACTTGGCCCGCGATTCGATCGCAGAGACAAGACCAAGGTCCTCCAACACCACATACAGACAGGGGATCACGAGTAACACAAGTACGGTCGAGGCAAGCAGCCCGAACACGATGCTGACGACCAACGGGATGAGCACTTGCGCCTGAAGGCTCCTTTCAAACAGAAGCGGCGACAGGCCCGCCATCGTCGTGAGCGAGGTAATCGTGATCGCGCGGAACCGTTGTCGACTGGCCTGGGCCGCGGAGGCATACACATCCTTGCCCGCGCCGCGCTGCATCTTCTGAAACAGAACCAGGAGAATCGAATCGTTCACGACCACGCCGGCGAGTGAGACAAAGCCGAGCATGCTCGGCGTGCTGATGTCGATCCCCATGACAAGATGCCCGCCGATGACGCCGATCAGCGCGAATGGAATGGCCGCCATGACAATCAAGGGTTCGATGTAACTCCGAAACTGAAAGCTCAACAGAACGAAGACCCCGATGGCGCCGATGAGCAAGCCACGCAGCATTGAGGCCTTCGTGATCCCGGCCTCCTTGATCTCGCCTTCAAACGACACCTTGATATCGGGGTAGCGCATCCTCAACTCGGGCAGGAAGTCACGCTCCAGACGCGAAATCACCTGGACCGTGTTGGTCTGGCGCGAATCAATGTCGCCGCGGACCGTGACCGTGCGCCGGCCATCAACTCGGGCAATTCGTGACCATCCCGCTGCACGCTCGATCTCAACGACGGCCGCTAACGGAATCTGCCGTCCATCCGGCAGGGTGCAGCGGAAATAGTCCAGATCTTCCAGGCTGTCCTGGCTCGCCGGGTCCAACTGGACGTCAATCTCATACGACTCTGAGCCGACCTGGATTTCGTCCGCCGTCATTCCTTGAAACGCGGCCCTGAGTTGGCGCGACACGGTTGCCGCGTCCAGCCCGAGTCCGAGCGTGCCTTCTCGCAGACGAAGGCGTAACTCGGGCTTGCCTTGCCGCAGGTCCTCGGCCAGGTTGTGAACGCCCTTGAAGGCGTCCAGCCAGTTCTTCATCTCGAGCGACGCCGCCTTGAGCCGACCAAGGTCGTGTGCTTGCAGCCGAATCTCGATTCCCTGTCCAGCCGGGCCCAGCGCCGGCTCCGCATAGACGACACTCAGAGCATCCGGAACTGGTCCGACACGCTCCCGCCAAGCGTGCATGATATCATCGAGTCGCGCATCGCGCACTTCCGCTGCAAGCAGATCAACATACACCGTTGCCACGTGCGGACCGGCTTCGAAGGCATCCTTGTTGATATTGAACTGCACATACACGGTCTCGACCAGATCCTGCTGATCCGGTTGAAGGGGAGCGAACTGCGTATTCACCTCCCCCAGTGCGTCTGTAATCTGATCAACTACAGCTTCTGTCTTCTCCAGCGGCGTTCCGGGAGGCATAAGGACGCGCGCCACGACGACGTCCCCATCCATGTCGGGAAATGCCTGAAACTTGACCACGCCGCCGGCGAAGACTCCGACTGCCGCGAGGAACACAAGGACAACCGTTCCTAACCACAGGTAGCGCCAACGAATCAACACGTCGATCGTACGACCAAGAAGATTCTCGCGCACCCATTCCATGCCAGAGTCGAAATATCGGCGGAAGCGACCTTCCTGGCCGGGTTCCACGTTGTGCAGCGCGTGAGCCAGGTGATTGGGCAGAATCATGAAGGCTTCCACCAGGCTCACCGACATGACGAGAATCAACATGACCGGCACGACCAGTAGCACCTTGCCGATGTTCCCCGCCAGGAATGCCAGGGGACCAAGCACACAGATGGTAGTAAGGAACGACGAAAGCACGCCGCCGGCGACCTCGTTTACGCCGTCGATGGAGGCCTGGAGCGCCGGCTTGCCCTTGGCACGGTGCGTCGCAATGTTCTCGGCAATGACTATGCCGTCGTCCATCAGCAGGCCGAGGGCAAGGAGCAAGGCGACCATGGTCATCAGGTTGATGGTCAGATCCAGGTGCGGTGCGAAGAAGAAGGCGCCGAGGAACGATACCGGAAGGCTCATGACGACCCAGAATGACAATCGCAGGTTGAAGAACAGCCACATGGTCAAGAAGACAAGCAGCATTCCCTGCCAGCCGTTGGTGATCAGCATCTCCAGGCGATCGCTGACAAGCGTGGACTGATCCTGGGTTATCTGAATCTCCACGTTGGGATATCGCGCCCGCTCGACATCAAGGAGTTCCTTTACCTCGGTTGCGACACGGATGGTATCCTGGTTCTTCGTCTTCTCGATGTTCAATAATGCTGCACGCCGCCCATTGAGCACGACCTGATCCTCGCCGAGCTCAAATAGGTCGATGACCTGACCCAGGTCGCGTAGCCGCAACTCCGCGCCGCCCGGCACCCCGATCAGGACCAGATCCTCCAGTTCCTGAACCGACGTTCGCTGTTCGACAAACCGCACCAGGATGTCCCGCTCGCGCGTTTCGATGGTGCCGACGGGGAGATCCACGCTCTGCCGACTGATCACGCCGGCGACGTCCGAGACCGACAGGTTGTGGCGCATAAGCGCATCGGCCGACAACTCGACGCGGAACTGGTGGTCGGAGAAACCGACCAGGGTCACCATGGAGATGTCCGGCAACTCCTGGAGCCGGTCTTTGAGCTCTTCAGCGTAAGCCTTCAAGTCCGGCGCCGTCATCGGTCCCGACACCAGCAATGAGAGCACAAGGTCCGTCGTGTGTAACTCCTCGATGACCGGGTCTTCGACTTCTTCAGGAAAATCGTCAATCGCGGCGACAGCCGTATCGATCTCGTCCTTGAAAGTTGTGAAGTCAGCGCCGTCGTCCATCTCGACCGTCACAACCCCCAGCCCCTCGCGCGCCTCACTACGCAGCTCGTTCACAAAGCGTACGTTGTCCAGGGCGTCTTCGACGCGCTGACAGACAACAGCTTCGATCTCTTCTGCCGTAGCCCCGGGATATGGAACACAGATCTCCACCTCATCAGGCTGATAGTCGGGAAACGTTTCGCGACGCAGACTCCGAATGCTGAGGAGGCCAATGACCAGGAAGATCAGCATCAGCAAGTTGGCGGCGGTCGGGTGTCTCGCGAAGTATCGGATCATGGTGCATCCGTCCCAGCACGCACCTGCGAGAGAATTGCGGCGCCAAGCCGCTCATCCTCGACCGACTCGACGAGCATGCCCTCGATGGCCGGCGTCGGGTCAGAGACAATGACGCGATCGCCCGCGTCGAGTCCGCTCTCGATGCACAGAAAATCAGACTGTGCGAATAGAACCTTGACCGGACGCCGTTGGAGACGGTTGTGGGCATCGGCCAGATAGACATGCCTCTCATGCAGGGCGGCACGTGGGATGACAACGTACTCGGGCAGAGGCTGGCCGCGCAGTTCAACTTCACAGAAGGTGCCTTTGACAAGCGGGGGCCGTTGCCCAGGAATGGCTTGCTCGTAAGGCTTGTCGACAGCCACAACAAACGCTAGAGTGCGCGTGACCGGGTCGATCAGCTCCCGAAGGCGAACGAAACGGGCCGGCCACTCTACGGCGAAATCTCCGATACGCATTCGCACGGTCACATCGACATCGAAAAGCTCACGCAGTGTCTCCATGTCAGGGATGCCCCCGAGTTGCTCTCCTGCGTGGGGCGGTAACAAGTTGCGGGCGCGATCGATCGAGACCTGGGCGTCAACCTCAGTGGCGTCCGTGCCGTCCGCTCTGAATAGGACCTCGCCAGCCTTCAGGAACTGTCCCTTCTCGATTTCGACATCGGCCAGGCGGCAGTCAAAAGGAGTGTGTATGACGGTCTTGTCAAGATCGAGGCGTGCCTGTTCCAGGCGGACGTTTCCGACCGCCAGCGACGCCCGTAACGTGTTGCGTTGCTTGGGAATGAGGCGGAGTACGTTCCGCAGCGCCTGGACTTTCTGCTTTTGCACAAGGTACGTCCGTTCCTCGTCGCGCACCTCGGTTGCTGCGGCTGCACCACTTTCTATCAGGTTGCGAACCCGATCAAAGTCAGTCTTCGCGAGTTGGAGAGACGATTCCTCAATCTCGAGCGACGCCCGATCATTCTCCTCCTGCGCTGCCAACTCAGCCAGCTTCGCCTCAATTGCGGCGATTTCCGATTCGAGCTGCGAGACCGTGAGTTGGTACTCCCGCGGGTCGATCTTCAGCACCACCTCGCCAGTCTTGAGGAACGCACCGGATTTCAGCTCCTTGTGGACCTCCACGACGCGGCCTTCGACTTCCGCAACACCGCGCCATATCTGCGAGGGCCTCGCCGTCCCGTACCCCAGTACGCGAGGAACGACGTCCACTCGCCGCACCTCGATAACACGAAGGACACGGGCGGCCTCCCCCGGCAACTTTTTCTCCGGCTCACCGCCGTGAAACATGAGCCATGCGAACACGCCGATGCCCAGAAGAATCGGAATGAGAATAAGCCACTTGCGGATGCTTGGGGGGATCTTTAGCCTCATCGCTCGTTCCTCGGAACCGCGTTCTGTACGATACGAGCCGAATAGTTATTCGCACTCACCGCCCGAATACCGCTCGCATGGGTCTTTTGTGCTTCCAGCCGAGAGCGATTGCGCTACGATGGGCAGCCGGCAAGGCCCTCAGCCTTCGGCCGTCGGCACGCTCCACTTCTTGCATAGTTCATCGGCCAGTGCGTGCAGGCGTTCATGCGTTCCAGTGCCCATCTCCTCGCGTTCGATTGCTTCAAAAGCGTGCGTGAGCGATTCCTGGTCGTCTGCGGTCAGCAGGTTGTCAGCAGTCGGAAACAGACAATCGTCTTCCTTGCGGATATGCTCCGACAACAATGCAATATACTGGCGCGCGTTCTCACGAAAGCGAGCTTTCGCTGACGCGTCACCCTGCTCCGCCTCGGACAATGCCTCCGCCATCGCGCGAACGTGACTCCGGCCCTGCTCGTGCTCGTCCAACAGGATGTCGATATCACCGGGCGGGCACCCTACACCACGATGGCGGGCCACGGGAAAGAAACGCTTTTCCTCCTTGTCGTGGTGGCAGCGGTCCGCGAAGTCTCGAAAGAACTCGAGCAGCTTGCGGATCGAATCGCCATCCAGCACATCAGGTGCTTCAACCTGGGCACTCGCCTTTGCGAGGCATTCCAGGACCCGTTCGATGGTCCTGTGCTCAGCCTTCATGATATCAGTGGCCTTCATGGTGTTCTTCCTTTCGCTCTTGTGGACCGCCGTGCTTGCGTGCTTCACCGGTATCTGTTTGCCCGTGTTCATGTGCTTGCTTGGCCGTGACCGGTTCGCGTTCGTCGCCGTGTGCATGCACAGACCCGGCGGCCTCGTACAATCCCTCTGCGTAATGCACGAACTCGACGTACGCCTTCACGAACTCCCTGCCTGCTTCTACTGTCTCGTTCGCATGCTTTCTGGCCTGACTCGCATGGGCAAAACGCTTCCGGATGCCGTTCTCCACATCCTCAGTTACCATCTTGACCAATGCATCCACAGAATCGTCTTCCAATGCCTCATCGCTAGCCGTGACGACTGGCTCAGGATCAGTACCGGCTGGCTTCAAGCCTGTGTAGGGCGCACCTTCGCCGGCCCGATGAACGCGAACGAGCGTCTCAAAGAAGTACATGTCGGCCAGCTCACGAGCGTCCTCACTCTGGATGCGCACCACAAGTGTCTTCTTGAATGCCCCACGGATTTCTGACTCATCGTCCTCCTGGACCCATTTGAGGACGGGCGTGACATCACGTGCTTCGAGGGCTTGCTTCGCGGCCATCACGACCGGACCGTCCAATGTGTCGCAATGGGCTAGAACTGTTTGCGGAAAGAACGCAAGAACTCCCAACGTGATGACCGCAACAACCCACGTTGCCCAAATTCCATCTCTGGCTCTCATCTCATTTCTCCTTTTGCTTGAATCGCCTTGGTGGTTTAACGTCCGATGACTTGGGTGCGTCCATATCACGAATGGCCGCATCCAGAATCTGCCATGCTTGATCCGCGTGCCGCGTGACATCGAAGTTGCCATCGCTGAAGTCCCACAGCAGTGCTGCGGGCTGAACAATACCCAGGTACATCATCGCGATGGACTCGGGCGTGAACTCCAAGCGGATCTGCCCGTTCCGCTGACCATCGCATGCGATCTCTGCGACCTGGCCGAGATACTCGCGGATGAGTGCGTACATCCGTGCCTTTCGCTGGGTGTCGCCGTGGTGGAGCTCCTGCGAGAAGACCACGCGTGGAATACCCTGGTTATCACGAAGCAGCTTGATGTGGCGCCGGAGCAGAAGATGGAGGCGCTCCAGCGGGTCGCTACTCTCCGCGCAAACTGCCTCCACGTTCGCCAGCAGACGGCCCCGAATGAGGTCCAGCATCGCGTCCAGCACCTCGTTCTTGCTGCGGTAGTGCCGGTAGATAGCCGACGGCACCACACCGACTCGCCGAGCCACCCGGGCAATACTCAGTGCCTTCATGCCCTGCCCGGCCACTAACGCGAGGGCTGCCTCGGCGATCTGCTCCTGCCGGACCTCGGTATTCAGCTTCTCAGCACGCATGGCTACCTTTATGTGAATTACTATTCACAATATAGGCGTCTAAGGACCGAAAGGCAAACGGCGAGGACCTCATCGGCCCTAATCTACATTACCTTTTGTTTATAAATAGGTTATGAAAGCACTAGTGGCCTCGCCCTCACCTGCTCTGGGAGGATTCAGCAGACAACACATCACTTCCGGATGTGTATATATCATCACAATATAGGCGGCCGACCTGTCTCAGACGCTACCGCCGAATTTCGGATCGTCCTGTTTCGTGCCTCACTCGATGCGATGCCAAGATTGGCCATCATTCTTTGCGGGTCGGCGGTAGGAAGCTTGCACTGATAATGCAGGCACACATACGCCGTGGCCTTGACCGGACGGATCTGGTCCGGACCGGACAAGCAACACTCGACACCCAGGATTCACAATCGGTCCATTTCCAGTGGGTTCGCGCCTGGAAGATCGAGGACGCCGACGACGGCCCGGCGTACAAAATTGGCGGCGTCCTGAGACGACCATCGCTGAATCGCCTTCCGCTGTACGGTCATGTGCATGCTGAGGTAGTTGATACCGACGGCCGCAGGGTCACCGGCGGTTTTGATCCGGTTACGACCCAGCGGCTGGGAGTGCGTCATCGCATCCGCTGCCATTTCCGCATCTCACTCGATGAAGTTCCGACGTCATCGACGATACGTTTGTACTACCACGCCTTTTCCCACGAACATCCTCACGCTCGAACTGACTTGCCCACAGACTCGCAGGCGTCCCTCCCAGGAAACGAAACGCAGTGCGCCCCTTTCACAGAAACATAGAACTAATGTTCAGTATTGTATTGGTGGGCCTGTGCTGCCTGGTCAGCGGATGCGCAGCGGAAGGGAATGATGGCATGGTCCCAATCACCGACCTGCTGGGCGAACTTGCGCGACAGCTCTTGGCAGCCCAGGTGTTGTGACAATCAGAACTGCAGCGGCGACATAATAGCCAGCCGCGGATGGTACCTGTCTTCCCAGTACGCCCTATTGTGGCAGGTAACGTGCAATGGGGACAACTCCTGGTACGGTTTTCAATCAGTCCGATCCTTCGTTCCTGAAGCCGCTGGGG